>CAYVBE010000055.1:0-21166 GCA_964448935.1 uncultured candidatus Brocadiaceae bacterium
CCACGCCCCCGGTGCGGCTCGGATGGACGTGCGCCCGGATGCCGCCCTCCGGCATGGGGGGCGGCTCCAGGCCCAGTGCCTTCAGCAGGTCTGCCCGCGGGTACACCTCACGTGCCAGATCCGGGGGCGTGCGGCCGTTTTCGTCCTCCAGATCGGTTCGCGCGCCCGCCCCCACCAGCATCTCGGCCACCACATCGTCCATCTCGATCACGGCGTGATGCAGCGCGGTGCAGCCGTCCACGTCCTGGACGTCCAGGTGCGGCCCGTGGGACAGCAATTCCCGCAGCACGTTGAGCTGCGACTCCCGGCCCTGGTAGCGTCCCTCGGCAACGACCAGTATGAGAGGCGTCTGCCCGAGACCGTTCCTGTTGTTCAGGGGCACGCCGGCCTCGATGAGCATCCGGGTCTTGCGCGCGGCGGCCGTGGGGTCGTGGCGCCGGGCATTGCGGCCGGGCGCCGCGGCGCGGTGCAACAGCGTGCGCAGGCGCTCGTCAACGGTTCCGGCGCGGCGCTTCTTCCACCATTTGGACAGCTCGATCTTCGGCTCCGGCGGCGGCGCACTCAGGTCCACACCCTCCTCTTCCAGCATCTTGATGATCTCGGCCGTTCCCGCCTCAAAACTCTTCAGAGCGGCGTTGATGGGGCAGAAACCGCTCATGGGTTGGCACTTCTGTGGGTTGGCCCCGTGGTCCAGCAGGATGCGCACGATTTCCATCTCGCCCAGCCGCGCCGCTTCGATCAGGGGCGTGCGCATCCACAGGTCCGGGTCCCCGCCCCAGGCTCCTTCCTCCGCGTCGGGATCGGCGCCCCGCTCCAGGAGTCTCGCCACCGCCTCCGCATCGCGGTCGCGCACGGCACCGAAAAGCCGCCCGTTCAACTCCTCCGACGCGCCAGACGCGGCCGCCGTGCACGTGGCCGCCAGGCACAAAACGATTGCCGTGCTCCGAAGCATCTGTTGCAGCATCTTCATCTGCCACTCCTATTCCTTCGAGACAAGTTGAAACGGGGTCCTGTAGCGGCCGTCCGCGCTCTCCTTCAACTCGACCCTCTCCATGCCGAAGCCCTCGCGGATCCAGTCGTTCACGACGGGCGCGGTGAACTCCGGCCGCCAGTTGCGCCTGGATTGCCTGCGGCACTCCCGGTAGAACGCCTCCAGTGTTGGCTCGTAGCCGAGGCGCTTCATGTAGGTCAGGATGCCGTGTTCCGGATCCGGGAAGTCCACCGGTTCATCGGTGGCCCCCTTCTCGCCCGTGAGCTCGACCCATTCATCAAACCCCGTAGCCTTACCGCTGACCGCGAACCAATCCGTGCCCGCGGCCTGGTAAGCGTTGCCGGAGAACGTGAACTTCCCGATCTCCTCCGTGGAGATGCTGAGAAGCGTCTTGTTGATTCCGGGCATATGGAGCCGGTTGTCGGCGAAGGTCACGTTGTCGAGGAACTCGCTGATATCCAGGCCTGAAATGATGTCCACCACGGGGCTCCCGCCGTCCATGTGATAGAACGTGTTGCCGACGATATGCACGTCGCGGAGCCCCTTACCGGGCGTGGCCGGCGGCGCGTCCGGTTCGCGCGGCGCGGTTCCCCCGCCGCGGCCGCCGTGCCACTGCCGGCTGCCGAGGTGTATGGCCCAGTTCTGCCGAATTCCCGGAAAGCGCGGGCCCCGGAAGAGATTGCCGGCTATGATGCCGCCGTCCCAGTCGGTGATGCCCATCCCGTCACCCAGGCCGGTGCCCTTCTTCTTGCCGAAATGTGTGGCAAGATTATTGATGATCGCCATATTGACGAAGCGGTGCCCGCCAACGCCATTCCCGCCGGCGCTGAGCACAAACTCGCCGGCCATGTACAGGTTGTTGTCCAGGACGATGTCCTTGACACCTCTTTCCTTCAGCGACGACCACTTGTTGCCCTGGCTGGCCCCGCGCAGGAACATGTTGCCCCGGAAAACCGTGTTGTAGCAGTTGCACAGGTAGGTGTTGTGGCTCAGGCCGATGGCGATGCCCGGCTCATTGCTCGCCCGGTTTTCCGGCGTGCGGTAGTGAAGCCAGCCGTTGTGGTCCAGGATGCACTCCTCCAACAGAAAGGATGCATCGTTGGACCAGATGCCCACAGTATGGCCGATAGGCCTGTACATGTCCAGGACCAGCGAGCGGCGGATGACCACGTCCGTGACGGGGGTGTCGGGGTCCCGCCCCTCTTTCGCGTAGTTGATAAAGTTGACCATCGCGTAGCGCAGAAGGCAGTCCTCCACGAGCACGTTCCGGAATTGGCCACCTTTGCCGACCCCCAGGAATATGCCACCGGCCGACATGTCCTCGCCTTTGATCACGGCGTAGTCGGGCGAATCGGGATCCTTCCGGCTGTCGTATAGCTCAATTCCCGATATCACGATGAACTCCCCGCCGCGGCCGGGCTTGAAGTGCCCCAGGCTCAGCCGGGCGTGCCCGCGCAGCACGGGCCGCTCGTGCGCCCCGCCGTAGGCGGTGAATACGAACGGTTCGGCCGCCGAGCGACCGTTGGGCAGACCATGACCACCCTCCCACGAGTCCCCGCGTTTCAAAAGCACCCAGTCACCGTGCCCCGGCCGCGCCTGCTGGAGCGCCTTCTCGATGGTGGAATACGGCTTCAGAGAGCCCTCCGGCAGGAAGGGATCGTCGCCAATCTCCGGGGAAGCCGGGCTGTAGTGCTGCGCCTTCGCGTCATCCCCCTCACTGCTGCTCACGTAGATCAGCCGGGCTTCGGGGCCGGGCTCAAGGACGGTCCAGCCTTCCGCGTCCACCGGCAGCCACTTCTCTGGAAACGGCCAGTTCTCTTCCGACGGGGCGGCAGAAGCCGCGTTCAGCGCCAGAAGGGCAGATACGAGAGTCAGAGCAAGGAAACGGCAGCGCTTCGGGGTCATCGCTATGTCTTCCATTCGAGACTTGCGTGTGGTCAATCGTCCGTTGCTTTTTCGAGCGTGCGGATGATACGGTCGTGCCCCTGCGTCTCGGCCAGGCCGAGGGGCGTGATGCCGTCGCGGTTCATGATACGGGGATCGGCACCCGCCTCCAACAGCGCTTTGATGATAGACAGCCGGCCCTTACGGACGGCGATGTGCAGGGCGGTGTTGCGGTACTGCTCGTCCTGCGCATTGACGTCCGCCCGGTCAGCGATCAGGGCCTTGATCTTCTGGAGGTCCCCGCGGAGCGCGGCCGTGCGAAGTTCCTTTCTGATTTCGGTTCGGCGGCAGTGTACCCGGCTGTCATTCCATTTCCACCAGGTAGTACATGGTCTTGCTCGCGTTTCCGTTGATGGTGAAGGCTGCGCCCGTGCGCGTGGGGCGGACCTTCAGCGCGTCGGCCTCCTGCCGGATGCGGCCGGCGTGGTCCAGGGGGCGGACGGCGCTGACCGTCCGGTCTTTGACGGTGATGTGTGCTTCAATCGGCTCGATCAGGAGGGGCTCGCCGCCCGCCACCAGCGGGCGCGCCGTCTTGAACTCGTCCATGACCATGCCCGTGTTGGCGTCGCGGCCGAAGGCGGTGATCAGCAGGCGGTCCGTATCCTTGATCGCCCTCCCTTTCTCCAGGCTGCTGACGTAGAGCTTCAGGTTCGTGTCGGTGGCGCCGGCAATCGTGATATCATCCAGATCGAGCGCCCTGCCTCCCGCGAAACCGACCACGCCCTGCGTGCCGGGGGTGTTGATGGTGAAAAAGCCCCGGCCGGAGTGGTCCCATACGAGCTGGCCGTTGCTGGCCCGGACGATGTCGTTCTCGCGGTCAATATACCGCTCGAAGTCCTCGATCACGGGATCGTCGGGGACCGGTTCGTCAATGAAATCGAGCACCACGCGGCCGGCCATCAGGGCGGCGTTGGGCACCACCGAGGAGAACGACTTGTTGTTGGCCCCGCCCAGTAGGGTAAAGGTCTCCTCGAAGCCGACGTCTCCCTCGAACAGGCCGGGAATGCTGATCCGGCGGTTGGCGACGATATCGCCCTTTTCGATGTCGCCGCGATAGACCATGCGGGAGAGCGCCGGGAACTGCCCGATCTGGATGAAATCGTCGCAGTTGGAGTTCACGCCCCGGTCCCTCTGGTTGATGATGCCGGGCTTGCCGCTGGCGAACTGGCAGGAGGCGTCCCAGCCCTGCAGACCCAGCCCGTAGGTCGCCACCACGGGCACGGCCACCGGGCCGCCGCCCCATTCGGAGAAGTTGAAGGGCCGGTCCTTCACTTGCTGGAACCCGGCTGTCATGCTGCCGGTGCCGGGGTCGTCCAGACGTGTGACGTTGTAGTTGTGGCGGTCTATGATGCCGACCTGCGCATCGGTCAGGGTGTTGTACAGGTGGCCCAGCCAACAGGATGCCTGCCAGCAGGAGCCGTCCAGCGCGCCCCCGTAGCCGGCGTCGCGGATGGCCTTCACATAGCGGTCGTAAAAACTCTTCTGCTCCAGATACATGAAGTGCATGGTGTCGGCCACGTAGGGCGTCGCCGTCCGACGGATCTCCCAGAACGGGTAGTTGGGACGGATGTCGCGGGCGGCGAGCGTCTTGCCCTCGGGGTAGGAGTCGCCCCACGCCTGCTCCAGCGCCTCCTGCGTCCCGTATTTCTCCTCGAGATATTGGCAGAACCGCTCCCGGAACCGCTTGAAGTAGCCGGGCAAATCCTTCTCGGCCCTGCCGAAATTGTCGAAATTGAAGAAGATGTCGTTCTCGTTGCGCAGCTCGATCCACGGGATAGCCGGGTCCTCCGCGTAGCGCAGCCCGGTGTGCGGGTTGCGGTGGTCAAGCAGCTTCACGGTCTGACGGATCACCAGGTCCTGGATGTCCGGCGCGATGTTGAGGATGGTATAGGTCACGTCCATGTTTGGCGTGGCCTTCTTGATCTCGTCGTAGCCGATGATACGGTCGCGGTCGGCGGGGCTGAGGACCGTGTGATACTGGGGCGACCAGCCGACGTAGACGCCGCGCTCCTTCATGGCGGCGTGCAGGTAGTCGAACTGCGTCATCTTCTCGGGCACGAGTTCGAGGTGGTCTTCCGCGGTCATCATGCCCTGGTGGCCGTGCCCGGCGAAGGGAATCAGGCGCACGACGTTGACCCCGTATTTGGCGAACTTCTCGGCCCACCGATCCGCTTCCTCCGGCGGGACGAGGAACCGTGCCCAGGCGATGCCGGTCCCGTAGAGCTTCACGGGCGTCCCGTCCTCGAAGACCAGCCGGTCGCCGTCCACGTTCATCCAGCCGTGAACGCCGGCCGGGCTGTCCAGCCAGTCGTTCATGCCGATGACGCTGCCGGGTGAGAAGTCATTGACGTCTTCGCAACTCACCCAGTCCGAGGTATTAATCCAGCGGTTGTCCGGCTCGAAATCGGTGGGCCCGGGGAGTTCGAGGGTGATCTCCTGCGTAAACGTCTCCCCGGCGGGCACGGTTCTGTTATTGCCGGAGAAAAAGCGCAGCTCCCCCACGTCGCTGTGCACGAACACCGGCGGGTCGAAGCTCAGACGGGTCATCTTCTCCTCGGGGGACCTGAGCACCACGGAGACGGCGCTCCCATAGGAGCTCCGGGGAACGGGCAGAGCCCGATCATGGGCCTTGCCGTCGGCTGTCGTGATCGTGCACGAGCCGCCCTGGTAGTACGGAGGGGTCTCGAAGAGCGGCCCGAGGCTGATGCTCCTCTCCCCGGCCGGGGCGGGCACGCCGAATTTGGTGTCCATCTCCGGCGCGCAGGTGTAGCGCATCCTGATGGTTCCCGGCCCGGTCTTACGCATCTCGTAGCCCAAGTCGAACGTCCATTCCATGGGCACGTTCGACCAGTGGGGGTAGAAGGCGAGCCCCTGCTCCTCGAACACGCGGACGCCGTCGTCCACGGCGGGGAGGGTCTGCATCCGGACTCTGCCCCTCAACCACCCCGGCCCCCAGACCATGTTCTGGAGCCGGAACCGCACCGCGTCGCCCTCCAGAACGACGACGTCCATGCGCCCGCTCGGCACCACCGTCCAGGATGTCTTTTCCGCACCCGAAACCGTTGCGGCGCACAGGACAAACAGCACGGCAAACACTGCGAACAACCCGTCCGCTCTGACAGTCATTCATCCCTCCCTTGCGCTTTCACTCAGTCGCTGCAGCACTTAGATTCGTGTAAGCGTGGCCGGTTACCACGTCCCAGATGGTGTCGTTGACGATGCGGGCGCGCTCCGGGGTGATCTCCAGCAGCTTGCCCAGGTCCGGCTGGTGGACGTAGCTGGAGCCGATGACGCCCGGCAGTGTGCGAACGTTATCGTTGGTGTAATTGGCGAGGTCGTTGTAGATGGAATAGTCCAGCTCGCGGGGATGGCGCTGGAACATGACGGCGAAGCAGGTGGCGGCCAGGGTGTAGCGCGGCAGGCCGGCGCGGACGTGGCCGCCGTCGCGGGAGTAGTAACCCACACACGGCACGCCCGGCATGCGGCCGGCGCGCATCTTCTTGTCCAGCTCGTAGAAGACCTCCCCGTTCGGGATCAGGGCCAGGCGCCCGTCCTGCCACAGCTTCGGGAAGCGCTCCTTCAGGCCGTCCATGAGCACCCGACAGTACGCGCGGGTGTGGCTGGTGGCAGGGGTTCCGTCGTATTCCCTGAGCCACTGCTCCCGGTAGTCGAAGCTCCGCAGCAGGGGCTCCAGCTCCTCGAACGTCAGCTTCCTTTCCTTGATCTCCTTCAGGGTCTCCCCACGCTCTTCACCGCCGCTCCGCGCCGACTCCATCAGCTCGTCCTTCACCCGCTTTTTGAAATCGCGGGCATCGGGGATGCCGGGCCAGGAGTTGTAGATGAAGGCGCGCCCGTCCGGGTGGGCGCTCTGGTGCAGTTTGATGATGTGCGCCGCGCCGGCGACGTCGCCCATGTCCCGTGGCGGGATGACCCACACACGCCCCGGGCCGTCCCAGTAGTAGGGCATTACGTCTGAAGCGGTGGCGACGAAATGGTGGATCACCACCGAATCGCAGTCCTCCTCGAACAGCGCCGCGCGGGACCCCCACCGGCCTCTCTTCATCTGGCTTACGTGCAGCCGGATGGGCCAGCCCGGCCCTATCGAGGTGCGCACGGTCATGTCCAGCCCCGCGCTGCGGGCCAATGTGGGGTGGAACCACGGCACCGCATTCGCCAGGAAACTGTTGCCGTAGTACATGGTGTTCAGCTCGGTCGGCGGCTCCGCCGCCCGCAGGGCCGGAGTCAGCGCCAGCAGAGAAACCACAACCGCCGGTGCCAGGCATCTTTTCAATTTCATGTCTCTATCTCCTCGAGTCTCAATCGGCGTCCACGCCGGCGCAGGGATGTTCGGTGACAACCTGCCAGATGGTGTCGTTGACCGCCTCGGCCAGGTCGGCGGTGATCTGCAGGTGCTCGCCCAGGTCGGGCTGGTGGACGTAGAACCAGTTGGGCCCGCCGAGCTGCCGGTAGGCGCCGGGGTCGTTGTAGACCGACCAGTCCAGCGAGTGCGGCCGGTCCCGGAACAGCACGGCGTACATCGTGGCCGCCAGGGCGTAGCGCGGCAGGCCGGTGCGCTGGTGGAGGGTGTCGGAGTAGAACGAGGTAACGCCGCCCGGCAGCGAGAGTTCCCCCGCCCGGATACGCTTCTCCAGCGCGTTATAGACCTCGCCGACGGGGATGCAACGCAGCCTGCCTTCGCTCCATTGGTCGGGGAAGCGCGCCTTCAGCCCTCCCATCAGCCTGCGCGTGTAGTCGCGGGTGCTCTGCGTATGCCCGTCGTCGCCCTGGTCGGGGTCGTATTTCACGCTCTCCCAGTGGCGCGTGTAGTCGTAGCCCTCGCGGTCGGGAGCCGGCTCGGGTCCGGCAGCGGTCTCCTGCATCACGAACTCCCCGTCGGGGCCGCGCTTCTGTGGCAGCTCCGGCACGCCCTCCAGCACGATCAGCTCGCCCTCCGGATGGTGCGCCAGAAATGCCTCGAACAGCGCCCCGGCGCTGAAGACGTCCCCGAAATCCTCCGTGGCGAGTTGCTCCTCGAGCTGAGCGGTGTACCAGCGGCCCATCTGCGCCTTATCCCGGTGCAGGCCGACCCATCCGTGGGGCTGCACCACCATCGCATCCCACCGCTGCCCCTCGAAGAGCGGCTTCAGCTTGCCCCGGCCCCCGGTCGTCCAGACCGGCGTGTCCCCGTAGGCCCAGCCGTACCTGAAGTAGTAGAGGTTCATGTAGAGCGTCAGGCCGAGGCCGCTCCGCACCCCGGCGGTCCACTCCTTCCCGGCGCTCTCGCCCAGATCGTCATGGAACGGCGGCACGGAGTCATTGATCAGCCAGTTGCCCACGTAGAACGCCGACAGGCTTTCAGGTCCTGGATTTTCAGCCCCTCGAGCGGCCACAACCGGCCCGGCCATCAACAGCACCAGCAATGCGGCGAGTACGCATTTTCTCACCATTTCCCTCTTCCCTCCAATCCTGTGTCATCTCTCAACCATGTAGTACATCGTCCTGGTCTCCGAACCGTCTATCGTGAAGCTATCGCCCTTGTCCGACGAACGGACCTTCAGCCCGGCGGCGTCCGGACGTGGCCGGCCGGAATGGTCCAGCGGTCGGACGGCCTTGACTCCCCCGCCTTTGACCGTGATGGTGGCCCGCACGGGCTCCAGCAGCAGTGGCTCGCCGCCCTGCACCAGCGGGCGTTCGGTGAACTCGTCGAAGACCGCCCCGGTGCCCGCGTCGCGACCAAAGGCCGTGACCAGCAGGCGGTCGGCGGTGGCGATCGAATCCGTCTTCCCCAACGCGGAAACATAGATCTTCAGTTCGGTGTCCTGCGGGCAAACGATTTCGATGTCGTCCAGCGCCATCGGCTCCCCGCCGGGGTAGCCGATGACCGCCTGGGTGCCCGGCGTGTTGACGGTGTAGAAACCACGCCCGGAGTAGTGCCAGACGAGCTGGCCGGTCGTGGAACGGATGCGCTTCGCGTCGCGGTCTATGTAGGGGGCGACATTCCGCACGATCGGCTCCGCCGGGACCGGGCCGTCAATGAACTCCAGCGTCACGCGGCCGGCCGCCAGGGCTTCCTTGGGCACCACGGACGAGAACTCTTTGTTGTTGGCGCCGCCGCCCAGCAGGGCGAACTCCTCGCTGAAGCCCACCTCCCCGGCCATCAACCCGGGGATGCTGACCCGCCGGTTGGCCACGATGGCCCCCTCCTCCACGTCGCCCCGATAGACGCAGCGGGCGAGCGCCGGCCACTGGCCGACCTGTATGAAATCGTCGCAGTTCCCGTTGACGCTCCGCTGCGGGCGGTTGTAGATGCCGGGTATCTTGCTGGAGAACTGGCAGGAGGCGTCCCAGCCCTGCAGCCCGAGGCCGTAGAGGGCTATCGTGGGCACGCCGACGGGGCCGCCGCCCCATTCGGAGAAGTTGAACGGCCGGTCCTTCACTTGCTGGAACCCGGCTGTCATGCTGCCGGTGCCGGGGTCGTCCAGACGTGTGACGTTGTAGTTGTGGCGGTCTATGATGCCGACCTGCGCATCGGTCAGGGTGTTGTACAGGTGGCCCAGCCAACAGGATGCCTGCCAGCAGGAGCCGTCCAGCGCGCCCCCGTAGCCGGCGTCGCGGATGGCCTTCACATAGCGGTCGTAAAAACTCTTCTGCTCCAGATACATGAAGTGCATGGTGTCGGCCACGTAGGGCGTCGCCGTCCGACGGATCTCCCAGAACGGGTAGTTGGGACGGATGTCGCGGGCGGCGAGCGTCTTGCCCTCGGGGTAGGAGTCGCCCCACGCCTGCTCCAGCGCCTCCTGCGTCCCGTATTTCTCCTCGAGATATTGGCAGAACCGCTCCCGGAACCGCTTGAAGTAGCCGGGCAAATCCTTCTCGGCCCTGCCGAAATTGTCGAAATTGAAGAAGATGTCGTTCTCGTTGCGCAGCTCGATCCACGGGATAGCCGGGTCCTCCGCGTAGCGCAGCCCGGTGTGCGGGTTGCGGTGGTCAAGCAGCTTCACGGTCTGACGGATCACCAGGTCCTGGATGTCCGGCGCGATGTTGAGGATGGTATAGGTCACGTCCATGTTTGGCGTGGCCTTCTTGATCTCGTCGTAGCCGATGATACGGTCGCGGTCGGCGGGGCTGAGGACCGTGTGATACTGGGGCGACCAGCCGACGTAGACGCCGCGCTCCTTCATGGCGGCGTGCAGGTAGTCGAACTGCGTCATCTTCTCGGGCACGAGTTCGAGGTGGTCTTCCGCGGTCATCATGCCCTGGTGGCCGTGCCCGGCGAAGGGAATCAGGCGCACGACGTTGACCCCGTATTTGGCGAACTTCTCGGCCCACCGATCCGCTTCCTCCGGCGGGACGAGGAACCGTGCCCAGGCGATGCCGGTCCCGTAGAGCTTCACGGGCGTCCCGTCCTCGAAGACCAGCCGGTCGCCGTCCACGTTCATCCAGCCGTGAACGCCGGCCGGGCTGTCCAGCCAGTCGTTCATGCCGATGACGCTGCCGGGTGAGAAGTCATTGACGTCTTCGCAACTCACCCAGTCCGAGGTATTAATCCAGCGGTTGTCCGGCTCGAAATCGGTGGGCCCGGGGAGTTCGAGGGTGATCTCCTGCGTAAACGTCTCCCCGGCGGGCACGGTTCTGTTATTGCCGGAGAAAAAGCGCAGCTCCCCCACGTCGCTGTGCACGAACACCGGCGGGTCGAAGCTCAGACGGGTCATCTTCTCCTCGGGGGACCTGAGCACCACGGAGACGGCGCTCCCATAGGAGCTCCGGGGAACGGGCAGAGCCCGATCATGGGCCTTGCCGTCGGCTGTCGTGATCGTGCACGAGCCGCCCTGGTAGTACGGAGGGGTCTCGAAGAGCGGCCCGAGGCTGATGCTCCTCTCCCCGGCCGGGGCGGGCACGCCGAATTTGGTGTCCATCTCCGGCGCGCAGGTGTAGCGCATCCTGATGGTTCCCGGCCCGGTCTTACGCATCTCGTAGCCCAAGTCGAACGTCCATTCCATGGGCACGTTCGACCAGTGGGGGTAGAAGGCGAGCCCCTGCTCCTCGAACACGCGGACGCCGTCGTCCACGGCGGGGAGGGTCTGCATCCGGACTCTGCCCCTCAACCACCCCGGCCCCCAGACCATGTTCTGGAGCCGGAACCGCACCGCGTCGCCCTCCAGAACGACGACGTCCATGCGCCCGCTCGGCACCACCGTCCAGGATGTCTTTTCCGCACCCGAAACCGTTGCGGCGCACAGGACAAACAGCACGGCAAACACTGCGAACAACCCGTCCGCTCTGACAGTCATTCATCCCTCCCTTGCGCTTTCACTCAGTCGCTGCAGCACTTAGATTCGTGTAAGCGTGGCCGGTTACCACGTCCCAGATGGTGTCGTTGACGATGCGGGCGCGCTCCGGGGTGATCTCCAGCAGCTTGCCCAGGTCCGGCTGGTGGACGTAGCTGGAGCCGATGACGCCCGGCAGTGTGCGAACGTTATCGTTGGTGTAATTGGCGAGGTCGTTGTAGATGGAATAGTCCAGCTCGCGGGGATGGCGCTGGAACATGACGGCGAAGCAGGTGGCGGCCAGGGTGTAGCGCGGCAGGCCGGCGCGGACGTGGCCGCCGTCGCGGGAGTAGTAACCCACACACGGCACGCCCGGCATGCGGCCGGCGCGCATCTTCTTGTCCAGCTCGTAGAAGACCTCCCCGTTCGGGATCAGGGCCAGGCGCCCGTCCTGCCACAGCTTCGGGAAGCGCTCCTTCAGGCCGTCCATGAGCACCCGACAGTACGCGCGGGTGTGGCTGGTGGCAGGGGTTCCGTCGTATTCCCTGAGCCACTGCTCCCGGTAGTCGAAGCTCCGCAGCAGGGGCTCCAGCTCCTCGAACGTCAGCTTCCTTTCCTTGATCTCCTTCAGGGTCTCCCCACGCTCTTCACCGCCGCTCCGCGCCGACTCCATCAGCTCGTCCTTCACCCGCTTTTTGAAATCGCGGGCATCGGGGATGCCGGGCCAGGAGTTGTAGATGAAGGCGCGCCCGTCCGGGTGGGCGCTCTGGTGCAGTTTGATGATGTGCGCCGCGCCGGCGACGTCGCCCATGTCCCGTGGCGGGATGACCCACACACGCCCCGGGCCGTCCCAGTAGTAGGGCATTACGTCTGAAGCGGTGGCGACGAAATGGTGGATCACCACCGAATCGCAGTCCTCCTCGAACAGCGCCGCGCGGGACCCCCACCGGCCTCTCTTCATCTGGCTTACGTGCAGCCGGATGGGCCAGCCCGGCCCTATCGAGGTGCGCACGGTCATGTCCAGCCCCGCGCTGCGGGCCAATGTGGGGTGGAACCACGGCACCGCATTCGCCAGGAAACTGTTGCCGTAGTACATGGTGTTCAGCTCGGTCGGCGGCTCCGCCGCCCGCAGGGCCGGAGTCAGCGCCAGCAGAGAAACCACAACCGCCGGTGCCAGGCATCTTTTCAATTTCATGTCTCTATCTCCTCGAGTCTCAATCGGCGTCCACGCCGGCGCAGGGATGTTCGGTGACAACCTGCCAGATGGTGTCGTTGACCGCCTCGGCCAGGTCGGCGGTGATCTGCAGGTGCTCGCCCAGGTCGGGCTGGTGGACGTAGAACCAGTTGGGCCCGCCGAGCTGCCGGTAGGCGCCGGGGTCGTTGTAGACCGACCAGTCCAGCGAGTGCGGCCGGTCCCGGAACAGCACGGCGTACATCGTGGCCGCCAGGGCGTAGCGCGGCAGGCCGGTGCGCTGGTGGAGGGTGTCGGAGTAGAACGAGGTAACGCCGCCCGGCAGCGAGAGTTCCCCCGCCCGGATACGCTTCTCCAGCGCGTTATAGACCTCGCCGACGGGGATGCAACGCAGCCTGCCTTCGCTCCATTGGTCGGGGAAGCGCGCCTTCAGCCCTCCCATCAGCCTGCGCGTGTAGTCGCGGGTGCTCTGCGTATGCCCGTCGTCGCCCTGGTCGGGGTCGTATTTCACGCTCTCCCAGTGGCGCGTGTAGTCGTAGCCCTCGCGGTCGGGAGCCGGCTCGGGTCCGGCAGCGGTCTCCTGCATCACGAACTCCCCGTCGGGGCCGCGCTTCTGTGGCAGCTCCGGCACGCCCTCCAGCACGATCAGCTCGCCCTCCGGATGGTGCGCCAGAAATGCCTCGAACAGCGCCCCGGCGCTGAAGACGTCCCCGAAATCCTCCGTGGCGAGTTGCTCCTCGAGCTGAGCGGTGTACCAGCGGCCCATCTGCGCCTTATCCCGGTGCAGGCCGACCCATCCGTGGGGCTGCACCACCATCGCATCCCACCGCTGCCCCTCGAAGAGCGGCTTCAGCTTGCCCCGGCCCCCGGTCGTCCAGACCGGCGTGTCCCCGTAGGCCCAGCCGTACCTGAAGTAGTAGAGGTTCATGTAGAGCGTCAGGCCGAGGCCGCTCCGCACCCCGGCGGTCCACTCCTTCCCGGCGCTCTCGCCCAGATCGTCATGGAACGGCGGCACGGAGTCATTGATCAGCCAGTTGCCCACGTAGAACGCCGACAGGCTTTCAGGTCCTGGATTTTCAGCCCCTCGAGCGGCCACAACCGGCCCGGCCATCAACAGCACCAGCAATGCGGCGAGTACGCATTTTCTCACCATTTCCCTCTTCCCTCCAATCCTGTGTCATCTCTCAACCATGTAGTACATCGTCCTGGTCTCCGAACCGTCTATCGTGAAGCTATCGCCCTTGTCCGACGAACGGACCTTCAGCCCGGCGGCGTCCGGACGTGGCCGGCCGGAATGGTCCAGCGGTCGGACGGCCTTGACTCCCCCGCCTTTGACCGTGATGGTGGCCCGCACGGGCTCCAGCAGCAGTGGCTCGCCGCCCTGCACCAGCGGGCGTTCGGTGAACTCGTCGAAGACCGCCCCGGTGCCCGCGTCGCGACCAAAGGCCGTGACCAGCAGGCGGTCGGCGGTGGCGATCGAATCCGTCTTCCCCAACGCGGAAACATAGATCTTCAGTTCGGTGTCCTGCGGGCAAACGATTTCGATGTCGTCCAGCGCCATCGGCTCCCCGCCGGGGTAGCCGATGACCGCCTGGGTGCCCGGCGTGTTGACGGTGTAGAAACCACGCCCGGAGTAGTGCCAGACGAGCTGGCCGGTCGTGGAACGGATGCGCTTCGCGTCGCGGTCTATGTAGGGGGCGACATTCCGCACGATCGGCTCCGCCGGGACCGGGCCGTCAATGAACTCCAGCGTCACGCGGCCGGCCGCCAGGGCTTCCTTGGGCACCACGGACGAGAACTCTTTGTTGTTGGCGCCGCCGCCCAGCAGGGCGAACTCCTCGCTGAAGCCCACCTCCCCGGCCATCAACCCGGGGATGCTGACCCGCCGGTTGGCCACGATGGCCCCCTCCTCCACGTCGCCCCGATAGACGCAGCGGGCGAGCGCCGGCCACTGGCCGACCTGTATGAAATCGTCGCAGTTCCCGTTGACGCTCCGCTGCGGGCGGTTGTAGATGCCGGGTATCTTGCTGGAGAACTGGCAGGAGGCGTCCCAGCCCTGCAGCCCGAGGCCGTAGAGGGCTATCGTGGGCACGCCGACGGGGCCGCCGCCCCATTCGGAGAAGTTGAACGGGCGGTTCCTCTCCTGCTGGAAACCGACGCTGATGCAGCCGACGCCCGGCCGGTTCAGAATGGTGGGCGCGTAGTTGTGGCGGTCAATGAAGCCCACCTCGTAGTCGGTCAGCACGTTGAGCAGATGGCCGTGCCAGCCCCAGCCCTGCCAGCAACTGCCGCAGATGGCGCCGCCATAGCCCGTATCCCGGATGGCCTCCACGTAGCGGGCGTAGAAATCGCGCTGCGTCTCGTACATGAACCGCAGCGAATCGAGGATGCGGGGGCTCGGCTTCCCCTTCACTTCCCACCAGGGGTAGTAGGTGCGGAGGCTCTTGTCGCTCAGCTTCTGCCCGTCCGGGTAGGATTCACCCCACGCCCGTTCCAGGGCTTCCTGCGACCCGTACTTGTCCTTCAGAAAATCGTTGAAACGGTGCTGGAACTCCCGATAGTAGGTCGGGTAGCTCCGGCGGAGACGGTCGAAGTTGTTGGGGTCGAAGAAGATGTCGTCCTCGTTGTGCAGCTCGATGTAGGCCAGCGCAGGGTCGTCGGCGTAGCGAATGCCTGTCTCGGCGTTCTCGCGCTCCAGCAGCTTGACCACCCGGGCGATGAGCAGGTCCTGGATATCGGGGGCGATGTTCTTGAGCCCGTACACGTCTCCCCGCCCGCCGGCGGCCATGATCTCATCATAGTGGCGCACGCGATCCCGGTCCGCCGGGCTGACCCTCATGTGAAAGACCGGGGACCAGCCCAGGTAGATGCCGCGCTTCCGCGCGGAGGCGTGGTAATAGTCGAACAGCTCGATGTCCTGCGGATCGGGCACCATCTGGTCCTCCTGCGTCATGATGCCCGCGTGGGCGGGATTGATGAACTTGTGCAGGCGCACCAGGTTCACACCGTATTTGGCCCACCGGTCGTTCCACTGATCGGCCTGGTCCCTGGGACATGCCATGTCGTCCCAGGAGATGTTGGTTCCGAAAAACTTCACCGGCGTGCCGTCGGCGAAGACGAACCGGCCACCATCCATCTTCAGCCAGCCGTGCGTTCCGGCGGGCCTGTCCAGCCAGTCCTCCAGCCCCATGACGCTGCCGGGGGCGAAGTCGTCCGAGTTCTCGTATTCGATCCAGTCCGAGGTATCTATCCAGCGGTTGGAGGGCTCGAAAGCGGTCTCGCCCGGGAGCGTCATCGTCATCTCCTGCGTCACCCGCTCCCCGGCGTCGGCGCCCTGATGGACGAACAGCCGCATGTCGCCGTGGTCGCAGTGCAGCATGACGGCCGGGTCGAACTCCAGCATGGTCGTCTCGCCGTCGGCGGTCCGGAGCGTCAGTTCCCTGACGCCCGTCTTCCCCCATTTGGCCGGGGGCAGCAGAGGGATGGTCTCGGTTGACCCGCCCTCGAAGGTCGCCCGGCAGCTTCCGCCGTCAAAGTAGGAGTTGGCCAGCAGATAGAAAGCAACACCGTAAACATCCCGGCCCTCTTCATGCTGAACGCCGAAGGCCCCGTCCCACGGCATGCCGTAGTCCGCCGGCGTTTCCGAGACCAGCGTGTACTCGATCGTCACCGAATCGTCGCCAGCGCGGGCGGTCTCGCACCGCAGGTCGAGTCCGCTGGCGTGGGAGTCTTGCCATGCCTCCCGGAAGACGACATCCTTCTCTTCGAACACCCGGCGGCCGCCGTCGGCGACGGAGGCGACGCCTTCCAGGCGCGAATGAGTTCGCCAGTCTTCGAAGACCTGACTCTCCAGCTTGAAGACGGGGGCGCGGTCCCTCAGGACGCAGACGCCCATGCGCCCGTAGCCGGTGACCGTCCAGCACGGGGACTCCGCCCCGATCGCCGGAGCCAGCGATCCGCAGCAGAGAGCAAAGAGAACGCAAAGCAGGAACGTGGCCGGGATCAGTTCACGCATCATGGTTCGCCTTTCAACGGGTCGTTGCTATTTCACGGGCTCGATGAAGACGTCGCCGTTCTTCTGACGGACCTCCAGGGGATAGGCGCCGGGTTTGGCGCTCCAGGGACCCAGGTAATGGTTGCCGAAGAAGGGCGCGTGCCAGTTGCCTTCTTTGTCCCTGAACGGACGACTGTTGCCGCACCTGGGCGCGGCGCAGCGGGTCTTGGACCACGGTCCCTTCAGGTCGTCGGCGGTGAAGTACATCAGGTCGTAGGTGGAGAACAGGCGGAAACGCGGGTAGCTGGCCCGAGGCCGGTCGGGCCGGAAGGTGACCGGGCCGTGCCAGACGGCCGAGGTGTGGACGTATTTGTCACCGATCTTGATCAGGTGTCCGCCCTCGCCCACGGCGTGCAGGCCTTTGGGCCAGACCTGCCACTTTTCCGAGGCCGGGCCGGAGAGATCATCCTTGAGCCGTGCGACCGTGTTGCCGCGCCCGCCGCCGACGATGTACACCGAGCCATCGTCGTCCTCCAGGATGCTCGGAGTCCAGAAATCGGAGTCGTGCCTGCCCTGCCATGTGAACTCGTAGGGCCCCTCGATCTTGCCAGAGGTGCTGCGGAGCATCAGGATCAGGCACCCGCCCGGCGCCCACCAGTTCCTGTCGATCTGCATGCTGCCCACGATCCAGAAGGTCCCCTTTGCGTAGTGCAGCTCGATGTCGTAAAGGATGGGGGTGTTCATCTCCAGGTTGAGGTAATTGGTGAGACCGGCCCGACTCTCCGGGGAGTCATCGCACTTCCAGATGAGCCCCATGTCCTCCCAGTTCTCCATATCGCGGGAGCGCCAGACCTGCACGCCAATTTCATCGCGCGGCGGCCGGGTTCGCTTCTTGCTCAGGTTCATGTCGGTGCCGGTCACGTAGTAATAGCCGTCCGGCGCGTTGAGGACGGAGACGTCCCGCAGGTTGACATCTTTCACGAAGGGGTCAATCTCGCTCCAGGCACCCGCTTCCGTGACCGGGTACCAGGGCTTGACGAAAGCACCGCACCACCAGTAGTCCGCGCCCCACTCGGAGGCGTGCGGTGCAAGGGGCACGATGGCCGGCCTGTCGCGCACGGCGGCCCATTCGTCGCTGCCGCTGAAGGTGGCATAATACCGGTCCTTCGGCCCTTTGAAGACGGTGGACTGGCCTCCGTGGGGAATCATCAGGTCGCGCCGCTCATACGGCCCGTAAACGGACTCGGCGCTGGCGATGAAGGTGTCGCGGCACGGCACGGGTCCCATCCGCGGGATGTCCTCGTAGCCGACCAGGTGGTAGTCACCGTGGTCCCAGCCGGGCACGTCGGCCTTGAAGATGAACGCGCCGCCGGAGCCGATGCGCAAGGGGTAGTCGGCGTGCTCGGTCTCGGGCTCGATGCTCAGTTGACGCGGCGTCTCGGCCAGGCCGGACAGATCGTCCTTCATCCTGGCGATCCAGCCTTCGCCCCAGACCCAGTACACGGCGCCGTCATCGTCCTCGAACAGTGACGCTTCGCCTCCGGAGATGGTCATCCGGCCCATCTCCTCGTATGGCCCCTCGGCCCTGCCCGTCTTGCTGGCCAGCAACCCCGTGCCTTCCCCGTTCATGGAGTAGGTGATATAGAAAGTGTCGCGGATGAAATGGACCTCCGGGGACGTCATGCCGCGAACGGGCGAGTCGGCGCACGGGTTCCGGCCGGCCCGCCAGCTCAACTGCCACTTGCTCGGGTTGTCGAAGAGCCGGATACCCGACTTCAGCGGGTCCTCGGTGATGCTCCAGACTCGGCCGACCTCCTGCCAGTCCTCCAGGTCTTCGGATTTCCAAAGCCGGACCCCGTCGTTGCTCTGGAAGTCCAGCGATCCGTCCGCCCGCCGCGTGGCGCTGGTTCCCGTCAGGTAGTACGCGCCCTCGGGCCCGCGGCAGACCGAGATGTCCCGCAACGGGTGGTCGAAGAGCGGCGTGACCTTCCGCGGCATTCCGGGCGGGCAGAGGGAAGTATCCACGCTCGCACATGCAACCACGGTGGACAGACAGATCAAAGCCGCGACTATCAACATCAGTGCGTTCGTCTGCATCGTTCTCTCCTTGCTTTACCGGGCTGTTTCGTCTTGCCACTCGATCTCGTTGACTCAGCGTTCCGGGATGATCCGATCGTCCTTGACCTCCACGGGTATGATGGCGGGTCGGGCATGGAGTGGGCCGAAGGGGTGGGAACCGAAGGTGAGCCCGTACCATTGACCGTTCTTGTCCCGGAAGAGCCGGGAGTTGCCACAGCGGGGCACGGCTTTGGTGGGGGACCAGGGACCGTGGATACTTTTGGCCGTTGAATAGATGAGATCGTAGGTGCACATCTGGGGGCGCTCGCCGATGCCGCCCCGGCGCGGGTTGGTGCCCTTCGCGGTGGTGAAGAAGTAGGTGTCGCCGATCTTCTGAATGTGCCCCCCTTCGCCGATTTCGTAGCCGCCCTCGGGGAGTATGGGCGGCAGGTGTTTCTCGATTCCGGTGAGGTCGTCCTTGAGCAGTGAAATATTGTTGCCCATGCCGCCGCCGATGAGGTAGCACTTGCCGTCGTCATCCTGGAAGAGATTGGGGGTCCAGAAGCGCCCGCCGTCGTCATGCCTGCCCTGCCAGTGAAGCTCGTAGGGGCCTTCCGATTTGCCGGATGTGCTCTTGAGCAGCAGGATCGCCATACCGTCACGGGACCACCAGGCACCTTTCTTGAACGACATGCTGGCCAGCAGCCAATACGTGCCTTTCAGATAATGGAATTCGGTGTCGAAGATGATGAAAGGCGGGAAGCTGTCGTTATAGGACTTGATCATCGAAGTCAGCCCGTCCCTGGTGAAAGTGTGGTCGTCGGCCTTCCAGACCTGGCCCATGTCCTGCCAGTTCTTGAGGTCTTTGGATCGCCAGATCTTGATGCCGACCTCCTCGCGGGATTGGTAGCCTTTCTCGTGGTAGTTGTAGCCGGGATCGCTGCCGGTCAGATAGTAGTAGCCGTCGGGGGCGTTGAGGATGCAGAAGTCCCGGACATCGCGGTCGAGGAGCGGCTCCATTTCGTCCCGGGCACCGGCGGCGGTGACGGGATAGTCGGGTTTCATCAGGGCGCCGGCGAACCAGCAGAGATTGCCGTTGCCGAGGTCTTCATTGTGTTCGACCAGCGGGACGATTCCCGGTTTGTCGCGGAAGACGGCCCAATCATCGGAACCGGAGAAGGTGGAGAAGAAGCCGCCGTCGTCGTCCTGGAAGACGGTGACCTGGCCGCCGTGAGGAACCATGAGCCGGCGCGGGGTGAAGGGGCCGTAGGGACTGGCGCCGGAGGAAATATGGGTGTCCCGGCACGCGGTCCACTCCATCCGTGCGACGGTGTCGCGGTAGACGAGGTGATACTCACCGAAGCGCTCAGACCATCCCGGGATGTCGGCCTCAAACATGCACATGCCGCCCTGGCCGGCGGAAAGTATGGACTTGCCCGGGTCGGAATCGGGCTCGAATGCAATGCGGCGGGGTTGCTCGGCGAGTCCCGTCAGGTCCTCTTTCATTTTCGCGATCCAGCCGTCGCCCCAAAGCCAGTAAACGGTTCCGTCATCGTCGGCGAACATGGACGGGCTGCCGTAGCGCCAGGTGATCATCCCGAGGTCCTCATAGGGACCCTCGGCTTTGCCGCTCTTGCTTTTCAACAGGCCGGTGCCGTTCTCATTCATCGCGTAGCAGACATAGAAATCCCCCTTGATCTGATGGAGTTCGGGGGAAGTCATGGCGCGGACTTTGGGGCTGTCCGGCACGTCGTGGCGCACATTCCAGTCGGTTTGCCAGCGGTTCTTGGCGTGGAAGATACTCGGGCTCTTCTTGACCTCCTCGAAGATGCTCCAGACCTGTCCGACCGGTTCCCACTCTTTCATGTCTTCGGATTTCCAGAGCCAGACGCCGTCGTTGTTGCGAAAATCGTCAGGTTTGAAACCCGAAAGGTACGAATCCTCTCCGGACATGTCCGCACAGGCGGTTCCGGTCAGGTAGTATGTCCCGTCGTCGCCGCGGGTCACGGCGGTGTCGCGCAGCGGGCGCTCAAACAGGGGCGTGAGTTTCCGCGGCGTTCCGGGCCGGCGGAGGGAAGTATCCGCACTGCCGGCACATGCGACCACGGTGGAAAGACAGCTCAAAGCCGCTACCATCAGCATCAGTGTGTTCGTCTGCATCGCTCTCTCCGGTCAATTGCTCTCACTTCGCCTCTTTCATGGCGTCTATCACGTCGGCAATCTCCTCGCGGGGGACTACGCCGATGCGTTCGGCCCACGCCTCGTAGGCGGCGCGGAGATCTTCGGCTTTGCGTGGGAACTGAGAGGCGAGGTCGCGGGTCTCGCCGGGGTCCGCCCCCACGTTGTAGAGCTCCCATTCGCCGGTGCGGGGGCCGGTGCCGACGGCCGCGCCGCTTTCGCTGCCCTCGCTGTAACCGCGCACCAGTTTCCAGTCGCCCAGCCGCACCGCCTCGTTGCCCTGCCGCTCCCAGAAGATGGGCCGGTCGTCGGGCAGCTCATCCTCCCCGCGAAGGCCCGGAAGCAGGCTGATGCCCTCCAGAGGCGCCACAGGCTGGTCACGGTAGGTTTCGGGCTGGCCCGTACGGGCCGCTTCGAAGATGGTCGGCTGGATGTCTATGAAGTGCCCGTATCCGTGGACGATCCGGCCGTTGCGGCCGGCGGGCAATCCGGCGGGCCAGTGGGCGATCAGCGGCGTGGCGATGCCGCCGTCGTAGGTCCAC
>CAYVBE010000056.1:0-20754 GCA_964448935.1 uncultured candidatus Brocadiaceae bacterium
CTCATCAATGATGCACCGCTGCGCCAAAAGCCGCGCAGCATAATGTCGAAAGTCGTGTTTGAAACGGGTCAACTTGTACTGCGCCGCGCGCCCCCCGTCAAGGCGGAGCGATGGCGCCAGCCCTTGAGAGGGGTGCGAGCGGCGCCTTATAATCTGTGGAAACCGATTATATCCCCGCAGCGGGGAAACACATGGCGGATCATGGAAAACGACTGGCTGAATTCCGGCGCCGCATGGAGGTTTGCCGCCTGGAGGACTACTGGCTGCCCTCCACGCCGAACGTGCGCTACCTGTGCGGGTTCACAGGCGAAGACAGCGGGCTGCTGGTGACCCCGGACCGCAGCATCCTGATCACCGACAGCCGCTACGTGGAGCAGGCGGAAGACGAGGCGCACGTGGACGAGGTGATCTGCCGTCACGGCCCGATGTCCGGCACCGTGGGCGGCCTGGTGGGGAGGCCGGCGGGGCGGCGCCTGGGGCTGACGGCGGCGAACCTGACCCACGCGGAGTTCCGCGCACTCCGCAAAGCAGCGCCGGACGTGGATGTGCGGGCGCGTAAGCAGGGCATCGCCGAGCAGATGCGACAGCGCAAGGACGAAGCCGAGGTCCGGGCCATCCGCCGGGCGCTGCGCGCGGCGGAGCAGGCGTTTGTGGCCACTTTGCGCGAGATCCGCCCGGGCGCCGTCGAGCGCGAGATCGCCGCGCGGCTGGAATACGAGATGCGCATGGCCGGCGCGGAGGGCACGGCTTTCGAGACCATCAGCGCCGCGGATGCCCGCGCCAGCGTTCCCCACGCGCGGACGGGCGGGCAGGCCATCGCGGCCGGCGGAACCCTCCTGCTGGACTGGGGAGCGCGCCTGGACGGCTATTGCTGCGACTTGACACGCGTGGTATGCACGGATAGAATCGCGGAAACGTTCAGCGGGCTGATCGAGATCGTCATCGAGGCTCAGGAGGCGGTTCTCGAGAAGCTCAGACCGGGGAATACCTGCGGAGAGGCCGATGCGGCCGGTCGGGCCGTGATCGCCGGGGCCGGTTACGGCCGGTTTTTCGGGCACGGCATCGGACACGGAGTCGGCCTCTCGGTGCATGAGGCCCCGAGGGTGGGACCGGGCGTGGACAGCGTGCTGTTGCCCGGCATGGTAACCACCGTCGAGCCGGGCATTTACGTGCCGGGGAAAGTCGGCATAAGGATCGAGGAAATGGCGCTGATCACCCGGGACGAGCCGGAAGTGCTGACGTCGTTGCCGCGCAGGCCGCAGGACGTGGCCTCGCTGCGGGATACCGCCCTGTCGAAGCAAAACAAGGCTTGAGGATACCACCACATGGAATCGGTGGAAAAGATTCGCGAACTCCTCCAGATCATGGCCGAGCATGACCTGGCAGAACTGGAGGTAGAGGAAGCCGACCTCCACATCAAGATACGCAAACAGGGCGCGCAGCAGCCGCAGTACGTGCCGACGCCCTTCAACCTGGGCCAGTTCCAGCATCCGCCGTGGCAGCAGCCCGCCCTGCAGAGCGGCGCAGAGATGGAAGAAGAAGGTACTGCCGGGCAGGAGGACAACCTGATCGAGGTTACCTCGCCCATGGTAGGCACCTTCTTCCGGTCGCCCAATCCGGGCGCCGAGGCCTACGTGGGAATCGGCACTGAGGTCGAGCCGGACACCGTGGTCTGCATTATCGAAGCCATGAAAGTGATGAACGAGATCAAGGCCGAGGCGGAGGGGACCGTGGCCGAGATACTGGTCGAGGATACCGAGCCCGTGGAGTACGGACAGGTCCTCTTCCTGCTGGAACCCACCGAAGAGTAGACGCCAAGAACCCTTTTTCGGTAGCCACGCGGCATGTTCAGCCGAGCCCTCATAGCAAATCGGGGAGAGATCGCTCTCCGCATCCTGCGGGCGTGCAAGGAGATGGGTGTCGAGACCGTCCTGGTCTACTCCCGCTCCGATGCCGGGTCGCACTACCTGGAGCTGGCCGACGAGACCGTCTGCATCGGCGATGCCCCGGCCGGGGACAGCTACCTGAACATCCCCCGCATCATCAGCGCCGCCGAGATCACCAACGTGGACGCCGTCCACCCCGGCTACGGTTTCCTGGCCGAAGAGGATAACTTCGCGGAGATATGCGAGGAGTCCAACATCATCTTCATCGGCCCGCGCTCGGACGTAATGCGCAAGATGGGCAACAAGGTCGAGGCCCGCAAGATCGCGCAGGCCAACAAGGTACCCGTCATCCCCGGCAGCGACGGGCCACTGGAAGACGATGAGGATGCGTTGGAGCTGGCGCACAAGATCGGATACCCCGTCATGATCAAGGCCGCCGCCGGCGGCGGCGGCAGAGGCATGAGGATCGCCCACAACGACATCAGCCTTAAGAATATGCTGTCCCTGGCCCGCTCAGAGGCGGACGCGGCGTTCAAGAACCCGGCGGTCTACATCGAGAAGGTCCTGGAGCACGCCCGGCACATCGAGGTGCAGATACTGGCCGACCAGCACGGCAACTGCATCCACCTGGGCGAGAGGGACTGTTCCATCCAGCGGCGGTTCCAGAAGTTGATCGAGGAGACCCCCAGCCCCGGCATTGACAGCGACCTGCGGGAGAAGGTCACCCGCGCAGCGGTCCGCATCGCCGAGGCCGTCGGATACACCAACGCGGGCACCGTGGAGTTCCTGGTGGACCGCAACGAAGATTTCTATTTCATCGAGATGAACGCCCGGCTGCAGGTGGAGCACCCGATCACCGAAGAGGTCACCGGGGTGGACCTGGTGAAGGAGCAGTTGCGGGTGGCGGCCGGGGAGGAGCTGACGCTCCAGCAGAAAAAACTGGAGTTCAAGGGCACCGCCATCGAGTGCCGCATCAACGCCGAAAACCCGGTAGACGACTTCCGCACCTCGCCCGGCACCATCAACCTGTTCGTCCCGCCCGGCGGCCCGGGCATCCGCGTGGACACCCATGTCTACAGCGGCTACGAGGTCAAGCCGCACTACGACTCCATGATCGCCAAACTCATCGTCCACCAGCCGACCCGGCAGGAGGCCCTGGCCTGCCTGCGCAGGGCGCTGGGCGAGTTCATAGTCGAGGGCATCCACACCACGATTCCCTTTTACCGCGACCTGATCCAGCACAGCGGCTACGTGAGCGGAGAATTCCACGTACGGTTCGTCGAGGAACTGCTCGAATCCGGCTCCATGTGAGTCCGGCGCGCCACCCACCAATGGGCCATATCCTGCCACCGGCACTGCCCCACCGGCTCCCCCCCGGCCGGAGTATCGGCATCACCACTACGGTCCCGATCGAGGTCCTCCTCGCCGCCGACCTGGCGCCCGTGGACCTCAACAACGTGTTCATCACCTCCGACGACCCGCGCGAGCTCGCCGCGGAGGCCGAGAAGGCCGGTTTCCCGCGCACCTGCTGCTGCTGGACAAAGGGCCTCTACGGGGCCGTGCACCGCAGCGGGGTGGAGCGCGTGATGGGCGTGGTGCGCGGCGATTGCAGCAACGCCGCCGCCCTGCTGGAAGTGCTCCGGAGCGAGGGGGTTGAGTGCCTGACCTTCGACTATCCTGCCGAGCCCGACCCGGACGCCGTGCAGCACGCCCTGGAAGACCTGGCGGAGCGGCTGGACGCCGACCTGGGGCGCGCGGAGCGGATACGCCGGAACCTGGCGCCGATCCGGGAGATCGCGCACCAGATAGACCGACTCTCCTGGATGCAGGGGACCGTCCACGGGTTGGAAAACCACCTGTGGCTGGTAAGCGCCAGCGACTTCTGCGCCGATCCCGCGCGCTACCGGAGGGCCGCCCAGGAATTCTTGAACGCCGTGGGCCGGCGCGCACCCATCGGTCACGACCTCCGGCTCGGTCTCTGCGGGGTTCCGCCCATCATCCCGGAACTCTACGACTTCCTGGAGTCGCAGGGCGCCCTGGTGGCCTACAACGAGACGCAGCGGCAGTTCGCCATGCCCGCCGGCGGCGGGTCGCTGGCCGAGCAGTACACGCGCTACACGTATCCCTACAGCGTCTTCGGGCGCATTGGCGACATCCGCACGGAATGCGAGCGGCGAGGCCTCGACGGCCTCATTCATTACGTGCAGAGCTTCTGCCACCGCCGCATCGAGGACCGCATCATCCGCCGGCGGCTCTCCGTCCCCATCCTCACGCTGGAAGCCGACCGTCCCGGCCCCCTGGACGGCCAGTTGCGCACACGGCTGGAGGCATTCGTCCAGATGCTGCGCGCCCGCAAGAGCGGCCGCCGGATTCTGTGATCTCTCCGGAACAACAGAGTCACCGGGTTTTCCGGGCACGCCGCAGCCACCTGAGGGCCCCGTCCGTTCGCCGCCAGGCTGTCATCGTGGATGCTCCGCAGAAATGCGCTTCGTGCCTGTCCCCCGGGCTGTAATAGCCTGTGGGCGTCGGGGGATCGGATTCTCCCAGCAGGTACTCCGGCACGTACGGATTCGTCTCCTGCGCTTCGCGCAGCAGTCGGCGGGCTTCCTCCGTGTCCCCGCTTTCTCGGAAGGCGAGCAGCGCGCGGCAGTATGCCCAGACGGCGCCGATATCCTCCTCGTACTCCGCCAGCAGCTCGCGCGCATCTTCGTCCCGATCGAGCGCGATCAGCAACGGCAGCAGGCAGTCGCGGACGCCCTGGTTATCGTTGGGATTCAGGCGCAGCAACTCCCCGTAGTGTTCTGCCGCCTCCTCCTCACGATCGAGCACCTCCAGGCACTGCCCTACGCCGAACAGTGCGCGCATGAAGGGGCGGGTGTGCTGAAGCCCCCAGAAGTAGCCGACATCTTCGCGGAACGTACGCTCGCCCAGTACTGTGCGACCGGCCTCGACCCCCTTTCGGTACAGTTCCAGGCTTTCCTCGGTATCGGTCGTCATCTCTCCCAGCAGGACGTAGGCGTCGGCGCAATGGGGGCTGATCTCGATTGCCTCGCGGGCCAGCTTCCGGCGCCGTCGCCCCCTGCACTCAAACGCCTCATAGCACAGTTCCTGAGCCTCACGGAGTGCCTCCCGGTCCACGGCACCGCCGTCCTCTGCCTCATCTGGCCCGAGGAGTTCGCCGATCCCCGCCAGAGTGCGTTCCATGGTGCGCCTGTCGGGCAAACCGCCGTGCTGGAAGGCCTCTCTGCCGGCAGACTCCCGCGTCATGAGGGGCAGCGCCAGCTCGTAGGTAACCGGACCGTCGAAGGTTTCCACCTCCTTCGCCCACTCGGCGGCGTCCAGTTCCTCCGGCGTGCTCGCCGCCAGGGCCCGCAACAGGCCTTCCAGGAAAGCCGTTCTGCCGGCGTCCGGCCGGAGGGTCCGTCCTTCCTCCGTCACCTGCTCCACGAGGGGGTAGGCGTCGGCATTCGCCAGTGGAAGATCGTGTTCCTCCCACAGATGAAGGTCTTCGGCGTATATGCCGCCGTACTCCTCGAAACTCAGCACCCACAGCGGGCCCGGTTCCTCGGAGTCCTCCTCGCCGGGCAGCCGCCCCTTCTGCTGGTTCCAGAACCGGTCCTCTTCGGAGTAGAACCCGAGTCCCCGGACAGGCCCGCTGTTGCCCAGCACGACGGCGTACGCCATTCCCGGGCGGGGGTCGGGGTTTTGGACCTCGATCAGGTCGTCCCCCGTCAGTTCCGTCCACGGGGCGGCCTCGTAGAACTGCCGCGCCGCCTGCGCGAAGGCACGCAGCCGGTCCACACTCATCCCCTCCCCCTCAAGAAGCCCGGGCACAACCAGGTGGGGAGGGATACCGGCCTCGTCTCCCAGCAGTTCCTCCAGCTCGTCCTCGTCAAGGCCCAGCGCCCCGGCGGGCACAATGTACTCGAATCCGTCCTCGCCCACGTTCAGCCTGAGCTGCTCCAGGATGAACTCGATATCGTCGTCCGGGCCGGCCACGTAAAGGGGTTTTCCGTCCTGGCCGAACTCCACGTCGTCTCGGAACGGCAGGGCGCTCTTCTGCTCCAGCACGTGGCGGGACAGCCGGAAGTCGTCCTGCGGGCGGAATCCGAGCTTCGTGGCGTAGTCAATGGCCCCGTAGACGATCGTGTGGGCCAGTTCCAGAGGGCACGGAACGCAATTCTCCAGGCTCTGCATGCCACCCACCAGTTCTTCTTCGTACTCCCCGAGCGGCATGTCGGCGTTGCAGAAAGTATCCTTCAGGCCCAGACACCCCGTGTCCACCAGATAGACGGCGAAGAGTACGTTGCCGTCCGGCTGCCTGCGGGAAAGCAGGATGTGCGCAAGTCCGCTCTCGCGCCACGTTTCGTTGATCAAGCACTCATGGACGGGCAGCCTTCGCGCCCGGCGGATTTTCTTCTTTTTGCTCCATCGGGGACTCCATCCTCCCTTGCTCTTACGAGCCATGCTTCTCGACCTCCCTGTGCCGGCTACTGCTGCAGCGGCTCGATCCGGGCCACCTCGTCGTCGCGCCAGCCAAGCATCGCCAGCTTGTTCCTGATGTAATACTTGTAGTTCTCGTAGCTGACCGTCTGCGGTATGCGGTGGTCGCCGTGGGGGATAAAACCGCCGTCCTCCACCACGTGCTCCACGCGGCGCAGCTCGGCCAGTATCTCCTTCTTCCCCTCCGCCAGCACGTGCTTGTTCAGGCCGCCGCACAGCAGTATCCGGTGCCCCCACCGCTTGCGGTATTTCACGGGATCGCTGCCGGGGAAGACCTCCAGCGGGAACATGCAGTTCAGCCCGCTTTCCAGCCATATCGGGATAAGCTCCGTGACGTCCCCGTCGCAGTCGGTCCAGATGACGGTGCAGCCGTGCTCGCGCAGCAGGTCGCAGACGCGCTTCAGGCGGGGGCCCACGATCTCGCGGAACATCTGCGGGCTGATCATCGGGCCGCTACGGAAGCAGATGTCCTCCCACCCGGCCGCGAAGTCAATCTCGATGTGCTTCGCCGCCTCCTCGATCTGGCGGTAGTACACCTGCGTCAGGGTCTCCACGATGTCCTCGATCAGCTCCCGGTCGTCGTAGAGCATCATGGAGATGTTCTCGAAACCGATCCAATCGCGCGGCACCCCGAAGTAGGACCCCAGGCCGGTTCCGACCGGCAGGTCGCTGCGGAGCAGTTTCCTGCCGAGTTCCCGGTAATCCGTCTCGAACCTGCGTGGGTCGTCCGGGTCCAGGCGCTCTTTGAACCGCTGCCAGTCGTCCCGTCCCTCGATGGGCATCTTCTCGAAGTGGGGTATCGTGCGCACGCCGGTGGTCTTCTCGCGCTGGATCGTTCCGTCGGGCAGCCGCACCCGACGCCAGTCTTCTCCTTCCTCCAAAACTTCCCACTGCCCTTCAAAGGGAGGTATCAAACCGCTCTTGAAAGGCACGTGCTCCACGGGGTCCACGCCGAAGTAGTGCTCGATCTCCCAGTGGGTGTTGTACTCCTCGGGCAGGCCCTCCTCGTGCCACCGCTCAATCGTCTCGGGCAGGTATCCGAATTCCCAGTGCGGCACGCGGTCCACGGACTGGAAGTGCATCGTGCGGCGGAACCGCTCCCGGTGCGTCATCTCGCCCATCTGCCGGTCAATGATGCTCTCGCCCATCCTGCGCTCCTGTCACCTGTTCAGGTTCTCCTCCAACAACCGGCCTTTATACACCACGCGGCGGACAGTGCAAGGGCGCGGTCCCTCGTACCCGTGAACGCCCAGCGTCGCCCGCACGAATATGTTACTCAGTAAGGTTTGCCGGAACAACATCTTCCGGTGGTTTTGTGCGTTTTTGGCCCCTGCTTGCTTTGGACGCTTCCTTTGGGACGGCCGAGTGGCCGGGCACGGACGACGGCCTTGATTGTCGCGCGTTTTCGGGGTAGTCTTCCCGTGGAGCGACCGCGCGTTTTTTCAGGGAGACCAGGCATGAGTCCCGACCGCCCGAACGTCCTGTTCATCTTCCCCGATCAGCTCGGCGCCCATTACATGGGCTGCTACGGGCACCCGCAGGTGCGGACGCCGGCGTTGGACCGGCTGGCCGCCGAGTCGCTGCGGTTTACCCGCGCCTATACCGCCTCGCCGCTCTGCACGCCGTTCCGCGGCACGCTGTTCACGGGACGCTATCCGGTGCAGACGGGCATCGTCCGGAACAGCCAGCGCATACCGGAGTGCGAGACCACGCTGGCCGACCAGTTCAACGACGCCGGCTATCTGACCAGCTACGTGGGCAAATGGCACCTGTCCGGGCAGCCGGCGGGCAAACACTGGGTGCCGCCGATGGAGCGAGCGGGGTTCTCCGATTTCATCGGGTGGGAGTGCGGCCACGTTCAGCATCACGACCAGGTGCTCTTCGAGGACGACCCCGACGATCCCATCCCGATGCCGGGACACGAGACCAACGGGCTGACGCGGTTCGCCTGCGAGCGGCTCGAGCGTTGTGCCGCCGACGACCGGCCGTTCTGCCTGTTCGTGTCCTATCAGGCGCCACACCCCGTCTGCGACCCGCCGGAGGAGTATCGCGAACTCTACGCGGGCAAACACCTGCACTACCGGCTCACCGTGGACCCCGAGGCGCGGTTCACGGGCTACGGCGCCCTGCCGATGGACATGGGGGTGCGCGAGTGGACCGAGCGCTATTTCGGCGAGATCACCCATCTGGATGCGGCCGTGGGGCGTCTGCTGGACAGGCTGGACGAACTCGGGCTACGGGACTCGACCCTGGTGGTCTTCACCTCCGACCACGGGGACATGGCGGGCTGTCACGAACGGTTCGAGAAGGCATGTTCCTACGAGGAGGCGACGCGGATTCCGCTGCTGGTGCGCCTGCCGGGCCGCGGGCGGGTCGGCACGTGCGACGCGCTTTTCTCCTCGGTGGACTTCCTGCCCACGCTGCTGGGGCTCTGCGGCCTGCCGCCCGCATCCACGGCCGAGGGGATGAATTACGCGCCTCTCATCCGGGGGGAGCCGGGCGCCGAGGAACGGGAGGCGCTCGTGATGAGCTGCCGCGACTGGGCGTGCATCCGCCACAGCCCGTGGAAGCTGACCCTGAGCGCCGGCGGAGAGGAGGTGCGGACGCTTTTCAGGATTGACACCGACCCCCACGAGCAGGTCAACTGCGCCCGGGACCCCGCCGACCGCCGCACAGTGGCCTCATTGCGCGAAATGTATCTGACAGTTCTGGAAGATGTTATGACGCGCACAGGTAACCCAGAAGCCGCTTCCCAGACCTCCCCCGCACTGCAGGATTCCGCGGGGGCCTGACGCGCTGGACAGGCCGGGAGTGGCGTGGCATAATGCGCCTGCCGTTCAACGGAGGTGTCCATGACCGGCCGGAGACGCATCACGGCGTGTATGATCCTGATGCTCTGTGTGGGCCTTTACGCCCCAACGCGGGCCTCCGACTGGCCGCAGTTGCAACACGACCCGCAACGCACCGGCTTTACGCCCGACGAGGTCGCCCCGCCCTTCAAGGTCGCCTGGTCGCACAACTTCCAGCCCGAGCGCGTCTCGCGCTTCGTCCAGGCCATCATCTACCGGGGTCTCGTTTACGTGCCGACCGAGATGGGCAATCTCTACGCGCTGTCGGCCGAGGACGGCAGCATGGTCTGGCAGCGCAAGGTGGGCAGCTCCGTCCAGCACACGGTCGCGTGCGCCGACGGCAGGGTCATCGTCGCCGCGCTCGACGGGAAGGTCCACGCGCTGGACGCAGCCACGGGCGAACCGGTCTGGACGTTCGCCGCGCCGGGCAGGCTGCGCACCTTCACCCAGTCGCCCTGCATCGCGGACGGCAAGGTCTTCATCCCCTGCCGACAGGGCATTCTCTACGCACTGGACCTCGCCGGTGGGCAGTTGCTCTGGGAGAACGACCTTGCGGTGCCGGTTTATCAGAGCGCAGCCTACCGGGACGGCACGGTTTACGTGGGTGGCGAGGATATCCGGATGCGCGCCTTCGACGCTCGGGACGGCCGGCAGTTATGGGCCGGCGAGAGGCTGCACGGGCAGTCACTCATGTCCTATCACCCGGTGGTGACCGGCCGCTTCGTGCTGGTCCGTCCGATGATCCCGCACCCCTCGCGGCGCTATTTCAACTCCAACTATGGCAAGGACCCTGAAGTAAGCCTGGATTACGTCTTCCAGGCCACCTGGGACCGGCCGTGGCTGAACCTGCTGCAGGGCGGGCCGCTCGATCCGCAGGCGGTCGAGAAGCACAAGTGCGGCGAGTTGTGGGCACAAACCTGGCCGGAGGTCAAGGCCGGCCGGATGCCGCAGGTGCTGCTGGACGCGCAGGAGGTTGTCGTCGAGCACTACCGAGAGCATCCCTACGACCAGGACTTCTTCGTGCTGAACGCCTCCGACGGGCAGCAGGCATACATCGCGCCGCATTTCCACTGCCTCTCGCTGCCCGGCCCGGTCTGCCCGCCGCCGGTCACGGCGGACGGCACGGTGGTCATCCCCTGGATATACATCTCGCATATGTGGGCCAGATTCGATCTGGAGCGCGGGCGGGCGGTGGAGATCATGTGCACGCCGAGGGGCGGCAACGGGGACGAGACGGTAAACGTCTCGGTCGGCGGCAAGTTCCTCTACATCATGCACTGCCAGGAGGGTAACGCACAGTACACGGGCGTCTTCAACTTCGAGGACAAGACCTGGGCGTCCCTGCCGCGCGTGCAAAAGCGCTGGTGGCAGATGAGCGACAACTGCCAGAGCGGCAACAACGCGGCGTCCATCGCGGACGGACGCTTCTATCACATCGTCTTCCACCAACTGGCCGCCTTCACCCACGACGAGGGAGGCGAGCCATGAGAAAAGCCATAGCCGCAACGCTTAGCGTGTTGCTCGCGCAGGCCGCTCTCTGCGCGGTGCCAACGGAGTGGCAGGACGCGGATCGGTGGCTGCGGCTGGAGGCCCGGCACCGCCATGACACGGGCATACCGGCGCTGGGGCTCAAGATAGAGTTCGGGGGCGGCGGCTGGCCGCGCCTGCACAAACACACCCTGATGGACCGGCGGACCTACTACACCTGGCCGACGACCTTCTGCGACCCGGGGGAAATCCACGTTCCGGGTGTGCGTGCCGCAGGGCAGCCGGCGCAGGAAGGCGACTGGTCGCACGTAACCGTCTCTTACGGCGACGCCGAGGCGCCCCACCTGCGCCTCTGGGCCGGCCGCGTCACGCCCGCCCTCGTGGTGCAAACAGCGGGCAAGGAACTCCTCCTCTTCGCCGGCCGGCGCGCGTTCACCGGCTTCCGGAACCGGGGGCAGCCGGTCTGGCAAGGTGGCGGCCCGCCCGCACACACGGCCGGCCGGGACAACTGGCGCCTGTGCTGGTTCGGGGAGGACGGCGGCATCTCCACCTCGCGGCGGCCCTACTTCCACCACGGGGAGTACTGGATCAACCCCGTCCTGAGCGCGGCGGACTGCCCCGTACTGCTGATCTTCGATGCACCGCCCACCTCCGTCCGCGCCGACCGGGACGGCCTTCGCGTGGAGTTCGGCGGGGGCGACCGCCTGCAGTCGGTTGCGCTGCTGCCGCTGCGCGGCGACCGGCTGCCCCTCGTGGAGGAGACCAAAGGCTGGGCGGCCGGCCTGCCCGAGGAGGTGGGCGCGGAGTGCGCCCGGTGGAACGAGCGCCTGGCCGAGGTGCCCTACGCGGTCCGCGAGAGCTACGCCCGCGACGGGAACGCGGTGAGCGTGACCCAAGAATTCCGCTGGCTGAAGCTCCGAGATGGCGGACGCCGGATGGCGCCTCTTCCGCCGATGGCCGCCCTCGCACTCCGGCAGGGATACCCGGTGGAGTTGACCGCGGACGGCCGGTCCGCAGCATACACGGAGTCGAGCGTCCTCACCTTTTTCGGGCCTTACGGCGGCATTGAGGGGGCCGACCGCCTGACGTACACGGTCAAGGGCCTGGGCAGCCTGGTGAACGAGCGGCGCGTGGTGGGAGACGCCGTGGTAGCCGATGCGGAACTGGTGGGCATGCTGGAGGCGGAGGTCCGTAAGATGCTGGAGGCCGGCCACCTGGCGCCGTGGTATTGCGCGCGCGACTGCTACGGCGCGGGTTACAGGGCATACTGGCGCCACGAGTCGCGCTTCGTCTGGTCCAACCCCGGTGAGACGCTCTACGTGCTCGCTCAGGCGCTGCCCGTCCTGCCTGACGCGATGCGCGCCGAGGTGCTGGACTATATGAAGCGCGAGCGCGAGGATTATCCACCGGAGAGCGTCGCCCACACGCCGGTCTGGGAGGGCGCGCGGCGGGAGTGGCACCGCCTGGACGACGTTGAGACCTACAGGGAGCACCAGCAGAAGGTCGAGCAGCGCAACTTCCACATCGCCAACGACCTGATACCCGAGGAGAGCCTCTACTACCTGTCGGAGCATTATCGCGCGGTCGGCGGGGTGGCGGCGTGGCACGAGCTGCGCGCCCTGCTGACGCCCTACCTGGAGCGGCAGGACTGGGCGACGCACGGCTTCTGGCCGGCGCCCATCCCCATCAACACGTGCCAGAGCGGCTGGGGCGGCGTGCACGATGCCAACGCTCACTTGGCGGGGCTGGTGGGGGCACTGCGGCTGGCCGCAATGGCCGGCGAGGAGGACGAGGCGCTCTGGGGCGCCCTGGCGAGGGCCGTCCTGTGGCGTTACGCGCTGGGCCGCTACGCGCAGTACGTCCACGACCGAGAGTTTTACGTCCTGCCCGACGACCCCGCCTGGATGGCGAAGTGGTTCGAGGGCTCCTGGGTGGGGCACCTGATCACCTACGACTGGACCGGCCCGCTGGACGAGGTGCGGCAGGTGACACGCCAGTCACCCTACGGCCTGCAGTTCTCCGACTCCCCCGTGGACCGCTTCCATCCGCAGAGCGTCGTGCCGTTCCTCAGGGCGGTGCCCGAGCTGGGCCGCCTGACCGCCCGGCACCTGGAACCGGAACTCAGGTCCTTCTCCGACCGCTACGAGTTGACCATGCCCTCCTGGTACGTCGCCCGCTGCACCACCAACATCAACGCCGAATTCTGGCACACCGCGCCAAAGGAGGCATACCAGGTCTTCCTCCTGCGCGCCTGGGTGCTGGGCGAGGGGGGCGGGAAGCTCGAGGGCTACCTGGACACCCCATGGATGCAGCGGGGCGACCTCTACTACATCCACAAACTGGCCGAAACTATCAAAGCCCACCGCGGCTGGACCTGGCAGCCCGCCAGTCGTTGATCGCTTCCGCGTGTTGACAGCGCGCCGCCCGCGGGCTACCCTCAGAACCTTTCCTTCCCCATTGCAAGACCGGGAGGATCGCGCATGACGTCCCGACGCCCGAACATCCTGTTCATCATGAGCGACGACCACGCGTCGCACGCCATGAGCTGCTACGGAAGCCGCATCAACCAGACGCCCAACCTGGACCGCATCGCCGAGGGCGGGATGAGGCTGGACAACTGCTTCTGCACCAACTCCATCTGCACGCCCAGCCGCGCCACCATCCTGACCGGCACGCACAACCACGTGAACGGCGTTACCACCCTCCGCACCCGGATGGACAACCGCCTTACCACCTATCCCAAACTGCTCAGGGAGGCCGGCTACCAGACGGCCATCTTCGGCAAGTGGCACCTGGGCATCGGCCCGGAGCACTGTCCCACCGGGTTCGACGACTGGGCCGTGCTGCCGGGACAGGGCCTCTACCATGAGCCGGAGTTCATCTTCCGGGGACCCGACGGCGGCACGCGGCGCGGCCTGCGCGGCTACGTGACCGACATTATCACGGACATGTGCCTGGACTGGCTGCGGGACCGCGACCCCGAGCGGCCCTTCTGCCTGATGTGCCACCACAAGGCGCCCCACCGCCACTGGGAGCCGGACGTCAAGCACGCCCACATGTACGCTAACGAGGAAATACCCGAACCCGACACGCTGCTGGACGATTACTCCAACCGCTGCTCCGCCGCGGCCGAGGCCCGGATGCGGGTCGGCCCCCACAGCACACCCCGAGACCTGGACCGCACCATCCCCCACTGGATGGAGGAGGACGACCTGCGCCGCTGGGCGTACCAGCACTATATCAAGCGCTACCTCCGCGTGATCGCATCCGTGGACGACAACGTCGGCCGGCTGTTGGATTACCTGGACAAGGCCGGGCTGACCGAGGATACCATCGTCATCTACACCTCGGACCAGGGGTTCTTCCTCGGTGATCACGGGTGGTATGATAAGCGGTTCATGTACGAGGAATCCCTGCGGATGCCCTTCATCGTCCGCTACCCGCGGGAGATCCAGCCGGGCAGCGCCTGCGAGGACATCGTCCTGAACGCCGACTTCGCCCCCACCTTCCTGGACTACGCCGACGCCCCCGTGCCGGATGAGATGCAGGGCACCAGCTTCCGCGAAGTGCTGAACGACCACACCCCGGATGACTGGCAGAAGTCCATGTATTACCGCTACTGGATGCACGACGACCACCACTGGGTCCGCGCACACTACGGCGTCCGCACGCACGACTACAAGCTGATCTGCTACTACGGCGACGGCCTCGACCAGCCCGGCTGCCGGCAGGAGAAGTATCCCGTCGAGTGGGAGCTGTTCGACCTCCGCAAAGACCCCGACGAGTTGAACAGCGTCTACGACGACCCGGCCTACGGCAACGTGGTAAAGGAACTCAAAGAGGAACTGGCCCGCCTGCAGCGGGAAGTGGGCGACACGCCCTACCACGGCGCCGAGTAGGGGCCTCCGAAGGCGTTCCCGTCGGATTGCAATATGCCCCGCCCGGGCTTACGATGAAAATAGCCAATAGTGGGAACCGTCCCGGCACGGGGGCGCGTCTGTCGGGACACCGAGCCGATGGTCTTCCGGGAGAAACGCGATGCTGAAGCGGTCCGCGCAGTTGACGGCTCTTGCCCTTTTCGTCCTGATCGCGTGTGTCGATGTCCGGGCGGCGGATCCGGGCGCGCCGGCGGAGTTCCGGGTGCTACCCACCGTGGAACGGCCCAACAAGTTCCTCTTCACCGCCACGATCGGCAAGATACCCACCAACACCATCGCCTACGGCTCGTTCGAGCCGTTCGTCTTCCGCCACAAATGGGAGCTGCGGGGCGACGCGGATAACAAGTTGATCCTGGATAAACGCGACTGGCCGGCGTACCGCATCGTCAAGGGGGGCTTCTGGGACGGCGCGCGGGTGCGCGTTTATCGCGTGCGGAACGGACGCCTGGTCAGGGTGCGTGATGACCGCGTCGCCGACGGGGGTCACGCGGCCAGCGGCTGGCAGCAGTACAAGCTGGGCCGCAAATGGGAAAACCTTGTTGCCCCCGACACCACCCGCGTCCGCCTGAACATCCCCGGCCACTGGCGCATGAACGTGCCCTACTACTACCGGGTCGTAGCCGTCCGTGAGGACGGGGCCACCGCGCCCGCCACGCCCCCCGTTAGCGTAACACCTGCCGAGGGCAGCAGGGGCAAGGAGGTCATCAAAACGGTGCAGGTCGAAGGGGTCGAGATCGGCGTCGCCGACAAATCGCTCAGCGGTCCCCGCGGACTGAAGGGCGCCATTGACCCCGAGGGCGGCCTGGTGCTCACCTGGCACCCGGCGGACATGGAGAACCTGGCCGGTTACCGGATCGAGATCAGCACCACCCCGCCGGACGAGCACCGCGGCTTCCACATGCGCCTGGCCGGGCGCGCCGGGCGGGACGGGCAGGAGGCCCTCAAGGAAGGCGATCTTGCCTTCATCAGCAAAATCTTCACCGATTACTCCCGCAGGCGCTACCTGAAACCCACCTCCTGGGGCGCGCGCAATTTCGGCGAACTCATGAGCCACAAACCGCGCTCCAACAGCTTCGTCCGGTTCTTCGGCGACGAGGAGCCCGAGAAGGCGTGGAGCCTGGTGGAGCACCCGGAACCGGTGCCGGTCGAGTTTGCCGACGGCGGCCAGACCTGCCTGAGGCTGGACCTGGAACGCGAGAAGACGGCCGACATCATGGTCGGCCGCCACGGCACCCCGGAAGGCGACTGGTACATGGTGCTCAAGCCGAACACCGATTACGTCGTCGAAGCGCGCATCCGCGCCGAGGACCAGGCACAGCCCGTCACGTTCAACTACAGCTCCAAGGCCGAGCCGCTGGAGTTCCGCCCGGACGGTTCCTGGAAACTGCTCCGCACCACCTTCAACTCCGGCCCCCTCGGCTCCCTTGTCGGGAATCCCATCGAGCCCATGACCATGACCTTCACCGGCCCGGCCACCTACTGGGTGGACAACACCCGCGTGTACCCGGCCGACGAAGGCTACCTGCGACCGGCCGAGATGGGCCTGCGGCGGGCGCGCGAGGCCGACCTGCACGCCGTGCGCTACCACAACCACATCAAGTCCGGCTACAGCTACACCATGGAGATGCTCACCAACCCGCGCGGCGTGGTGGGCAAGCGCGGCGTGCGCGACTCCAACAACCCCGACACGCTGCCCGCCCTGCTGGACTACACCCGCAACGTCGGCGCCAACCCGTGGATGCAGATCGAGATGTGCATGAGCGAGGAGGAATGGCTGGGCCTGGTGGAATACCTGGCCGCGCCCTACGACCCGGCATCGGACACGCCGGCGGAGAAGCCCTGGGCCTACAAGCGCTATCGCCAGGGGCAGCGGGAGCCCTGGGCGGACGAGTTCGACAGACTCTACTTCGAGATATCCAACGAAACCTGGAACTGGAGCTTCGACCCCTGGATATTCTATCCCGGCCACGTGGACGAGGCGACGGGGCGCATGCTGGATCGCGGAGAAACCTACGGCATGTTGCACCGTCACGTGACGGAAACGATGCGCTCCAGCCCCTACTGGACGGACGAGATGGAGGCGAAGTGGGAGGACGTGCTGGGCGGCTGGTCGGCCAACGCCGGCGACTCCCAGGGAGGCTACGGGCCCAACGCCGTGCTGGGCGCACCCGAGGCGCAGCACCTGACCATCGCCGCCTACAACGGCGGATGGGATGTCGGCGAACAGGCGGCGAAGATGACCGATGACAGCCTGTTCCGGTCCGCGACGTTCTTCATTCAGCACGATAAGAAGGCCGCGGCGCCCATAGAGGTCCGCGCCCGGCAGTTGGCCGCCGACCTGACGCCTTACTACGAGTTCGGCACCTACGAGGCCGGCCCCGGCTACGCCCTGCCCGGACGCACGACCGAGGAGCAGTCCGAGGCGCAGGACCAGGTGGGCAAGTCGCTGGCCACCGGCATCGCCACGCTGGACACCTTTGCCGGGCGCGCTTCGCTGGGCTACAGACTGCAGAGTTTCTTCACCATGACCTTCGGGCGGCGCCACTGGACCGCCTTCGCACCCATGCACAAGGGCGGGCACCCGTATCCCTCGTGGATGGCACTGGTCCTGTTCAATCAGGAGGCCGGCGGGGATTTCCTGGTGCAGGAGACCGTCAGCGTGCCGAGCGCAGACCTGAAGGAGTTCGCCAAGCGCCCCGAGCGCAAGGACGCCCCGCTGGTGGCGGTCTATCCCACGGTGGACGGCGACCGGGTGAACGTGCTGGTGCTGAGCCGCAAGGTGGACCGTGTCCTGGACGAGAACGGCGACGGCCGCGTGGACGCGCAGGACGATGGCTGGACGCCCGTCACGCTGCACCTGCCCTTCGAGCGCGCCGGCTCGGTCACCCTCCACAAGATGGTGGGCGACCCGCGCTGGCACAATCTGGACGAGCAGAAGGTAAAGATCGAAACCACGGACTCCGTGCCCTTCGGCGGGCCGACCTTCGAGCTGACCCGGCGCGTCACCGGTCTGGAGCGGGACGGCCTGCCCCCGTCCGGTGCGCTGCTGTATGTCTTCGAAGACACGGACATCAAGGTCAACCGCCCACCGGAGGTCACCGTGCAGACACCGGTCAACGCACAGATCGGAGAGCCGAAATCCCTGGAGGCAGAGGCCACCGACCCGGACGGGGACGAGGTCGAACTGTCCTGGGATCTGGGCGATGCCGGCACATGGGACGCCGGCAAGGCCACCTTCACCTCCTCCGGCCGGCACGAAGTATATGCGGTCGCGGATGACGGCGAGGGCGGCATCACGCGCAAGCTCTGCCTGGTGGAGGCCGCGTTGGAGGGCCTGGGTCACAAGTGGGCGCTGATGGACCCCGGCACCAGCACCGAAGGCCTGCCACCGGTCTCCTGCACCGGAAATCGGGTGACCATCCCGGTGACGGGCAACTTCCGGTATGCGCCCTGGCTCTACGCCGGCGACGTGCGGCTGGAGGAACGGGGCTCCGTGACGATGCGCCTCGTCGGCGAACCCAGCAAGCGTGGCGAGATGCTGGCCGGCATCAGCCTGCGCGGGCAGACCACCGACTGGAAGCTCTGGCGCACGCCGCACGTGAGCCTGGTGTTCATGGCCAACCCCAAAGAGCCGGACAACAGTGACATCTACCTGGACGACCTGCGGAACGTCGGGCGAAATCCGGAGGCCGCCGTGTCGGGCTGGAGCCTCCCCGTCTGGCTGCGCATCGTCCGCAAGGGCAACACCTTCACCGGCCTCGCCTCGAAAGATGGACGGGACTGGGAGCGCATCGGCGTCATAGACGGTCCCGCCCGCGCCCTGCCGGGCCGCCTCTACGTCGGCGTGGTAGGCGGCAGCGATCACGGAAGCGAACCGGCGGTGGTAACGGTGGAGGACTTCCGGGTGGAGAACCGTTAAAGCGTCCCGGAGTGCATAAACGGGGGTGGCCAGAGGAATATCGTGCAAAGGGGGTACCCATGTCAACATCGCAGGACGAACCGGAGAACATCGTCACGATCCAGGCGGACGGAGCCGAGTTGGAGGGGAATCTGCTGATTCCCGACGGCGCGGAGGGCATCGTGGTTTTCGCCCACGGAAGCGGCAGCAGCCGCCACAGCCCGCGTAACAAAAAGGTGGCGGGCGACCTGCGCGAGCGCGGGCTCGCCACGCTGCTCTTCGACCTGCTGACCGCCGAAGAGGACAAGGTGGACAGGCGCACCCGCGAGTACCGATTCGACATACCGCTTCTGGCGGACCGCCTGGTGGGCGCCACCAACTGGCTGCTGGAGCAACCGCAGGCGCAGAACCTGAAAATCGGCTACTTCGGGTCCAGCACCGGCTCCGCCGCAGCGCTGATCGGGGCCACCCGGAAACCGGACGAGGTGGACGCCGTGGTCAGTCGGGGCGGCCGTGTGGACATGGCCGGGGAGGCGCTGGACGAGGTCCGGGCCCCCACGCTGATGATCGTCGGCGGCCGCGACCCGCAGGTGATGCGGCTCAACGAGGAGGCGAAGCCGTACTTCAACTGCACCGTGGAGCTGGAGGTCGTCGAGGGGGCCACGCACCTGTTCGAAGAGCCCGGAGCGCTGGACGAGGTCGCGCGCCTGGCGGGGGACTGGTTCCGGCACCACCTGACATCCGGCGGCTGAGCGAACGGCAAGAGGGTCTCTCTATCCCGGCGTGGTGAAACGGGCGTTGGGAAGCGCCAGCTCAAACATTTGCCGGGCCATCTTCGTGATGGTCACCTTCGGCATGCCTTTCACCTGCGAGATGATGGTATCGTTCAGCGGATCGGTCCAGTAGTCCGGGATGCCCTCCGTGCCGAGTGCGCAGCCCATGATCGAGCCGGCCGTGGCGCCGGTGCAGTCGGTGTCCAGCCCGGCCATCACGGTGATGCCGATGGTTCGCGTGAAATCGCCCTCTCCTTTCAGCAGCCCGAGGATCACGATGGCCGCGTTGGGGATGGAGTGGTTGAACTTCTCCGCCTCCTCCGGCCACTTCTCCAGGATGGCGGAATTCACCTTCTGCCAGTCCTCCGTCTCCGCGCACTCCGAGCGGACGAAACGGACCATCTCGGCAAACCGCGACTTTTGCGGTACGTACTGTTCGGCCGTCTCAATCGCACGGGCCGGCTCGCCGTGCGCCAGCACGTCGGCCATCAGAACGGCGAAGAAGACGCCGGAGTAGATACCGTTGCGCACCTGCGAGTTGCGGGCGTCCCTGTAGGCCATGCGCGCCGCCAGAGCGGGGTTGGCCGGCGCGCCCCACCCCCACGGGTCACACCGTATCTGGGCCCCCAACGACTGCCGGCACGGGTTCCCGAAGATGGCCGTGTGAGGCGGTTTTAAACCGAAGACGAACGTGCGGAACAGGTTCTTGCCCGACGCGTAGAGGCAGGAGGCGGGAGCCAGTTGCACCAGCTTTTCCGCCGCCTGCTCGGAGGCGAAGTCGGGGCCGAACTCCTCCAGAATGGCCTGGCTGATCATGGCGTAAAGGATGTCGTCGTCCGGCAGCACGGCGTTGAACCGCCCTTTCGTCTGCTCGTTCCTCCACCCCTGCTGGAAGAAGTCGCAATCCGGCAACTGCTCCACTTCTATATCTTCCGGCACGGGGTTCATGTAATCGGTCAGCGGCCAGGAACCGACGGTTTCAAGGACCAATCGTATTCTGTCCGGCCACATCGTGCCTTCGAGGGGCTTACCGAGCTGGCAGCCGACACACCGCCCCTGCCACGCCGCCAGCAGCCGGTCCGCCAGCGCCTCTTCGCCACCGCGGAAGCGCTCGTGTGACTCGGGGGCTGGAAAATGGGCGGACATGCTTTCCCAATCGCTCGGCTCCTCGTAGGGAAAACCCGGCGGCGAGGGCCGCTCCCACCATTCCCGCTGTAACTCGATGAGCGCATCGAGCGAGCCCCGCCCCTCGGCCTCTTCCAGTTCCTTCAGCAAATCGTCCTCATCATGCCCCTCTTCGACCATCTGCGAGGCGTCGGTGCGCAGAGCCTCGACCATCAGTTCATAGAGCGGATGCACAAATCGGCCCTCCCGAGATGATTGTCCGGTTGCCCGCCTCGGCCCCGAAAGTGTACCCTA
>CAYVBE010000057.1:0-20572 GCA_964448935.1 uncultured candidatus Brocadiaceae bacterium
GTCTCGGTGGGGTCAATGGCGAACACCACGCCCCCGCCGCTGCCGAGTGTGTGGGGACTCAGACCGGAGGCGGTGGGGTCCTCGGAGCGGTCGTGGTAGAACTCCCGTGCCTTCAGGCTGCCGAAGTTGTATTCGCAGATCCAGAACTGGTCGCCGTCCTGCACCACATAGCGGGCGTCGTCCAGGCCGCTCCAGGCCCGCTGCACGTGCAGGCCGATGCGGCTGGTGCCGTCCAGGGATACGCGGTGCTCGTCTCCGGCGGAGGCGAAGTCCTCCTCCTTCCACAGGAACAGCCCGTAGCAGCGGCGCTCCTCGGTGGTGCCGAAGGTGTGGAGCGTGACGTTCTTGGCCTCGGAGGTGTTCAGGCCGGTCTCGGAGAAGCCGGGGCGGCCGCCGTTGTTGCGGAAGAACCCCGTGACGCCGCCGTAGTAGATGGGCGTGTTGGCCTCGATGTCGTAGCCCGGCGGGCAGGGGCTCATCGGCACGTCCATGCTGAACTCGTAGTAGGCGATGCAGTCGTCGGAGGCGTCGCCGTCGCCGTCGAGGTCCACGTTCTCAACCGTCACCGGCTTGTGCTGATCGTCGGCGCCGCCCCGGAAGGAGCCCTGCCCGCTGCCCCGGTCGTGGCGGTTCAGGATGTCGTCACCGTAGTCCACGATGCGCACGTGCTGCACGGGCTTCAGGGGCGCGCCGGAGGGGGCGGGCCGGGCGTGCCAGACGCGGCCGCTCAGGTCGGGCGGGCGTTCGTATATCCATTCCGGCGCCCACGAGTCGCTGACCCCCCAGCGCGGCTCGGACCGCGCCTCCGCGCCTTCGGATTCCGGCGGGCCGGTCACAAGGCAAGCCGCCACAATGAGATACGGTATGCAGCGGAAGGGCAGTGGAATGGTTCCTCTTGTGCGCATGTGCCTTTCTGCGGCGGGCCTCAAGGGCGACTCTACCAGTTGTTGACGGGCTCCGGGCGCTCGACCGTCTCGTAGGTGCGGGTGGGCCCGAGGGACTCCTCGCGCTTCTGGAGGGCAAGTTCTCGGAGCTTCGACGCGTCTATCTGGACCGCCTCGTCGCCCGCCCCGACCCCCTCGTCGGCCTCTTCCTGATACTGGGCGGCGATCCTGTCGCTCAACTCGACCCGCATCTCCATCAGCTCTTTCATCGTCTTCTTGTGGGCTTTCGCCGCCTCTTTCAGGTCGGGATCGGTGCGGTGGGCGAATACGTAATCCTGGCCGGCCTTCTCCATGTAGGCGACGGCGCGGTCCAGGAACTCCACCCGGCGCTTCTCGGCCAGGCCGCGGTAGATGTCGCCGCGCCGCTTGTAGGAGCGCGCCAGCAGGCCCTTCACTTCCTCCAGCCGCTCAGCAACCGCCGGCGCCTCGTCGGGCCTCATCTGCGCGGCCCGTTTCAGGTGTTTCACTGCCAGCTCCAGCCTCTTGACCTCCGCATCGGCCTCCTCATCGTTGGTCACGGTGATCCCCTCCGCTTCCGCGACGTATTCCCCGGCCAGTTTCTTGCGGTGCCGGAACATGATATCCTCCAGCTCGGTCGCCTTCTTCTCGACCAGCGCATCGTCCGGCGTAAAGGTCAGTGCGATCTCGTAGTCGCGCGCTGCGTTCTCCCAGTGCTTGATGGCCTCCTCGGGGTCGCTCGGCGGGTAGCGCTTCTTCACCCATCGCAGCTTGGCCCTCAGGCCGCCCAGCTCCGTAAGCTTCTCCGCCCCGGGCAGCTTCTCCATCTCCGCGATCTGCTTCTCGAGGTCGCGCTCGGTAACGCGCTCATTCAGGACCTCTCGGGCCATGTTGCGTTCCACGGAAGCCTCGGAGAGGTAGACGTCGCGGGTGGCCTCCCGCACCTCGCGCTGCTCACGTCGGGCTTCCTCCCTGTCCGGATTCAGGGCCAGGGCCCGGTCGTAGTAGGTGAGGGCCTCCCGGTACTTCTCGATGGTCCAGACCTCGTTCTGGGTGGAGCCTGCCTCGTCCACCTCGCGGCGCAGGGCGCGGGCCTTGGCCAGCAGGCCGTATTCCAGCACGGCGTCCACGCGCTCCAGGGCTTGCTCCGCCTCCTCGTGCCCGGGGGCAGCGGCGAGCAGCTCCTGGAAATCCGACTTCGCCTTCTGCGCCTCCTTGATCAGCTCCTCTATCAGATCGTGTATCTGCCAGACCTTCAGCTTGGGATCGTCGGCGATGGACTTCCTGATCTTCTCGGCGTGCCCCCGGTGCCAGTTTCCGCGCTCCAGGTAGACGCCGATGATCTGCTGCCGGCAGGCGTTCAGGTTCTTGAGCGCCGCCTCGCGCGGCCCGGATTTCTGGCCCTCCAGTTGCTCGTAGTAATCGCCGGCCCTGCGGTAGAGCATCAGGGCGTTGTGCCAGGTGCGTGGGCCCGGCTTCATGGCGTATGCCTGCCGGAAAGCCGTGTTGCCCAACTGCAGCAGCATACGCCCCGTCAGGTGCTTCTCGTTCTTCAGGGCGGCGCTGGTCCACGCCGACTCGGCCTCCATGTAGCGTCCGTCGGCGTAGGAGGCCACGCCGTAGTTGTAGAGCAGGTAGGGGTCTTTGGGCCATTTGAGCAGCTTGCGCCGGAGCAGCTCGGCCGCCGCGCCGGGACGGTCGTCCTTCATCAGCTTCTCGGCTTCGGCGAGGAGGTCGCCGCGCCTGGCCCGGGTCAGGGCCGCCGGTTCTGCTTCTTCCTCCGGCTCCTCTGTGGGCTCGGCCGGCGGCGGCTCCGGCGACGGCTCCTCGCCCTCGCGCAGGCGGTCCTCCTCGCGGGGCTCCAGCATGACCGTGCGCCAGGTGATCGGCCGGCGGTATGCCTGGTTGACGTTCTTGTCCACGGCGAACTGCTGGACGGGCCAGCCCTCCTCGTTCAGGCTGAAGTGGAGGGTGATCTTCGTGCGACTCTCCATGGCCGCCGGCTTCAGCATCGGGGCGGGCACGCAGAACTCGACCCAGTAGAGCCAGGGCGTCTTACCCCACATGCAGGCGATGCCCTCGCCGCCGTCCTTGTGGCCTTCGGACAGCCGGACGCCCTCGGTGTGGTGCAGGCCGCGGGGGACCATCCAGTAGCCCGGCCCGGTGGCTTTCTCGTCCGCAGGGCCTACGTCCGGGATGAAGATGTACTGCTCCACCTCGTGGTCGGCGTCGGAGGAATCGTGGTTCTGAGCGTTGTCCTTTTCGATGAACAGCTCGAAGGAATCGCCGCGCCAGGGGCGGGCCCTGTCAATCTCGACCGTGCCCCGTTCCCAACGCGCGACGCCGTAAAGGCCGCTCTCCCGCCAGGCGAGCTGCACGCGACTGGTATCCTTGTCCATAAACGGCAACGGCATGGGCTCAATGCCGCGCCAGTCGTTCAGGTCGCCGTCAACCCGGATCGGGTGCTCGGCATGGGGGATGAACAGCTTGCCCTGCGCGGAGCCGGCCCGGGCATCCCCGCCGAACAGCAACCCGGCGCAGAGCACCGCCAGCGTGGCCGCGCCCGCCCGTCTCTTGCGCTCGAACACCAGCGTCTGGGCCAGCAGCAGGGCGAGGGCAACCGCCAGCGGTATCTGGAACACTTCGACCCGGGCCACCACATTGGCCACCCGCAGCGAGGCGGCCAGCGGCTGAATCTGCGAATCGTAGAGCTCGGCCAACACGGACGGGTCCTGCGTATCCGGGTGCCGGCCGACCAGCCGGACGTAGGCGCCGCCGGTGGCCTGTGCGATGCCCTGCAGCGTCTGCTCGTCCAGGGCGCTGACAACGGGGTTGTCATCTATGTCCTTTAGATACTCGGTAGCGATGACGTTGCCGCCCTCGTCGCGGCGCTCCACGGGTATCCTGCCCCCCTCGGCGCTGCCGATGCCGACGGTGAAGATGGTGAGGTTGTCCTCCACGTTCGCCTCGCGGGCCGCGATGACGGGGTCGCCTTCCAGGCTGCCGCCGTCGGAGATGATCACCAGCACGCGCGATTCCAGCTTCCGTTTACGCAGCACGCGAGCGGCCGTCTTGATCGCCTGGCCAAGGTTGGTTCCCTGCTGCCAGATGGTGTCGGTGCCCACACCGTCCAGCACGAGTTCGAGCGTCTGGTAGTTGAAGGTCATCGGGGTGAGCATGCGGGCCTGCCCGGCGAAGCCGATGATGCCCACGCGGTCGCCGGAGAGCCGCCCCATCAACTCGCGAATGGCCCGTTTGGCCGCCGCCAGGCGGTTGTGGTCGGGTGGCACGTCGCGCACCAACATGCTGTTGCTGGTGTCCAGGGCGATCATGAAATCGACACCCATCCGCTTCACCTCCTCCTCCCGCTCGTGCAGCAGGGGGCGCGCCAGGCTGAGCGCCAGAAACACCATGGCCAGGCAGAACAGGACCAGCCGCACCCGGCGCCGACCGGCGTTCTCGCCGCTGACCAGCGCAGTGTGCAGCGCGGGGGCGATGAACCGATGCAGCCGCTTGATGCCGAGCCGCCGCCCCAGGCGATAAAAGATCACCGCGAAGGGCACCATCAGCACGATCGCCGCCATCCACAGGGGTGAGCTGAAACTCACGGCAGCCTCCTGAGCCAGGTTTGCCTGAGGGTGAAATTCAGCAGCAGAAGGCCCAGCGCGGGGACCACGAACCACCCGAACAGCTCGTGGTATGCCTTTGATCTCTTATCCTTGAGGAAGCTCTTCTCCAACTGCTCGATGTGTTCATAGAGCACGCTGAGCGAGCTGAAATCCGTGGCCTGGAAGAACTGGCCCCGCGCGATCTTGGCCACGTTGTAGAGCGGGTGAGCCGCTATGCGCCGCGGCGTGAGTATCTTGTGCGCCGTTATCTCCACCGGGTAGATGCGTATCCCTCTGGCGCGGGCGAGGCGGGCGGCGTCGAAGGGCGATATGCCGATGTTGTTGTTCCCGTCGGTGACTACCACCATGATCCGCGTCTCGCGGTCCGACTGCTCCAGCGCGTAGGTGGCCGATACCATGGCCGACCCGATGGCCGTGCCCAGGTCCAGCTTCATCTCCTCCAGCATGTCCATGACCCATTTGTGGTCCGTCGTCAGCGGGCTGACCAGATAGGGCTCGACGGCGAACCCGATGATGCCGAGGCGGTCGTTGGGGCGCTCGCGGACGAAATCGCGCGTAATGCGCCGCAGCGCGTCAATGTAGGTCACCTCGCTGCCTCCGACCTCCAGCTTGCCCTCCTGCATGGAGTAGGAGTGGTCCAGCACCAGCATGATGTCTATGCCCCTGGTCTGGTCGAACTGGACGCCCCGTTCGATGCGCGGGCGCGCCATGCCCATGATCAGCAGGCCCAGGGCCAGGTAGCGCAGGATCATCGGCAGGTGCCGGCCGAAGCGGCTCCGCGCGCTGCGGGTCAGCCCCTTCAGCAGGCCCACGGAAGAGTAGCGCACGGTGGTGACCGGCCCAGCCCTGCCGCGCAGGAACCCCAGCGCCGGAAGCAGCACCAGGAGCAGCAGCCACCAGGCGTGTCCGAACTCGAAGGTATTCAACCGGTCCAAGGGTAGTTCCATTTCACTTCCGCCAGGCCGTCATGGTCACAAATCCTCGGGCGGCCTCGTAGAGCCGCTCGACCTCCGACTCCGCCGTGCGCATGGCGGAGAACTTGACAAAGTCGCACCCGCGCATCACCGCCGACAACTGGTCCAGCGCCTCCTCGTCCAGCGCCGGGACCTCCCGCGCCGACTCCACCAGCTCGGTCGTGGTGCGCGGCGGGGCGTCCATACCGAACCGCGCTTCCAGGTAGTTCCGCACGATGGCGCTCACGCGGAACATGAAGGCCAGGTAGCCGGTCTCGCGCCAGTCGGCAAACGCTCCTTTCAGGTCCCGCAGGGCCTGCCGGTGCGGCCGCTTCAGGGCGAATATCTCCCGGCGGCGGCGCCACCAGCAGCGCACCAGGGGCACGCCGACCAGCAGCACCAGCAGGGCGGCCACCGACCCGCCGATGACCCAGCCCCACGGGAAGGCGGGCTCCCGGACGAAGCTCAGGTCCTCTACGATGGGAACTTGCCCCTGCACTCGGCCTCCTACCGGCGCCTGAGCCGGTTCTCGAAGAATCGCTGAAATGACTCCAAGTAGGGCCGGCCGCTCTGCACCTCGATGGTGTCTATGCCGGAGCGCACGCACTCCTGCCGCAGCGCGTCGAGCCGGCCGCGGGCGGAGGCGGCGAACTCCTCCCGCACCCGCGCGTCCGACGTGTTCAACTCGACAATCTCGCCCGTCTCGGCGTCCTCCAGGGCGATCCAGCCCACGTCGGGCAGCTCCAGCTCGCGCTGGTCCGCGATCACCACCGGGATCAGGTCGTAGCGCTCGTTGGTGATGCGCAACGACCGCTCGAAGTCCGCGTCCAGGAAGTCGGAGATGAGGAACACCATGGAGCTGCGGTGCACCACGTTGGCGACGTATCGAAGGGCCTCCTCGATATTCGTCCCGCGGCCTTCCGGTTCGTAGTAGAGGATTTCCCGGAGCAGCCGCAGCACGTGGCTGCGTCCCTTGTTGGGGCCGGTGAAGTCCTCCACCCCGTCGGTGAACAGCAGCAGGCCGACGCGGTCGTTGTTGGCGATGGCGCTGAAGGCCAGCACGGCGGCCACCTCGGCCATCAGCTCGCGCTTGCTGCGGGTGCCGCCGCCGGTCTCCACCGAGCCGCTTATGTCCACGGCCAGCAGGACGGTCAGCTCGCGCTCTTCGCGGAAGACCTTGACGAACAGGTCGTTCATCCGCGCCGAGACGTTCCAGTCTATGTGGCGGATCTCGTCCCCGGCCTGGTATTCCCGGACCTCTTCGAAATCCATGCCGCGCCCGCGGAAGATGGACTTGTAGCGGCCCGCGTAGAGGTCCTCGACCAGTCGGTTGGTCTGGATCTCGACCCGGCGCAGCTTTCTGAGGAATTCGAGCGGTATGTCTGCCATTGCGCAACCGTAGTTGTGTAAATGCGTTACGACGCGCTCAGGGCACGGGCACGCTGTCCAGCAGCGTCTGCGCGATGTCGTCGCTGCTTATGCCCTCGGCGTCCGCCTCGTAGCTGGTCAGGATGCGGTGGCCGAGTATCTTGGGCGCCACGGCCTTGATGTCCTCCGGCATCACGTAGGCGCGGCCCGCCAGGAACGCCTTCGTGCGCGATGCCTTGGCCAGAAAGATGGTGGCGCGCGGCGAACTGCCGAAGTCCACCAGACCCGCCAGACCTTCGGACACCGAGGTCACGTCTCGCGTGGCCAGCACCAGCGACACGATATAGCGCTTCAGCTCCTGGGCCAGGTATACCTCTTTCACCAGAATGCGCAGGGACAGGACGTTGTCCAGCGAGAGGATGGGGTCCAGCTCGAACTTCGCCTTCTCGTCGGCGATGTAGTCCAGGATCTGCAGTTCCTCCTCGCCGGACGGGTAGTCCACGTACGCCTTGATCATGAAGCGGTCAATCTGGGCCTCGGGCAGCGGATAGACGCCCTCGTGCTCGATGGGGTTCTCGGTGGCCATGACCAGGAAGGGGTCCTGCAGCGGGTAGGTCTGGTCGCCCAGGGTCACCTGGTGCTCCTGCATGGCCTCCAGCAGGGCGCTCTGGACCTTTGGTGGACACCGGTTGATCTCGTCGGCCAGCAGGATATTGGTGAAGATGGGCCCCTTGCGGGTGGTGAACTCGCTGGTCTTGGGGTTGTAGACCAGCGTTCCGATCACGTCCGCCGGCAGCAGGTCCGGCGTGAACTGGATGCGGTGGAAGTTCGCCTGGATGCAGGAGGCCAGGTACTTGATGGTGGTCGTCTTGGCCAGGCCGGGAACGCCCTCGACCAGCACGTGCCCGTCCGAGAGCAGGCCCAGGAGCAGGCTGTCTATCAGGTCCACCTGCCCCACGATGATCTTCGCCATCTCGTCCTTCAGGCGCGTGATCAGGCGGTTGCCCTCCGCGATCCGCTCCTTCAATGCCTCCATCGCCTCCGGGTCCATCGGCGGCTTCAGGTAATCGCGCCCACCGCCCGCGTCCATGGGTTCACTCATCGTCTTCCTCCCACAAGAAACCGCCTCTGTCAGTCTATGGTCTCAATCGCTCCGGCGTCGCGTCTGCCGTCGGCCGGCGCCCGCCCGGCGAAGTCCCGCAGCTGCGGCCCGTCGAACTGCCAGGCGTAGAGTTCCTCGATAGTTGTCCCCGCGTCTTCCAGCGTCCCGCGGCAGACGCGCAGGTAGTCCATGGCGCCGGCAAACGGCTTGCCCGAAGGCCCTTTGCCCACCAGGAAGTCGGCGGTGTTGGACAGCGAGGCGTCCTGCGCGGGCATCCGGCCGGTCCATCTGCCGTCAGCGCGGCTGCCGTCAACGTATATCGCAATGCCCTCCCGCGCGCTCCGGTCCGCCTCGGCGATGACGTGATGCCACCGGCCGTCGTTGACCGCCGCGGTCGCGGTTCGGGAGCAGTCCGTCCCGGCCGCCCGCAACGTGAATCGCGGACGGCCGGCGTCGTCCAGGTCCAGCGCGTAGCCGGCCTGCCCGGACAGCTTGGAGGCCACGACCGTCCCCGCGCTGCCGGGCCGGGTTTTGAAGCAGGCTTCGACCAGCAGGTTGGTCGTGTCTATGTCCACCGTGCGCCGCCTCTCGCCGGGGTAGACGGAAGACTCCTTCACCAGCTTGCCGTCGCTGTTGATGTCGTAGCTTCGCCCGTAGTCGCTCTTCAACTCCTCGTCCGGCAGAACGCAGTAAGTGTCCCGGCCATCGAAGACCAGGGCGCCCTCGGTCCAGTCCTCCAGCGGACCCTCCTGGTGGCTCTCCGAGGCGGCGCCGTGGATCGTCAGGTTGTTCCACGGGACCTCCCCGTACATGTTGCGGCTGAGGTATTCGTCGGTCATGTAGAAGTTCTCGCCGATGACGAGCCCGGGGTCCGCCGGATGCCGGCAGAAGTTCCACTCCCCGACCGTCGCGTAGAGGCTCCAGGGCACGAAAAAGCGCACGCCCCGGTCCTCCGCAACGGAGCCCTTCTTCAGGCGATAGTCGTGATTCCCCGGACCGCGCAGCGGCAGTTCTTCCGCCATCCAGCCGGCCTCACCGCAGCGCATCTTGAGGGCCTTCATCTTCTCCTCGAAGTCATCCAGGGTCACGGTCCGCCCGCCGGTCCACTGGCCGCTGCCGACCAGGTCCGGCCAGCAGTCCTCCGTCAGCCCGTGGTAGACGTTGCGGGCGTAGGCCAGGCTGGACAGCTCCTTCGGGGTGGTCTTGATCTCGCCGAAGGACCCGCCCAGGTCGCTGCTGGCCCGGATGTACGTGCCGCCGATGTCCGCCAGCACGTTGCCCATCAGGGAATCGCGCGAGTGCCCCCTGCCCGCCACGTGGTAGCCGACGGCGAACTTGTAGGCGGTGTTGTTGAAGCGGTGGTTCTGGAAGCCGAGCACGTTGCAGAACGCCGACATGTTCAGGAAGGTATCCTCGTAGTCGCCCGCCCCGGTCGTGCGCCACTCCTCGGTCATCCGGCTCTGGATGCCCCAGGCGATGTTGTTGAACAGGAAGCTGCGGTACTGGCCGTCGCAGTAATACGCGTGACCCCAGTTGATCCAGTTCCAGCCTTTGGTCTTGCTGGCGCCGCCGTCGAACCAGGAGTAATTCCGGCGCCCCAGCGCGTTGCCGCTGACGTTGTTGAACACGTAGGCCGGCCCGCCCTGCCACACCTCGATGCCGCCGTAGTCGTTGCAGGTCAGCAGCGTGTTGGTGACCTTGTTGTGATGGATCAGGATGCGGATGAGGGGCAGCACGCGCAGGTCGCCGGCGCCTTTGCCGCCGTAGATGTCTATCCCGGCGCCCCCGCAGCGGTCCAGCACGTTGCCCGCTATCTCGGTCTGCCGGATGCCCGTCAGGCCGATGGTGGGAACCGCGGACTGCCGGGGCCCGTACTGGCGCATGCCGACGTTGTGGATCCGGTTGCGCAGGATGTTGACGCTCCTCAGTTCGCTCACGTGGTCCTGCGGCGCCGCCCGGCCGGTCACGGGACCGTCGCGGAACCCGATGGCGGTGTCGTCGGTATGCAGGATCTCGCAGTCGCTGATCGTGATATCCTTCATCACATCACCGAGCGGCGGCGCGAACAAGTTGTCGTCGTCCTTCGCCTCGTTGGTGGTGAAGTATATCTCGTTGTTCTCGCTCGGCCGCGTGAAGCCGGTCACGGCGCTGACCAGGTGCTCGAACCGGCAGTTGGCCACGCGAACGTCGCTGCAGGAACCCACCAGGCGGACCGCCGAGGGCAGGGCGGAGACCCTGGGCCATATCATGGACGGGTGGGGGCGACGATCGAAGACGCCCCGGGGCGGGTTGATGAAGCTGAAACGCAGCCCCGTAACCTCCACGTCGTGCTGGTGCCGGATGTCCACGATGTAGTCGCCCTTCGGAACCTCGATGACCGACCGGTTCGGGTCGCGCTCCTCCGGCAGCCTCAGGTACAGCCTTCCGGCGTGCTCTCCGTCCCTGGCGTAATAGTACTCGCCCGGTTCGTCGAGGAACTGCGGCAGGTCCTCCAGGTAGAAACGGTTGCCGACCTTGCACCCCGCCGGATAGCCGCAGGGGAAGGCGTCTATGCCGTGGAACTTGACGTTGTAGTTCTTGACCGGGTTGGGCGCCCTGTGCGGCGTCGCCATGTTGAACCACCATTCGCCCCAGAGCCTGGCGCCTACGTAGAACTCGGGATCGGGGTTGGTCAGGTTCTCCTCATCGCAGAGCCAGTAATGCCCCGCGCTCTCGTCGCCGTCCTCTTTCTCCCACAGGGTCTGGTTGTCCCCTTTCTTGGTCCTTATTTTGGAGGTGATCTGCGCCCACTCGTACATGGGGTCTATGGGGTGGGAGTCCTCCCAGTTGGGCGTGCGCGCGAGGGGGATTCGGAGGGTCTCGCCGCCGTGTCTCTCCCAGATTGCGCGGGGGATATAGGACCCGTCCAGGTCAATGAACCACACCTTGCCCGGCTCCGGCATCTTCGGCGGCGCGTCTTCCGACCCGCACCGTAGCCAGCCGCCCTCGATGCCCACCGAGCCGGCCAGCATCGCCTCGCCCACGCCCCAGGTGGGGTCGCTGGTCAGGCGGATCGGGTTGCCCGGCTGGCCCGACTGCCGTCCCCTGTCATTGGCCAGCAGCTTGCCGCGGTAGACCGCGCCCCGCTTGAACACGTAGGTGTGGATGCCCGTGCACCGGGCGGCTCGGCCCTCCGCGTTCGCGTCCCAGGGGTGGTGCTTCCAGGGCCGGTCCTTCGTCGTACCCGGGTTGGCGTCGTCGCCCGATTCGTAGTCAATGTATCGGACGGACTCGCCTTTCTCGTACTCAAAGGACTCGGGCGCCCACTCCAGCCCGCCGTCGGGCAGCACCTTCGCATGGGGCTTCTGCCACGACCACCGCGCCTCCTCCGCCCCGCGCGCCGCCGGGCACAGCGCAACCGTTAGCATCATCACGACAAACGTTTTTCTCATGGCCGCAGCTTCTTTCATTTGAAGTATCTACTCCGTGTTCCCGACATCGTCTTCCGCCAGTGCGAACAGTTTGCCATCACTGTTGGCCACATACAACGTGCCGTCGCTGATCCAGGGGTCCGCCTTGACCCCGGCGCCGGTGTCGAAGCTCCAGAGTTTTCGCCCGTCGGCGGCGTCCAGCGCCCAGACCCGCCCGTCGTCGCATCCCACGTAGACCACCGCCTCAAGGCTCTCCGGCGATTCAGTGCTGATCGAGGGCGCGCTGCGCACCCTGGCGCCCAGTTTCGTGCGCCACAGGCGCTTGCCCGAAAGCGCGTCGTAGGCGTAAGCGTAGCCCGCCTGGTTGGCGAAAAACGCCGCGTCGTTCCACAACGCCATGGTGTTCTCGCTGCCGGCGCCGGCCGACTCGTCGGATTTCAGCGTGTCCCCCTCGATGGGGGTGTAGAAGATCGGCACCCCGGAGCGGAAATCGGCGGCTCCGAAGCCCTGCCCGACCAGGAACAGCCGGCCGTCGCCCACCACGGGCGTGTTGTAGCCGGAGTGCCAGCCTGGAGAGCCGACCTCGCGGCGCGCCCCGGTGCGCAGGTCCAACATGCTGCCGGCCACGTGATTGGCCATGAAGAGCTTGCCCTCGGCGAAGGCGAAGGACTGCCAGGAGCCCCAGAACTCGTTTCGGTAAACGTTCAGAACCTGGCCGGTCTCCTGGTGAAGGGCGAGCAGCCCTCCGTCCTGCGTGTATGAGTCTATATAGACGAATACGGCCCCGTAGACGGGCACGGGCGAGCCGGTCGCCAACCAGGCCCCGCGCACGGTCGTCTTCCACTTCGGCCGCCCGGTCCGCACGTCCAGGGCGTAGACGTATCCCGCCTTGTCGCCGGTGTAGAGTATGCCGTCCTTGATGGTGGGGCCGGGCGGGCGGATGTTTCCCTTTCGCCAGTCTTTGCTATCCGTGACGGGCCCACCCGAGGTCTTATAGCGCCAGAGTTCCTCCCCGCTCCCGCAATCCACCGCGTAGATGAATCCGTCCTCGCTGAAGACGTAGACCTTGCCCCGCGTGGCGACGGGCTGGCCCCAGATGTCGCCGCCGGTCTGGAAGGTCCATTTGACCACCGGATCGCGGCGGATGCCGGGCGAGTAGTGCACACCGGTCCGCTGGAGGTTGGCACGGTGGGTGGAACCCTGAAGCGGGGTCACGGGCTCCTGCAGGTTTACGTCGAGCACCTGGATGTTGTCGGGCATCTCCGAGCCGCTCTTGCGGTGGGTGCGTTCCTCGCAGCGGACGGGGCGGAAACCGATCTCCGGGTAGCCCTTGGTGCTGAAGCAGCGCACGGTCTTGCCGTAGCCGTCCGGCGCGAAGGCCCGCCACCAGTGGTTCGAGTAGCGGAAAGAGCCGCCGCGCACCACGTGGTGCAGCTTTTCCCCGCGCCACTCGGCCTCGCCTTTGGGGTTCCAGGTCTCGTGGAACTGCTGCTTCTTGCCGCCCGCGTCCTGTCCCCAGCAGTACTCGAACACGTTGCCCATCATGTCGTGCAGGCCCAGGCCGTTGGGCCTCAGCAGCCCGACGGGATGAGTCTTGCCCCCGCTGTTCTCCGCGGACCAGACGTATTCGCCCTCCACGTCGAACTCGTCGCCCCAATACCATTTCGTCTTCGTTCCCGCCTTGGAGGCCACGATCCACTCGGCCATCGTGGGCAGCCGGTAGCCGTCGGTGGACCAGTCCACGGTGCACTGCCAGTTGCTGAGCTTGTCGAGCTTGCTGAATACCTGGAAGTCAAGGGGCGCGAACTGCGGCTCCTTGTACTTGTCCGGCAGGTGGGTCCAGACCCGGCGGTACTCGTGCGCGCTGCGGATGGCATTTGCGCCTTCCGGGCCGTAGTAGCAGGGCTTGCGCCCCTCCATCTCGCTCAGGGCGTTGCACCACACGATGGCGTCGAAGCGGTTGACGTCCGTGACCGGTTCGTCGGGCCCGTGGACGTGCGCGCCCGTCTCCCGGTCCATGCTGCCCATGTCGCCGTCCTTGTTGAACTTGTAGCCCATCCCCACCGCCCAGTCGTAGACCCGTTTCCACTTCGCGTAGGACACCTCGTGCTTCGCTATGTAGAAGGGGGAGGTGTATATCTTTGCGGTGTCCCAGCGAATGTAGTTGGACTCCGGCACCTCCACCAGGCCCAGCACCGTCTCGCCTTCGGGCAGCCGGTCCAGGTCCTCGCCTCTGGTCATGTCCCCTTTCTTAAAGGCCCACGCGGGCGGATCGCCGGCCGGGTCGGCCTCGACGTCGGCCGCCAGGGGCGGGCGGGCACCCGTGATGCCCCGCACCACGCGGAAGCCGATGTTGTAGTTGCCCGAGTGCGGCTCGTCGCCGTAAGGGGAGGCAGAGACCGTCATCGGGTCGGCCGGATAGTTGAAATCACCGCCCAGCACGACGTGTCGGCCGCGGTAGCCGACGTTCTCCTCTTCCTGATAGGACTCGCCGGCATCCCACACAAACTCCCACACGTTCCCGCGCATGTCGTAGACGCCGTTCCCGTTCGGGTCCGCGCTGCCCACCGGGTGGGTGGTCCCGCCGCTGTTCTCGCCGACCCATCCGGACCCCGCAGCCCCCGCGGCGGCGCTCCATTCCGCGACGGTCGGCAGGCGGTATCCGCCGGCGTCCCATTTGACGTAGACCCGGGGCACGTACCAGTCGTTCCTCTGCCTCATCCGCCTTTCCAGGACGCGCCGGAACACGCTGTCGTGGTTGGGAGTGAAATAGTAGCACGGCTCCCGCCCCTCGTATTCGGACAGCATGTTGCACCAGGCCACCGCGTCCAGCCACGTGATGTCGGTGACCGGCTCGTGCCCGCCGTGCTCCTTCAGGTCCTCGCCGGGCGGAACGTAGTCCATGCTGCCCATGTCGCCGTCACGGTCGGTCATGTAGGGGTAGTATTCTTCGATACCGTACATCTGCGCGAGGGCCGGGCGGCGCACCTTCTTCCAGAGCACATACGGTATCTCGCACCTGCTGACGTAGAAGGGCGGAACGTCCCCTCCCTCGACGCGGGCCATGTCCAGGTTCTCGCTGGGGCGTTCCGGCCGGTGCACGGTGGCGTAGAGCTCGAAGGCGTATGTCTTGGCGGACTGGCCTACCGTGGACCACTCGTGCTTGGCCACGTAGTAGCCTGCCGCGCGGATGTCCCGAAACTGCCGCTTCTTAAAGACCGCCTCCTCCCGCTCGAACACGATGTCGTAGGGAGCCTCGGGGTGATATTCGGCCCAGCGCGTCTGGTTCGGGCGCACGTTGAAAACGACCCCCTCCCGGCTGTCCCGGAAGGCCTGCCGGGCCTCCGCATTCCCGAAGTCGTATTCCGAGATGTAAAACCGACCGGGGCCCGACGGGTCGGACGGGTCCGCCTCCACCAGCACGAACCGCGCGCCGTCCATGCCGCCCCAGTAACGCATGACGTGCACGGCCAGAAGGCTGTCGTCGTCAATCGAGACGCGGTGGGCGCCGCCGCCCTTGAGGAAGTCCTCCTTCTTCCACAGAAAGACGTGGTAGTTGCGGTGAAGCTCCCGGGTGGCGTTGGTATGCACCGACAGGTTGTCGCCGTCCGGGGTCTCGTGGACGTTGATCATCAGCTCGGAAAAACCGCTCCGGCCGTTGTTGTCGGTAAAGAAGCCCGTGACCCCGCCGTAGAAGGTGGCGTTGCTCCCCTCGGAGTCCCACCACGGCTCCGGGGGATTCATGGGGTTTTCCATGCTGAAGGTCAGGTAGAAGATGCAATCCCCCTCGCTGTCGCCGTCTCCGTCCACGTCCACGCCGGTGATCTTGTTCCTGGAGTCGGGGCCCTGCCGGTCCGGAGCGTTGCGGAAATACTCCCCGCCGACGTGCCAGACGTAGTCGTCGCCGTAATCCACCACGCGCACGCCCCGCGCGGGCTGCGCCCTCGCCCCGGCCGGAGCCGGCTTTGCCGCCCAGACGGGGGACGTGTCCTGACCGCCCGCCCAGCCCGTCCACAGAAGGACGGCCGGAAGCAGAACGGCCCATGCTTTTTGCGTTAGCTGCCGAATGTCGGTCTCACTCTAAATCGCTTGTTCAGGTACTGATGGTCGTGGAACTCCAGTCCCGGGTGCGCCGGTAGGTGACGAATTTCGCCCGCAGCAGCGTCAGATGCGCCCGGCTGGTGTCGCCGCCCATACGGCTCAGCAGGCGGTTGGCGCCCACTTCGCCCAATTGCTCGGAGGGGTTCTCCAGGGCCAGGTACGTATCCACGTTATGCTCGCGCAGCACCTGGTCCGAGTACATCGGCGCGAAACCCATGATGAGGATATCCTCAGGCACCCGGAAGCCGCGCTCCACCAGAAGGGGAAGCAGGCCGTTGGCCAGCGGAGCCGCGGTGCAGATGATCGCCGTCGGCCGCCGGCCCTGCCCCTCCAGACGCGAGAGCCACTCCACGACCCGGTGCCGGGCTTCGGGATACTGGAGGACATTCTCCGGCAGGTTCAGAACGGCGGGCCGCAGGTCGTGCCGCAGCATGGCCGCCCGGTAGCCGGATTCCCGTCTGATGAAGCCCGGATCGTTCTTCGTCAACACGTCGGCGGACAGGAAACCGACCCGCCGGTGTCCTTCGCCGATGAGGTAAGCGGTGAGAAGCTCGAAACTGAACGCGTTATCCACGCTCACACAGTCGTAGGATTCGTGTACCTCGTGGCCGATGCAGACGACCGGGATCTCGTGCTCCTCCGCCCGCCGCAGGAATGATTCCGACAGGGGCACGCCGCTGCGGCACAGAATCCCCTGCAGACTTTCCAGGGGCAGGTCTTGGGTCCCCTCGGCCCGGATGGCGCGGCGAAACCAGCGCGTCGCCAGGCCTTCTTCGTCAAAACGCCTCCGCGCCGCGCCGAAGATGACTTCGCCCTCCGGGTCGTACGAATAGACCAGCCCCACCACGCGTCCGCCCTCGGCGGCTCCGTCGGGACCGTTCCATATCACCTCCCAGCCCTTCCCCGGCCGGGAGGCTACCCATCCCTCTTCGGCAAGCTGCTTCAGCGCCCGCCGCACGGTGACCCGGCTGACATCGTGCATCTCGCACAGGGCGTTCTCACTGGGCAGAAACGGGGGATCGGCGTACTGGTCGCTCAGGATGCGGCTTCGCACGTCTGCGCAGACCCGATCCGTCAGCGAACCGCCGCCCTGTGGAGTTGCCGAACTGCCGCTCACAGGCAATCCCCTTCGTTCCCAAATCCTTTCCACACCTACCCAATCGCCCATAACATGTATCATGCCAGGCGTCCCGTGTCAAAGCGCGCAACACGCACAAAGTCGCCATAATGTCCGCAAAATGGCCCTGGAACATTTGCAGAAAGATGTAACACCTGTACTACATAGGGCGCCGGCCCTGCGTATTCAACGCGCCCGCCCCCGGACTTCGTGGAGTTGCGTGCGGCAGAGATCCCTCTGAACCATTCAGCCGATCCCACGGAGCCGGGCAACGCCGACAGCGGCCCCCACTTTCATTCGAAAGTCGCTCCCCACGGTTCGATGATCTCCACTTCGTGCTCCCGCCGGAGGTGCTCCACGATGTCGGGCAGGTCGAAGTGCAGCAGCATGTCGGGCACCAGCACGGAGTGCGACCAGTTGTGCAGGTCGGACGCCACCATGTCCTCGAACGCCGGGATGCAGTTCTTGATCCGCACCTTGCCCAGACCCGGCATGAAGGGCGCCGCGTAGAGCGCGATGACCGCTCCCAGACCCCGCCCGGCCAGGTCGAAAGTCTCATACCCTTGCGCCCGCAGCAGTTGGGCCACCCGCAGCAGATCGAATACCCGCCGCCCGCTCAGCGGGAAGCCCATCATGTTGCAGTAGGAGCTGTAGAAGAAATCGGAATCGTAGAGCGCGAAGTAATCGGCGTGGCCGCAGGTGCCATAGCGCGATTCGCCCGTCCCGCGCGTGCTGACGACGAACACGGGCCGTTCGCTTTCGAGATGCTCGTGGAGGAACGGTTCGTCCTCGAATTCCCCGTCGTCCTCGACGTGCGGCAGGTAGAGGGTGACACGCTTGAGCGGCGGGATGCGGAACCGGGCGTCCTCCGGGGGCGGGTATTTGAGGACCGCCCAGACGCTCTCCTCGGTCGCCACGGCGATGCGCGACCGCCCGTCCCGGGGTCTGAGGATGCGGTACTCGGGCGGGTCGGGCGGAAGGTCTTCCAGTTTCAGCAACTCCCTCAGCCTGCCGGGCTTGAAGCCCTCACGCTTGTTCCGCGCCCGGGCCAGTTTCCTCCGTGTGAAATCCACCACCCGCCGGCCGCCTTCGCGCACCACCTGGCCGCTCGGCGTGCAGTTGAGCTCCTCTGGCTCGTGCAGCGTGAGCTCCGGCTCCCGGGCATCGGCGTTCACGCCGGCGTGCAGGCAGAAAAAGCCGTACATCGCCTCGCGCAGGTCCCGAGTGAATCCGTGCCCGCCCCTTCCGGTGACCATCTCGATATCGTCCGCCGCGCACAGCACTTCGTACACGCGCTGCAGGTGCTCGAACGCCGCTCGCGAGCCCCGTTGGTCGAAAAAATCATCTTCCTTCGTGCAGATCAGCGTGGGGCGGGGCGCGGCTGCCGTCAGATGGTCGTATTCCTCGAAGCCGCCCTCGATGACGCCGGGCAGGATCTGCTCCGTATCGGCCGGCAGCTCGTTCTCCAGGTTGCGTCGGTACGAGGTGATGTAGCACGACGGCGCGGCCATGGTGAACCGATCCTCCAGCGCGGTCAAGATCGTGGTCATGGTGCCGCCGCCCGAGTTGCCCGTCAATCCCACGCGCGTGGGGTCGGCCTCGGGGCGGTCCAGCAGCACGTCCAGCGCGCGGACGCCGTCCCAGGCCCGCCAGGTGCCGAAGTATTCGCCCAGCATGTACTGCTGGTTGCCGATCGTGATGTGCTCGGCCACGCAGCCGGGAATCACGTCCTTGTGGTCCGGGTATTGGAACCGCTCGCCCTGGCCGATGGGGTCGTAGATGAGCACCAGGAAGCCCTTCGAGGCGAGTCCCGCGCAGAAGCTCTGGTAAAGCTCGGCCGCCTTGCCCTCGTTCGAGTGGCCGCACGCCCCCAGCACGCAGGGGAACGGGCCGTCACCGTCGGGCACGTAAAGGTTGGCCGTCACCGGGAAGTCCGGCCGGCTCTCGAACAAGATATTCTCGATGCGATAGCCGTCGCACCGAATATCACCCGTCACCCGCGTCCGCAGGTCGCACCGCTCCTGCGGCAGCGCATACAGGGCACGCAGCTTGCGGCGGCAGTCCTCCACATAAGCCCGCATCTCCTCGCCGGTCTCGATGGCGGAAAACCGCCGCCGACGCTCCCGGTCAAACTCACCAAACCGCCGCTCCACATAATCCTGCACAACCCGCGGAAAGCTGCTCATGGGATCGGTCCTCCCGGCTCACTGTCTCTCGTCGGACAACGGGCGAAGCGTCACTACCGCTCTGCCGGTGACGGCCAGTTGCAGCTCGGCCCACGCGCGGTCTCCGTCCCGTTTCGCGGCCAGCTCTCGCTGCCCGGCGCGGCCCTCGCCGGTCACTGACACGGCGTATCTTACCGGGGACGGCACGGGCAGGCGAATGCGCACGGGGACCGGCGCGGGCGGCGCGACGGATGCGCGCCTAAACCGCAGGTAATCCACCGCGGCATAGTTCCCCTCTCCACCGGACACGCGCAACCCGATCTCCGCCTCCTGCGGCCGGAGGTCATCCATCACGTCCGCAAGGGCCACGTGTACCTTCTCCGGTTCGTCGCTTGAAGCGAGTTCCACCGACCGGCCGTCGGCGAACTTCACGCTCAGCGTCCATCGCCCCCGGCAATCCGTTACCGCCGCTTCGACGGCCGGAAACCGCGCGGGGTCGTGCCAGAACCGCCGGTAGAATCCGCAGTGCGTGCGCCCCGCTCCAACGGTGAGGGTCACCTTTCCGTCGGCCTTCTCGGCCTTTCCCCAGAACGCGTGCCACGGCGACAGACCGCCCTCGTCGAACTCGTCCGACGGATCCTCGCCCGCCCGCAGGGCGTCCACCTCCGCCGGGTTCACCACCAGGGCGACCCGCCGGTCCGCCGTGCTGCCGGCCACATAGACGCCACGCAGGGGCGATCCGTCCGGAGAGGTCATCGAGACGTCCAGCCTCCGGGCGCCCCGGCCGGCCAGTTCCAGGTAATCGGAAAACACCGCGTAAGCCGGCCTCGGACGGGCCTCCTCGTCCAGCAGGCCGTACTCGTTTGTGTCCCCGCCGGCGTTGAAGTTGGTCACCTTCGCCGGGCCGCAGGCCAGCAGGCGGGCCATGCCGATGTTGGTGTCGCGTCTCTGCGACTCCGGCGTGCTACCCCTGCGCCAGACGTATCCCTGCTCGTTCGGGTAGATCTCCGTATCGCAGCCCTGTGACATCAGGTGGCCCTCCACCATGCCGTAGGCGACGTCCCACAGCCCGCGCGGCGCGTAGCAGTGGAAGCCGAAAAGATCAACGCTGTCCGCAACGCCCTCCTCGACCATCGTGGTCACAAAGGGGTCCACCCACCTGCCCGTCGTGCCCGCCATGCCTCCCAGGATCACCTGCGCCTCGGGATCGAGCCGTCGGATGATCGGCACAAGCGCCTTGCTCAGCCGGGCGAACTCCTGCGGCGTGCCCCGCCAGAAACCGGGCACGTTGGCCTCGTTCCATATCTCCCAGTCCTCCACGCGATCGGCATACCGCGCGACGACCCGCTCTACGATGGCGCGGTAAGCGTCGGTATCGGGAGGCATCATGTGCCGGCGGTCCTCCACCTCGGCCCAGCGCTTCGGACTGATGGCCGCCCATTCCGGCGTTCCCTCCAGGAGCACCTGGCAGTGGTCGCTCAGGGCCAGATACCGCTCCATATGCTCGTCGAATCTCGTCCACGGGTCGGGGTCGTCCGGAGCGCCGATCCACCATGGACGCGACGTGCAGCGCAGCCGGCTCCGCCCCCTCGGGGTCCACCTCTCCCACCGGCAGGCGCCACTCCAGCGGGCCTCCCACGCTCGCCTCCTCGGGCGGCGCAACGGTCAGGTGGTCGTCCGGGTCCACCGCCCCCTCGCGCAGGTCACGCGCCAGCCGCGCCATCGCCACCACCGTCTCAGGCCCGTACGGCCACAGTTCGGGGTCTTCACGCGAGGTCCAGAGCCTCCCGGAGGAGATGATGGCGCGCCGCTGCCCGTTTGTCAC
>CAYVBE010000058.1:0-20229 GCA_964448935.1 uncultured candidatus Brocadiaceae bacterium
GTATCCGGCGGCGTTCAGGACGTCCTGCTCGCGTGCGCGCATCCGCCGGGTCTCTTCCTCCTCGTGGTCGTCGTAGCCCAGCAGGTGCAGCGTGCCGTGCACGACGTACAGCAGCAGCTCCTCCAGGGGTCCGTGGGGAAGGTCGGCGGCGCGGCGAGCGGCCAGTTCCGCGTTGGCGATTATCTCTCCCTCCAGCACGTCGCCGGAGGTATCGTAGGGGAAGGCCAGCACGTCCGTGACGCCCTGCCGGTCGAGGAAGCGACGGTTGAGTTCCTCCATGTCGGCGTCGTCCACCAGGACGATGCTCAGTTCCGCGGTGCGACGTTCCAGGCGCAGGGCGGTCTCGACAACGCGGCGTATCTCGTCCGGGGAGCAAGCGATGACCGCCTGTCGGTCCGTCACCTCGATGCTACTCATCGGCCTCCTCCTGCTCTGGCTCTTCCTCCTCCTGGCCGGGGTAGCGCACGCGGTTGTGGAAGATGGCGCGCACGCTGCGCACCAGGCTGTCCTCGAGGGCCTTCAGGTCCGTGACGGTCAGGTGGGAATCGTCGAGTTGCCCGTCGTGCAGTTTGCCCAGGACGATCTCGTGGGTCAGTTTGCGCACCTGGTCGGGCGTGGGGGACTCCAGGGACCGGGTGGCGCTCTCCACGGCGTCGCACAGCATGACCACCGCGGCCTCCCTGGATTGGGGCTTGGCCTGGCGGTAGCGGAAGTCGGTCTCCCGCATCTGGTCCTTTTCCTGATCGCCGCCCTGTGCCTTGTCCCAGAAGTAGCTGAGCACGCTGGAGCCGTGCGACTGCAGAATAATGTTGCGCACCTCGCGCGGGACGCCGTATTTCTCGGCCATCTCGGCGCCGTCCTTGGGGTGGGCGGTGATGATGAGGTTGCTCATCGTGGGGCTCAGCTCGTCGTGCGGGTTCTCGGCGCCCTCGGGCAGGTTTTCGCCGAAGTACTCGGGCTTCTTCAGCTTGCCGATGTCATGGAAGTAGGCGCTTACCCGCGCCAGCAGCGGGTTGGCGTCTATGGCCTCGGCCGCCTCGGCCGCCATGCTGCCCACCAACATGCTGTGGTGGTAGGTGCCCGGGGCGTTCAGCAGCAGCTTCTGCAGCAGTGGCTGGTTGGGATCGCTCCACTCCAGCAGCCGTATGTCGGTGGTGACGCCGAAGATGGTTTCGATGACCGGGAGCGTGCCGCTGACGATGAAGCCGCTCAGGAAGCCGTTGGCCAGCGCGGCCAGGGAGTACCGCATCAAGGGCGACTGCCAGAAGGTGAGCGGTATGCGGCCGGTCTCCTCCGCCCCCATCAGGCCCAGGCCCCAGACGGCTGCAAACTGCACCAGGCCGGTCAGCAGGCCGGCCTTTATAAGCGCGCCCCGCGTGCGCACCTGTCCGGTGAGCAATGCGGCGGTAAGCCCGCCCAGCAGCAGCACGGTGAACTCCGACGCCGCGCCGGGAGCTGCCAGGCGCACCAGGACGCTGAAGAAAACGGCCGTTCCCAAGCCGAACCGCTGGTCGTACACCAGCGACGTTATGATCACCATCATCGGCACCGGCACCCACAACGGCGTGATGCCGTGCAGCACACACAGCCGCGCCAGGGCTGCAACGACCAGCGTGATGAACAGGAAGGCCAGCACCTGCAGCCGCCGGCGGAGCAGCTCGCCGCAGTAGCGATGGGCGTACACCAGCGAGGCCACCATGAGGATGAGCAGCAGCAGGGCCACCCCGCCGAGCCGCTCCGCCACGGCCAGGGCCCCGGCGGGGGTGTGACGGTAGCGGCGCTGCTCCGCCTGGATGTCCTCGATGTGCTGGGGTCGCGCCTCGCTGCCCCTGGCCAGAATGATGCGCCCTTCCTGGACGGTCTTCTCCTTTTCCGGCTCCTGCGCGGCCGCCCGGCGCGCCGCTTCCACGGTGCGCTCGACCTGCAGGCTCACCGTCGGCGGCAGCAGCTCGGTCAGGCCCCGGCGGACCATGGCCGCGTCTTCGGGCGGCATCCCCTCCAGCGGGGTCTCCAGGGCCCGGCGCAGGGGCTCGGCGGACGCACCGTACTGGTGCAGATCGGACAGCGGGACGGTGGTGATCTCCTCAGAAGGTCCCACCAGGCGCACATGGTCCGTCAGTTTCTCCTGCAGCGTCTCGTGATTCAGGTCGGCGGGGGCGGCCAGATACTCGTCCGCCAGCCCGCGCAACGCCTCCTTCAGGTCCTCGGCCCTGCGCGTAAGCTCGGGCAGGAGCTCCAGGAACCTCTCCGCCGGAAAGCCCTGCGGCAGCCGCGCGCGGATGGCCTCCCGCTCATCCGCCGTGATCAGGTCGAACACTCCGTTCAGGGCCTCGCGCCATGCGTCCGGTTGTCGGCGGAAAACTGGCGGCTCCAGCATCCTGGCCCGTTCTCGGGCGGTCTCGGTCCGCTCCAGGTCAGTGCTCTGGAAGGTGACCCGTGCCGCGTATTCCCGCGGGGCGCTTTCCCCCACCTTGACTCCGATGGAGGGCCGGCCGGTGGTGAGGCCAATGAAGACCGCGATGGCGAACAGCGCGATGGCCATGATCCGGGCGGGCAGGGACCAGGACGGCCGTTCGCGCTCGGCGTCGCCGCCTCCGACCGTTCCCTTCTGGTTGCCGTTATTGCTGCGCACGGTCGGGTTCCTCCGGTTTGGTCTCACTCGGCGCAGGCGATTCGTGCTGATAGGCGTCCAGGATGCGCCGCACGACCGGGTGGCGCACTATATCCTCTTCGGTCAGCCACACGAACCCGATGCCCTCCACCCCGCGCAGCCGCTCCTGCGCGTCCACCAGCCCGCTTTTCTGCTGCGGGGGCAGGTCCACCTGCGTGATGTCGCCGGTGACGACCAGGCGGGCGTTCGTGCCCAGCCGGCTCAGGAAGGTCTTCATCTGGCGCACAGTGCAGTTCTGGGCCTCGTCCAGGATGATGAACGCGTTGTCCAGCGTCCGGCCGCGCACGAATGCCAGGGGCAGCACCTCGATCAGGTCGTTCTCGATGTACCGCTGCACGCGTCGCGTGTCCATCAGCTCGTGCAGGGCGTCGTAAAGCGGTCTCAGGTAGGGGTTTACCTTGGCGTAGACGTCGCCGGGCAGGAACCCCAGGTTCTCGCCCGCCTCGACGGCCGGCCGGCACAGGACGATGCGCTTGAGCGTGCCCTCTTTCAGGTGGTGCAGCGCCATGGCGACGGCCAGGTACGTCTTGCCCGTGCCGGCAGGGCCGATGCAGAACGTTATGTCATGGGCGCGCATGGTGCGCACGTATGCCTTCTGACCCGCCGTGCGCGGCGAGGTGCCGGGCAGAGGCGGGCCGGCGGCGCCGCCGTCGGGCTCCGAACCGCTCCTGTGCTCCCGCACCAGGCGGTCCACCGTGCTCTGGGTCACGGCGTTGCCGTGGTCCAACTCCTTTTCCAGTGCCCGCAGGGCGGACTCGCAACGGCGCACGTTCTCCGCCGTGCCGCGGATATGCAGCTCGCCCCCGCGGGCCGTCAGTTTCACGTCGAAGGCGTCCCGGATCTGTTTCAGATAGCTATCCTGCGGTCCGAACAGCCGCACGACTTCTTCCTGGCTGCCGATATGAAGGGTCTTGCGCACGATAATCAACTCCCGGCGGCGAGCATCTGGTGAAAGTAGAGGAACAGGAACCCCACAGGCGCGGCGAAAATCACGTCGTCCACCATGTCCAACATGCCGCCGAAACCCGGCAGCAGGCTGCCGGAGTCTTTGATGTCGGCCTCGCGTTTCAACAGGGACTCCGCCAGGTCGCCGAAGGTGGCGGCCACGGCCACCAGAAGGCCGAACAGCGGCGCAACCAGCGGGTCCATCACGCTCAGCGCGGAGTGGCTGATGGCCCAGGCAATCAGCACGCCGGCGATCAGTGCGCCCACCAGGCCGGCCACCGTCTTGCCGGGACTGACGGCGGGCACCAGTTTGCGCCGGCCCAGCAGCGTGCCCGCGAAGTACGCGCCGGACGAGGTGCCTTTGCCGACGGCCAGCAGCGTGATCAGCCCCGCCACGCCCCACTGCAGCCGGACGGCGGTCAGAAAGCCGAACATCAGCGGCAGGTAGACCCAGCCGCCCAGGGCGAAGGCGGCGCCGGAGGCGGTGCCTTGGACGCGCCCCTGCGCGGCGCGGACGCTGAACAGCAGCATCATCAGCACGGCCAGCACGGCGGCCGCCGTCAACCAGGCGTCAGCCGCGCCGGAGCAGTAAGCCGCCCAGTGGGCCGCGAACAGCGCGGTGCCGCCCAGAACGAATCCCCGGTGCGGCAGGTCAACCCCGAGCCGATCGGCCAGGGAGGCGAATTCGCTCAGGGCCAGGGCGGTCACGGCGATGCTCACCGCGGCGTACAGGTAGCCGGCCTTCCAGGTGGCGTCCACCGCCAGGCCGGCGGCGACCAGCACGACCAGCCCGATGCCCAGCGTCACCCGCCGGGCGGACGGCCCCTTGCGCGCGCCCGCCGTCTCGGCCGCCGCGTCCGGGTTTGTGCTTTGCGATGCGTGCATGTGCCAGGCGTTCCCCCCTGCCGGGGTGTTGTGGGGCGTGCTATTCCTTGAGGCCGCCGAAGCGCCGATCCCTGCCGGCGTAGTCCCGCAGGGCCGCCAGGAAGGCGTCCTCGTCGAAGTCCGGCCAGTAGGTATCGGTAAGGTACAGCTCGGAGTACTGCAACTGCCAGAGCAGGAAATTGCTGAGCCGTTTCTCCCCGCCGGTGCGGATCATCAGATCGGGGTCGGGCAGGCCGGCTGTCCATAGATGGGCCTCGAAGGCCTGCTCGTCCATCTGGTCGGGGTCCAGCTCGCCGTCACGGGCCTTGCTGGCGATCTTCCGGGCGGCTTCCACGATTTCGAGACGGGCGCCGTAGTTCAGCGCCAGCACCACCGTCCCCTTGTGCCCATCAGCGGTGGCCTCCACGGTGCGGCGCAGTTCCTCCTGAACGTCTTCCGCCAGGCGGCTCAGGTCGCCGACGGCGCGCAGCCGCGCGTTCTGCTCCACAAACTCTTCTCTTCGCTCCTTGAGGAATTTGCGCAGGTTGGACATAAGGAAGCGCACCTCGGCAGCGGGGCGTTTCCAGTTCTCCGTGCTGAAAGCGAAAAGCGTCAGCACGGATATCCCCCATTTGCGGCAGCACTCGGCGATGGTCCGGGCGCTCTCGAAGCCCGCCCGGTGGCCCTCCACGCGTGGCAGGCCGCGCTGCCGGGCCCAGCGCCCGTTGCCGTCCATAATGATGGCCACGTGGCGGGGCAGATTGTTCGGCAGCTCAGTCATCTGCGGTTCGCTCGATCATTTGCTGGCGGTTGGGACCCACGGAGATGAACTGCACGGGCGCGCCGGCCAGGTCCTCGACGAACCCCACGTAGTCCCGTGCAGCCCGGGGCAGGTCCTCCCAGCGGCGGGCATCCGAGATGGCGCAGCGCCAGCCGGGCAACTCCTCGTATTCCGGTTCCGCAAGCTCCAGAACGGCGGCCGACGCAGGGAAGGTGGTTATCCGCTCCCCCTCCACGCGATAGGCCGTGCAGACCTTGATGGTCTCGAACGCGCCGAGCACGTCCAGGGCCGACACCGCCAGTGCATCCGCCCCGCTCAGGGCGGCCGTGTGGGCCAGCGCCACTCCGTCCAGCCAGCCGCATCGCCGCTGCCGGCCGGTGGTGGCGCCGTATTCCCGCCCGCCATGGTCCTCCATTGTCTGGCGGATGGTCTCGCCGATGTCGTTGTCCTGCTCGGTGGGGAAGGGGCCGGTGCCCACGCGGGAGCAGTACGCCTTGGCCAGCCCGATTACCCGGTCAATGCCGTTCGGGGGGATGCCGGTGCCGCCCGAGGCGCCGGTGATGACGCCGCTGCTGGTCACAAACGGGTAGGTGCCGAAGTCCAGGTCCAGCAGGCTGCCCTGCGCGCCTTCCAGCAGGATGTTCCGCCCCTCGTCCAGCGCCTCGTGCAGCAGCGTTACGGTGTCGCCGACAAACGGCCTGAGCAGGTCGGCGAAACCGCAGTAGCGGTCGTAGATCTCCTCGAACTCCAGCGGATCGGCGCCGAACACGTTTTCCAGCACGGAGTTATGGAGGTCAACCATGGCTTCCAGACGTTCGTGGAACGTCCCGGGCGCCAGCATCTCGGCAAAGCGTATGCCCCGGCGGGCCGCCTTGTCGGCGTAACAGGGGCCGATGCCCCGTCCTGTGGTTCCCAGGCGGCTGGAGCCGCGGGCGGTCTCCCGCACCTGGTCCATCAGCTTGTGGTGGGGCAGCACGACGTGGGCCCGGTCGCTTACGGCCAGGTTGTCCTCCACCCGGATGCCGCGCGTGCGCAGGCCCTCGATCTCCTCCAGCAGCCCTTCCGGGTCAACCACCATGCCGTTGCCCAGCACGCACCGGGTGTGCTCGTGGAGAATTCCGCTGGGCACAAGGTGGAGGACGAACTGGTCCTCCCCGATGTGCACGGTGTGACCGGCGTTGGCGCCGCCCTGGAATCTGACCACCACCTCGTAGCCGCCCGACAGGGCGTCTATCACCTTGCCTTTACCCTCGTCGCCCCACTGGAGTCCGACGAGAAGCAGTGTCTGGCCCATGGCATTTCCTCGGAATAACTCTGTTTTCCGTCCGTGCGTCCGCCCGCGTCACGGGCGTTACACCACAGCCTGTCCGATCGGAGAAGGGAAAGACAGCCGGGGAGACGGAGCGACGGAACGGTTCGGGTTACGGCTAACGGACTGCTGACCCGCGGAGATGTCTACCCCTGCGGGAAAGCGAAGAAAAACACTGTGGGGTCGAAAGTCCGGGGGCTCAGACGTTCGCGCAGCCCCTCCGAGGACCCGCACAGAAATCCCCTCTTGTGCCCCAGTATTATAGCCAGCGAGGCGTTGTCCGTCAAGTGCGTCCAAGCGCAGGCTTTCATGGTATAAGGCTTTATTGGAACAAGAGTTGCACGGCCGGGTCATTCCGGAAGGTCCGGCCGTTCGCGTGTCCGGCTCAGAGCGTGTACGTCCCGCGCTACCTTCAGGCGCTCCCTGGCGGACCAGCGCCCCGCGGCACACCCGCGCAGGCATCGCATCCGGTGCAGCACCGAGATGTCCTCCGGCAGGCCGGCGTTCACGCGCGCCAGGATCTTTACCCACCGCCTCCGCCACATCCGCGCGTCGAACCGGACCCGGTCCAGGTCCACCAGCCAGAGGCGGAACCCGCCATCCTCGCGGCGCACCAGTATGTTGGTCGGCTTGGTGTCCGGGTGGTAGACGCCCTCCTCGGCCATGTGGATCAGCAGCCGGGCCACGGTGTCCGAGAGCCGGCGGAGCTGCCGCTCGGGCGGCTCTTCCCCTATCAGGAACTCCGTCAGGCTGCCCTCGTGCTCGATGGCTTCGGCGATCAGGTAGTCGGGCTCCCCGTACAGTTTGTGGCGGCTCTCCAGCAGGGCCAGGGGCTGTGGGGCGGGTATGTCGCGCACGTGCATGCCCCTGGCGGCCACCCACGCCACGCGGGCGCGGCTGCGCGGGCGCCAGAAATCCTTCAGGCGCTCCCGCAAAGTGCCGCGGCGGAATGCTTTTACGCAGACCTTGCCCGGGAGGACCTGTTCGGCGGGCGCCGGCTTGTTCTTCGTGCGGGGGGGCACGGACTCCGAGGGGCAGACCGTCACTTCCGTCCGGCGGGCCTGCCCGCGCACCTGCGCACCGTCGGCCTTTCCATCCACCGCCTTGCGGTGCAGTGCCACGGCGGCCAGCGCGGCCCCCAGCGGGAAGTCCCGCCGCCGGCGCACAATAAAGTCTTCCGTCTTCTCGCTGGTGAACAGCGAACTTTCTTTCAGGCAGCGCCGTGTGCGGCTGCGCATGTGGCGTCGGTGTTGACGCTCCATTTCCCGTCGCACCCGGTAGGACCACCGCTGCACGTCGGGCGGATACACTTCGTCCAGGCCCCGCCAATTCCGCAACAAGTGCTCCAGAAACCATGCCTTAACCCGCGTGTTCAACGCGGGGGCATCTGTGGAGCACGCCAGTTTTGCCAGCATGGCTGTTGCATGCCGCCGGCCAATGTGCCGCCGTCGAAAGCTGTGCAGGTCCACGATGAACAGGCGTTGCCCGTCCGCAGCATCGGCTCGGACGAGCAGATTCCCGCTGTGATAGTCGTTATGAAACAGGCCGTTGCGCAGCAGAGACGCCGTCAGGCGGGCCAGTTCCCGCGCCACCGGGAGGATGGAGTGTGGATGGCTTTGTTGACGGAGAAAACGGTCCAGCGAAGTCACCTCGGTGATCTCCCGGCTGATCAGGAAGCCCTCCTGTGGCACGCCCCACCTGCGGCGCAGCCCAATGGCCAGTACATCGCAGGTCGGCACCCCGATCGCCTGGAGAGCCCGGCAGGCGCGCCATTCGACCTGCGGTTTGGTGGGCACCGCCAGATGGCGCACGCTGCGGGCGAGGTCGCGGAATTTGTAGCGTTTCAGGAATAGTCCAGGCCCCTCCGGGCTCTCCGGATCCGGCAGCCGCAGGACGGTGCGGACCGTGTTGTCCTTGACCAGACGCCAGTCTCCGAGATGCTCGGTCCGGCGAGCGGGCGCCACATCGAGATGCCGCAGCTTTTGTGCGAAGTCACGCACACACAGCCACTTCATCCCGTGCAGGTGCACCTCTGTGACAGGTCGTGGCACAGGTGTATGGATTCCAGAGCCGGGAAATCATCAGTACGGGACGCCAGAAGGTGGCGGCCATCGGAAGCATCGTATACGACAGTCAGGCTATCGTGCAATGTCGGACCGTTCGGGCAACCCGATGATGCGCCGGGCCTCTGCCGGCGAGGCAGGTTCTCGACCCATCTCCCGACCGATGCGGACGATCCGTTCGACCAGCCGAGCATTGTCCGCCAGCTCAGCGCGTTCCCGATCGTAATGCAGATTATCCTCCAGTCCCACGCGCACGTGTCCGCCGGCGGCTATGGCCATGACGTTGGCGTCGAGCTGATATCGCCCGATACCCCCGACGGCCCAGGTTGCGTCCTCGGGCAGCAACTGTACCATATAGCCCAGACCGACCGGATCTAGAGGAGCGGTTCCCAGGGATCCGAGTATCAGATTGAAGTAGTAGGGCGGAGCCAGGACCTCTTTGCGGATCAGATAGCGGGCATAGTTGACGAAGCCCGGCTCGAAGGCCTCCAGTTCGGGCACTACGCCCGCCGCACGCATCCGCCTGGCAAGTCCACAGATTACTTCCGGAGGGTTCTGGACGGCCTGGTTGGGGAAGTTCTGCGATCCCAGGGTGAGGCTGGCCATCTCGGCACCGGCTTGCAGGCAGGCCGCTCGCCTCTCCACATCGGACACCTTTCGCCCGCTGCAGGAAACACAGGTAATTATGTCCGGGCAGACCTCTTGGATGCCCTCCACTACCTCCGCATAAGCACCGCCATCGCAGGTGGGTTTCCCGTGCCCATCGCGCGCGTGGATATGCACGATGGACGCGCCGGTATCCCGGACCCTCCGCGTGCAGGCGACGACCTCCTCCGTGCTGAGGGGCACGTGCGGCGAATCTGCCTTGGTGGGGACCATGCCTGTTATAGCGGCGTTGACTATGAGCCTGTCAGCATTGCTCAAATGATTTCCTCCGGTGGCACGTTTCCTATCACACGCGCCGGATTTCCCACCACGATGGTGCGGCCCGGCACGTCTTCGGTGACTACTGAGCCCGCTCCCACCAGGGCGTTCTCCCCCACGGTGACACCGGGCAAGAGCACGCTGCCGCCGCCCACGCGCGCGCCATGTAGGATGCGCGGGGCCAGGGGGGTATGTTTTAGAGTCGGACGCCGGTGGCAGATCCGGCGGTCGTTCATGGTCGTCACGCGAGGCCCGCAGAAAACCTCGTCCTCTACCACGGTCCCGCGCGTTATATAACAGAAACTTTGCAGGGACACGTGGTCGCCGATGCGCACGTCTCCCTCGATGTCCACGTTCGAGCCGATGGTACAGTCCTCACCGATCTGCGTCTCGCTGCGGATGAGCACGAAGTTCCCGAGCCGCGTCCCCCTGCCTATCTCCACGCCCGGGAATATGACGCAATGCTGACCCTTCTCGGACTCCATGACCCCCCCTGAGCTGCACATGCAGACGCGAAAAGCCCCGGTTTTTTACCAGTTTGCCGCTGGGATGTCAATCTGGCTGGTCTCGGCGGCCTTCACCAAGCGTGTCCTGGATTCTCTGTAAAAGCTTTGGGTAGCCCTTATACTTGGGCCAGGCATCCGCGGCGCGAGCAATCAACGAGAGGAAGGAATTGGGACGCATATTACTTTCGGCACCGGACGACCGGCCCTGGAGCTGGGGTCGTCATCTGGAGGTAGCCCTGCGGGAGTTGAATCAGGACGTGCGTTTCCTGGACTTCCGTTCCTGCGAGGAGCCCGACGAGGAACTGCTTGATGCGGTTCGGGATTTCAGGCCCGTCTTGCACGTTGCCTGGAAAGGTGAACGATACAGCGCCGAAGCCCTGCGCAAGCTTTCCGAGAACGGGGTGTTCGTTGTGCTCTGGCATCCGGACGCCAGCTGCCCGGACTGGTTGCCTCCACTGGCCGCTGCCGCCGATCTCTTCTGCGTGCAAAGCCGGGGAATGTTGGAGAAGTTTGAAGCCGCCGGCATCCGCGGCGCCCATTGGCTGCTGGAAGGTCTCACACCCTCTTGCTTCGCCTGCGGGGAGATGGGACCTGCGGACCGCCGTGAATACGGTTGTGACGTGGTCACTGTCGGCACCGTAGACCGGCATCCCGGCTATCTCCAACGGCTTCACGCTCTTAACCGCCTCATCAGCGAGGGCTTCCGCGTAAAATGGTGGGGCCGTAAGCTGTCTTTTCGCCGCAACCGTCTTCGGGATTATTTGTCACCGGCGGCCCGTGCTTTCGGCGGCCGAAAGGTGTGGGGGGAGACCTACGCCAAGGCCTGCCGCGCTGCTGCCATCTTCCTGACCATACCACGTGAACCGGAACTGCCCGGAGGACTCAGCAACCGCGCCCTGTGGGTGACCGGGCTCGGGTGTTTCTATCTATCCTTCTATCGGCAAGGCATCGAGGAGTTCTTTGAACTCGGGCGGGAGATCGAAGTGTTCCACAACGAGGACGAAATGGTGGCCAAGGTTCGTTACTACATGGCCCACGAGGAGGAGCGAGAGCAAATTGCGCGCGCCGGTCAGCGGAGGACCCTCGGCAATTATACCAACCACCACGCCTTCTGCCGTCTGTTCCGCCTGGTCAGGCAGGCCGGCGGCCCCGAAATCCGCGTTCCCGAATCCGTTGTGGCAGGCTTACTCGACCCCCAGGAAACGTAACGCAAGCTCCGCCATTTACGACGTGGGCACTCCGTCAACCTGATCCCACACGGGTTTCATGCGTTCGCGGCCGAGGACGATCGGCTCGATGCCCGCTATCTCGCACAGCGTGGTCAGCTCCGCCACCCGGTCGCCGGGCACGCCCTGGGCATGGTTGCAGGGGAAGACGTTCAGGAACTCATCGAACGAGCCCTCCAGCTTCGCCCAGACGTGCGGCCAGGTCGGGTCGGTCTGCTCTTTCAGCCGCCGGCTTTCCTCCTCGGGCAGTTCCACGGACTCGCCGGGGGCGATCACCAGGTAGGGCTTCTCGTCCCAGATGCCCAGCCGGGCGAAGGTCATAGGCCCTGGGGCGGCGTCGAACTCCACCGAGGCGCCGCCGGCCTTGAAGTAGAACTCCAGCGCCGGGTGGAAGGAGATATTCTCGAAGTTCTCCTCCGGCTCGGAACTCTGCGCCGCATACCAGCTTGCGTGGTTCCCGCTGTTGCACCAGTCCCACAGGTCCCGGTCGGGGTGGTAGAGGCGCACGTCCATGAACAGCGTCGGCAGGCCGCCGCTCAGGTATTTGAGCAGTTGCATCGTGACGGCCGCGTTCGAGTCGGCCTCGGTGGCGCAGACCACCGGCTCCTTCGGTCCGTTCCAGTCGTAGGGATCGTTCATCAGCATCTCGGCCACGTCGCCCAGGCAGACGTGCTCGGTCAGCTCCCGCTGGCCCTTCAGGCCGCAGAAGTCGAATCCCTTGTCCTCGTTCACCAGGTTCATGGCCCGGTAGAGCCGGAGCTGGGTCTTCAGGGTGTCCTTGGTCAGCATGTTGCCGTCGTAGAGCAGGCGGTCGCCCAGCAGTTCCTCCAGCCAGTCCAGGCCCTTCTCCACCTCGGCCTCGTCCACGTCGTTTTCCATAACCTTCAGCAGCCAGAGCTGGTCCACCTGGCGGGCGGTGACGCCCAGGCACTTCAGCAGAGGCGTCAGGTGCCAGTAGCCGGTCTCCATTCCCATCGAATGGCCGCCGTAGAGGCCGTACACCTCGTTTCGGATGCAGGTGAGGGCCTGTGCGGCGCGCACCCAGCCGACCACCTTGTCCTGGGTTTCCTCGTCGTCCATCTGGCCCACGATCCGGTGTGTCCGCACGCCGGCCTGACGGAGGGCTCCATCGGTGGCCAGCAGGCCCACGTTGCCGGGGAACTTGCCGTTGTTGTTAGACAGGCTCAGGATGGGCACGTCCCGGCCCACGGTGTTGACCAGCGGCCAGGCCAGGAAGGGGAAGTTCCAGACGTTGTAACACATGATGAGGGAGCGCACGCCGGCGCGACGGAGCTGCTCGCCAACCTGCTGCGCCACGCGGACGCCGGTGACGATCCGGTCCGCCACCACGATCTCCGGCGCGGAGCCGTCCTGGTTCTTCAACTTCCTGCTCAGCGCTTCCACCCAGCCGCGGACCACCTCCATGTTGCGCTCGTTGTTCTGTTCCCACACGTGCGGCCGTTCGTCGTTGAGCATAACAATTCCGACGGGCGTTCCCTTCATCGTGCTTCCTCCCGGATGGCGTGAGACTTGTTTTCCCTTTGCGGGTTTGTATACGACAGCAGGGGCGCGCTTGCAACCGTATGAAGGCAATCGGAAGGAACGGCAACGGCCGCAGCCGCAGCCGAGGGGGCTGCGCCGTCATTACGCCGGTCCCGAAAGGGGTGAAGAATGCACCGCATTCCTCCAAGCCGCCCGGAGGGCAGCCGGGCTACTCGTCGGTGTGGATGGGGAACTGTTCGCAGAGTTCCAGCACCCTGGGTTTCACGTCGGCGGCGGCCTCGCGGGGGTTGGGGGAGCGCAGGACCTCGACGATCCAGCCGGCCACGGTGCGGGCCTCTTCTTCCTCCATTCCCCGGGTGGTCAGGGCCGGGGTGCCGATGCGGATGCCGCTGGCCTCGGTGGGTTTGCGGGGATCGTTGGGGATGGAGTTCTTGTTGACGGTGATGTTCGAGCGGGCCAGCAGGCGGCATGCTTCTTCGCCGCTGATGTCCAGGTTGCTCAGGTCCACCAGGAACATGTGGGTGTCGGTGCCGCCGCTGACGATGGGCAGGCCGCGGCGGTTGAACTCGTCCGCCATGGCCCGTGCGTTGGCGACTATCTGCCGCTGGTAGGTGGCGAACTCCGGCTGCATGGCCTGGTGGAAGGCCACGGCCTTGGCAGCGATGATGTGCATCATGGGGCCGCCCTGCACGCCCGGCATCACGGCGCCGTCCACGGCGGCGGCGTGCTCACGGCTGCACAGGATGAAGGCCCCCCTCGGACCGCGCAGGGTCTTGTGGGTGGTAGAGGTCACGAAATCCGCGTGCGGCAGGGGGCTGGGGTGAACATCGGCGGCCACCAGGCCGGCGATGTGGGCGATGTCGGCCATCAGGTAGGCGCCGACCTCGTCGGCGATCTCGCGGAAGACCTCGAAGTCTATGATGCGGCTGTAGGCGCTGGCGCCGGCGACGATGAGGGCGGGGTTGTGCTGGTGGGCAAGGTGGCGCACCTGCTCGTAGTCCAGCACGCCGCGGTCGTCCACGCCGTAGCTGACGACCTCGTAGAAGCGCCCGCTGAAGTTGCGCGCGTGGCCGTGGGTCAGGTGCCCCCCGTGGGCGAAGGACATGGAGAGTATCCGGGAGCCCTTCTGGAGGATGGCCATGTAGACAGCCATGTTGGCCTGGGAGCCGCTGTGGGACTGGACGTTGGCGTGCTGGGCGCCGAAGAGCTTCCGGGCGCGCTCGATGGCGAGGGTTTCGGCCCGGTCAACGCATTCGCAGCCCCCGTACCACCGCGCTCCGGGATAGCCTTCCGCGTATTTGTCGGTGAGCACGGAGCCGGCGGCTTCCCGGACGGCCGCGCTGCAGTGGTTTTCGGAGGCGATCAGTTCCAGATGTGTCTTCTGCCGGACCTTCTCCGCGTCTATTGCCGCGGCAATTTCGGGGTCCACCTCCCGCACGGGTTGATACCGGGAAGCCAGCTCAGCCATGAGCGCTCCATCATCGTTGTCAAGGTCGGGGCCGGGCCGTCTCAGGGACCGGGCCATCTGCGTTATTCCGGTTGGTCCGCCGCCTCGCGGGCCAGCAGCCGCTCCCACCGGAGGTCAATGTGCTTCTGTATGTCTTCGATCATGTGTTCGTTTTTGGGCGCGAACAGGTGGCGGAACCGCCCCTGGGACTTCAGCCACTCCCGCACCGGCTTCTTCTCGCGCGGCTTGTAGCTGATGGAGAGCCTGCCGTCCTCGATCTCATACACCGGCCATACGCAGGTGTCCACCGCCAGATGGGCGATCTTGATGCTGTCGCCCGGCTCGTAGCGCCAGCCGCGGGGGCAGGGACTGATGATGTTGATGAAGCAGGGCCCGTCCGTCTCCACCGCTTTGATGACCTTGGCCATCAGGTCGCGAGGCCGGTGCGGGGACGCCTGGGCGCAGTAAGGCACGTTGTGCGCGGCGGCGATCTGGGTCAGGTCCTTCTTGTTCTCCCGCTTGCCCGGTTCCACCTCGCCGGCCGGCGCCGTGGTGGTGGAGGCACCCATGGGCGTGGCGCCGGATCGCTGGATGCCGGTGTTCATGTAGGCTTCGTTGTCGTAGCAGACGTAGGTGAAATTGTGCCCGCGCTCGAGGGCGCCGCTCAGGGACTGCAGCCCGATGTCGTAGGTGCCGCCGTCTCCGCCGAAGGCGATGAAGACGCACTCGCCGTCGTACTTGCCCTGGCGTTTCAGGGAGCGATAGGCAGCTTCGGCGCCGCTGATGGTGGCGGCGGAGTTCTCGAAGGCGTTGTGCACGATGGGCACCCGCCACGCGCTGTTGGGATACACGGTGGTGCTGACCTCCATGCACCCGGTGGCGATGCTGGAGACCACATGCTTGCCGTCCTGCTGGGCGGCCAGCAGCACCTGCCGCAGGATCACGGGTCCGGCGCATCCGGGACATGCCGCGTGCCCGCCGCTCAGCAGCTCGGGCTGGTTGCTCAGTTCTTTAAGGTTCGTGGTGGCCATGGGTTACCTCGCTGGGATTGTGTTATTCGCGCAGTCCGATGTATCGCGTCGCAGGCTCGATGTCGCCGGTCTCTGCCGCCTCGATCAGGCTGCGGAAGATTCCTGTGGCGTCGTCCAGGCTCAGGTCGCGGCCGCCCAGACCGTAGATGAAGTCAATCATAGGCGTCTCGCCGCCGTAGCAGGCGGAGCGCACCTCGTGGTAGAGCGGGCCGCCCAGACCGAAGGAGATGGCCCGGTCCATAACGCCCACGACCTCCGCGTCCGAGATCACCTCGCGGATGGCCTCGCCCGGGAAGGGGCGGAAGGTGCGTATCTTCAACATGCCGACTTTCAGGCCCTCCTGCTCCCGCAGATCGTCCACGGCCTGCTTGGCAGTGCCGGTGGTGGAGCCGAGGCCCATCAGGATGACATCGGCGTCCTCGCAGCGGTAGGGGTCCAGCAGACCGTAGCTGCGCCCGGTCAGTTCGCCGTACTCCCGGCCCACCTCTTCGATGACGGCCGGCACCTTCTCCATGGCGTCGGCCTGCTGCTTTTTGAACTCGAAGTAGTAGTTCTGCAGGGCGAACATGCCGAAGGTCTCGGGGTTCTCCACCTGGAGCAGGTTGTCGGGCCGCTCGAAGGTGCCGATGAACTCGCGCACGTCCTCGTCGTCGCTGACGTCCAGCCCCTCCAGGGTATGGCTCAGGATGAAGCCGTCCAGGCAAACCATGACGGGCAGGCGTACGTCCGCGTGCTCGGCGATGCGCACGGCCTGGATGGCGTTGTCGTAGGCTTCCTGGCAGTTCTCGGAGTAGATCTGTATCCAGCCGGTGTCCCGGGCTCCCATGCTGTCGCTGTGGTCGCAGTGGATGTTGATGGGGGCGCTGAGGGCGCGGTTGACCACGGGCATGACGATGGGGCAGCGGGAGCTGGCGGCGATGTAGAGGATCTCCCACATCAGGGCCAGGCCGTTGGCGCTGGTGGCGGTGCAGGCGCGCGCGCCGGCCAGCGAGGCCCCCACGACGGCGCTCATGGCGCTGTGCTCGCTCTCGACGCGGACGAACTCGGTGTCCACCTCGCCGTCGGCCACGTAGGCCGCAAACTTGTGCATCATCTCGGTCTGCGGGGTAATGGGATAGGCGGCCACCACGTCGGGGTTGATCTGCTTCAGTGCGTAGGCGGCCGAATCGTTCCCCGTCAGTGCCACTCGTTCAGCCATGGGGAGTCATCCTTTCTTTTGCTCGTCGTCCAGCTCGCTTTCCAGCACCATCTCGATGGCGTCCACGGGGCAGACCTCGGCGCAGATAGCGCAGCCCTTACAGTACTGCAGGTCGGTCTCCAGCCGTTCGCCGTCTTCGGCGGGGATGGCGCTGTCGGGGCAGAGGATCCAGCACTTCAGGCACTGGATGCAGGCCTCGAAGTCCGTAATGGGCACATAGGTGCGCCAGGAGCCCGTGTACAGCTTCGACATGGAACCGCCTTTGCCGACGCCGCCGGGTTTCATTTCATCTTTTTTCAGCAGTTCAGCCATTTTCGCTCTGGACCTCTTTAAATGCTCTCTCGACGGCCCTCATGTTACCTTGCAGCATGTTCTCGCTCAGTTTGCCGCCCAGCTTTTTCTCGATGTCTTCCTCGATATGCTCCAGGTCCGCCACCCCGGTGATAGACGCCAGAGCGCCGATCATGACGGTGTTGGGGATGGGGCGGCCGATCTCCTCCAGGGCGATGCTGGTGGCATCTATGGTGTATATCTCACGGCCCTCGATGCCGAGCTGCTCGCGGACCTCGGCGGGCGACTTCTCGGTGTTGACCATCAGGATTCCGTCCTCGCTGAGGCCCTTTTCGACGCCTTCGGTCTCCAGGAGCGTATCATCGAGGACGAGCACGATATCGGGGTAGTAAATGGCGTCATGGACTTTGATCAGCTCGTCGCTGATGCGGGTATATGCCTTGATGGGGGCGCCCTCGCGCTCGGCGCCGTATTCGGGCGCTGCCTGGGCGTAACTGCCGGCGCCGACGGCCACCTCGGCCACCATGGCGGCGGCGGTCTTGGCGCCCTGGCCTCCCCGGCCGTGCCATCTGATTTCCAGCACATCCTGGCTCATGGGTGTCTCCGGTAAATGGCAACAGAATTCCCCGTACGGGGGAAGAAAACGTTGAAACGTCAATTCTTCCACATGCCCTTCGGAGTGTCAAGTGTGAACACGCGCTCCGCCGGCCCCCGGGAGCGTCTTTCGGCGTTGGAACTTGCACGGCGGGTGCAAAACGGATAATCATGTTAAGGTCGCTGGCAAGAGCCCGTCGCCGCGCAGCAAGAGCGCCCCTGCGGGCCCGGCCGTCGGCAGGATTTTCGAGTTTACCGGGGCCTGACGCTCCAGCTATTTACCCGCGAACGTGACGGATATTGTGAAGGGGAGCCGGACGGTGGAACACACCCCCTATTCCGTGCCCGAGAGTTCATAGAGCTTTTCCCGCAAATCAGGCGGTGCGCCGCCGGAGGATAATCCGTGTCAGGACGTAGACGAGCCGGACGAAGCCGCAGGTCGGGCATTTCCGCCGCGTGGGTCAGCGACACCGGACGACAGCGCGAGAAGAACCAGGACCGCTGCCTGGCCGATGCCCCGAAGGGGTTGTTTGTAGTCTGCGATGGTATGGGCGGCGAAGCCGACGGGGGCCGGGCCGCCGAACTGGTCGTCCAGAAGTTGCCCGAATTGCTGGAAGATCGCCTGCCCTCGCCCGGAGAGGCCGATGAGGAGGGCGTCAACAACGTCCTGGAGGAGGCCATCATCCGGTTGAACGGCATCGTGCGGCGGAAGAGCTCCGAACTGCCCCACGGCCAGAAGATGGGAACCACACTCGTGATGGCCCTGGCCGCCGGCGACCGCCTGCACGTGGCCAACCTGGGCGACAGCCGCGCCTACCTGTTCCACCGCGACGAGCTGGCCCTGCTGAGCATGGACCACAGCGTGACCGCCACGCTGGTCCGACGCGGCGCCCTGACCCAGGCGCAGGCGCAGAACCACCCCATGCACGGGCGCCTGGCGCGCTACGTGGGAATGAAGGAAGGGCCCCGGCCGGCGGTGGGCACCGTTGACTGGCGGTCCGGCAGCCGCCTGCTGCTGTGCACGGACGGGCTGACCGGCGCCATAGACGAGAAGCAGATAGAGCGCATCGTCGCCTGCCGGTGGGACATCCTGCAGGCATGTCACGACCTGGCCGACGCGGCCAACGAGGCGGGCGGACACGACAACGTGACGGTGCTATTGGTGGAAAACATGGACTGAAAGCCTGCCCTCGGCGGGCCGTCCTACTGCCCGGCGGGCCCGGGCTGCGGCTCCGGCTTTGCACTCACGTCATCCGGAATCTCCAGGCGGTCTCCCGCCTTCACCCCCCGGTCCTCGAACCAGCCCTGCCGGACCTCCAGCAGGAACTTGACCGGCTCCTCGGGCGTGAGCTGGTCGGGGCGGCCTGACGGGGTGTAGATGCGCGCGATGGTGCCGTCCGCCTCCAGGAACGCGGCCGAGACGGCCGGGTAGTCCTCCCCCCAGGCGAACTCCGTGCGGGTTGGCTCGTCGTAGACGTAGATCATGCCGTAGCCGGGCTCCAGGCTCCCCCGGCCGGACAGCCCCTTCCGGCGCTTCTCGGCGGTGTCGGCCACCTCGGCCCGCAGGGTGTAGGAGTATTCGCTACGCGGCAGGTCTTCCGCCGGCGCCTCGGCAACGCTCAGCTCCACCACTTCGGCGTCGGTGGGTCGGCCCCCTTGGGAAGCACCGGGACAGCCGCCCCCGCGGGTCAAGAGTCCCACCACCGCGAAGATCGCCAGGAAAATAAGTATCTGCCGCTTCCAGTTCATCTCGGGGGTCTGCTCCATTCGGAGGATCGCGTTACACGTTCTTATAGCACGCCCCGCGCCCGTTTTCAACGCAGCCACCGCCTGGATGCCGGCACGAGGTTGGTGCAAGGACGATGCGGGATCTCTATCCGGCCATCGTATGTGTCCGTCCAGAAAACGACGGGATGTCTGAAAAGCCCAAGAAGCCGTTCCTCTGCACTTCTATCGCGCCAGAGGAAGCATCCTGACGGGACCGCAGGGGGCGAAAACTCGCAGGATTCGGTTTGAAGAGCCCTTCGGACAAGGTATCCTGTCATGCCGAAGGTCACCGTACGATTGGCCTGCGGCAAGCGGCAAACGCGGGGCCCGGACGGGAGGCGAGAAGATGGCGCACAGGACGCTGATTGCACGATGGTGGCTCATCACGGCTTTTGCCCTCGGTCTCACGGCGGCCGGGGTTTCCGCGCAGGACTGGCCGCGCTACCGGCGGGACGCGGCCCGCACTGCGGCCGTGGAGGAGTCACTGGCATTTCCCCTGCACCGGCACTGGGTCTACGAGCCGGACCGCCACCCCCGGCCCGCATGGCCGGACCCCGTGAAGGAGCCACACCGTATGCCCTTCGATTACGCGCCCGTTCCGGTAGTGGCCGACGGGCTGCTGTATTTCGGCTCGACGACCGACGACTCCGTCCGCGCTCTCGACGCCGCGAGCGGCGAGCTGCGGTGGCGCTTCATCACGGGGGGGCCGGTGCGGTTCGCGCCCGACATCTACGAGGGCCGCGCCTATGTCGGCTCCGACGATGGCTACCTCTATTGCCTGGACGCGAGCACCGGGGAACTCGTCTGGCGTTTCCACGCGTCCCGGACCGAGCAGATGGTGCTGGGCAACGAACGCATGATATCGCACCGTCCGCTGCGCAGCGGGGTGCTCGTGGCCGAAGGCATCGTCTACACGACGGCCGGCATGTGGCCCGCCGAGGGCGTGATCGTCTATGCGCTGGACGCCGAGACGGGGGAGGTCATCTGGGCGAACGACACGACGCTGCACTACATGGCGCAGCCCCACCCCACCGCCTACGCCATCACGGGAGTGGCGCCCCAGGGCTACCTGGCCCTGGGCGGGGACGTCCTGCTGGTGGCGGCGGGGC
>CAYVBE010000059.1:0-20190 GCA_964448935.1 uncultured candidatus Brocadiaceae bacterium
CTGCGATGCCTCGCTCAAAGCCCGCACCGGACGGAAATTGGACCTTTTCGGAGAGAGTCGAAATAGAGCAGACGCTCAAGCCCGGCCGGCCCGTTGCGGAATGGAAAGCGAAGAACCTGAAGGCGCGCGAGAACGGCGATCGCTTCCCTGATAAGCTGACCGTGGCAAAGCTCGTGGTGACCTATGCCGACGGCCGGATCGTGGAATCCGACATACGCTGCAATGAGACCGTCGGCGCGCTGGAGCGGGACTGGTGGAACCCGGCGGACGGGTTCATATATCACCTGGCGTTTGCGAAGGTCGCATGGACGCAACCGCTGCAGGAGGACGGACTTCGCCACGCCGTGGTTTACCGCATGGAATGGCCGAACCCGCGGCCGGAAGTGCCCATCGCGTCCGTCTCGATGCGGGCAGCAGAGGGGCTGGGCGAGGGCAAGCTGCTGGTTTTCTCGGCGACTGGGAAGCACCACGATGCTCCGGGGAACACGTTTTTCGTGGCGCCCGATGGCGATGATGAGGCCGACGGCTCCTTCGAGCGGCCCTGGGGCACGCTGCACAAGGCCGCGGCAACCATCGAACCGGGCGATACCGTCTATGTGCGCGGGGGAACGTACAGGCCGACGAAACGGGTCGTCTTCAAATACATAGATGCCCCCCCCGGGCAGCGCACCCGCATCATCGGCTATGCGGGCGAGACGGCAGTCTTCGACTTCATGGACGCCCACTGGGACGAGAGCCCGCAACGCCGCCAGTACGGTTTCGAGGTGTATCCCCACGATCAATCCATGATCATGGCCTACGACTGCGATCGCTTCACGTTCAAGAACCTGCACATTATCCGCTCGCGGGCGCGGGGATTCGGGATGGACACCGGCTGGCCGCAGTATGCGCGGCGGGAAAACCTGATTGACGGGGGAAGACCGGAGCAGGTCAACAACGAACCCTTGGTGGGCTCTGAGGTCCTCTACTGCTCCGTCTGGCGGGTTTTCTCGGCCGGCATACGGTTTTCGAACGCGAAGGGCGGCCGTCTGATCGGCAACGTACTCACGCGCCCCCAGTCCATCAGCATGGGACCCGCCGAGGCGGAGACGGCCGGATACGGCCCTGTCGCGGGCATGGATGCGACCGCCTACTTCAACCGGAACGGCGAACGCAAGTCCAATCCGCCCATGGAGGGCATTGACTGCGGCAGGTTCGCCGACATTGAGATCGCCCACAACGAGATCGGCTGGCCCGACAAGGAGTGCATGCTGATCGACGGCGACGTGGACGGCCTGCGGGTGCATCACAACTACGTGCACGACGCCTGGAACCTGCCCTGGGTCGGCGGCATCTCCCCCAACGGCTACGGGCGGCAGGAGAACATCGAGATCGACCACAACATCGCGCACCACGTCGGCGGCGGCTTCGGGATAGGCACCGAAGGGGGCGGCTTCGGCCGGAACTGCCGCATCCATCACAACCTGACCTGGGACTGCCACTGGACGGGCGGCAGCGTCACCGGCGCCTGGAAGAGCAACGCACGCCTGGACAACGTATTCATGTACAACAACACCCACTGGCACAACGGGCATTACACACGCAACCCGCGCATAGAGTGGAAGGAGAATCTCGGGCCGGCCGGCGGCATCGTCGTCTCCTTCCCGGCCAGGGACGCCTGGGTAGGGCCGGGTCAGCCCCGCCGGCCGCTCAGGGGCGTCGTCGAGGATGTGCTCGTCGCCAACAACCTTATCCTTCAGCCGCGCGACTACGCCCAGTGCCTGAAGAACCAGGGCGACCCCGAAGAGAGCCGGATCGTATTCACGCATAACCTCACTGACCTGGCCGCCGAGAGCGACATCTTCAAGCTGAGCCGCAACAGGAGCTGGCGTCCGGTTCGCGATGAGGGGCTCATCGTCGTGGACGGGCCGGTCGTGCGAGCCCCGGCGAACTTCGACTTCCGGCTGGTGCCGGGGACGCCGGCGGTGGACGGGGGCGTGGCAATGGACGAAAACGGCAAGCCCCTTCCGGGGCGGTCTACCTATATCGGCGCCTTCGGTCCCGATGCGAGATGGGTGGAAACGGACCCGGAAGAGGATGGCTCATGAGAGATGCAACCGGCCGAATGCTGGTCCTTGCCATTGTTTGTGCTATTCAGCCCCTGGCGGCGCTGGGCGATACGCCTGTTACGCAAACGGTGGAAGCCGTTTCCGCGCAGGAAACACGCCCCCATGCGGATTCAAAGCGTTCCGATGATGCCTCGCCGTTTCGCGTCTACTTCGAGGGCAACAGCCTGACTGCGGGGGCAATGCGCGGTTTCGGGCTGCAATCGTCCGACCGAGACGGGCCGACAACTCCCCTGGGTGGCAAAGAGATTGTGTTCGGCAAGCATATCGGTCCTGGCATGTCACCCCGCCAGCTCTGGCACAGACCGGTATTCAGCAAATATCCCTTCGGTTTCGCCGAAGAGGCGCTCACGGAATACGAATGGGACGCCATCACCTTGCAGCCCTTCGGGGATCCGGATGCGGTGGAGGTGGAGTACTGCGCGAAATACGTCGAACTGGCCCTCCCGAAAAGTCCGAGGATTCAAAGCTATGTCTACGGCCAGTGGCCGCGCAAGAGAAACGGAGACTTCGGCGCGCAATGGCTTGCCCGCTCAACCGGAGAGGGCAGGCCCGACTATAGCCGGGACAGGTACGAGAATATCACGAGGCAGCTCAGGCAGGCGCTCCCAGCCGGTGTTAAGCCGCCGAGGCTGATCCCCGTCGGACATGTTCTGCACCGGCTGAACCAGAAGATTCGATCCGGCGAGCTCACCGGATATGACTCGATCTACGAGTTCTATCGGCCCGATGGCCTTCATCTGAACATCAACGGCAGCTACGTCGCGGCCCTCACCTTCTACGCCTGTTTCTTTGGGGAGAGTCCCCTCGGACTGAATGTTCCGGAAGCTGGCAAGGGCGATGTGACCTACCGGCCTTTCACTTCCACGCAATTAAGGATTGTGCAGGAAACCGTATGGGAAGTGGTGACTGGCAACCCGCTGACGGGCATATACGCCGACGCCCCGGCCGAGGCCAACACGCTCCTTCTCCAAAACGCCGTGGTTGGCGAACCTTACCGGGATTATCTCCACGCCTCGTTCGGCCGCCCGCCATACCGATGGGAGAGCGTGTCCGGCCAACTACCGTCCGGGTTGGTTCTCGGCGACGATGGCGAAATAAGCGGCACGGCCGAATCCGTGGGTTCATTTCCCTTCCGTGTGGCGGTCACCGATGAACAAGGCGGAACGGACCATCAGGAAGTCCGTATCACCGTAGAAAAAGACCGGTCGCCCAGGATTATCAGCAAAGACATTCCCAGGCTGTGGCAGGGAGAGCCGTTTAAGTTCAACCTGACGGCCGAGGGCGGAAATCGAGGCGTGGTCTGGGAGAATATCGGCGCCTTGCCGCCCGGGTTCGTACTCGAACCCGGCGGCAGACTCCATGGGGCGCCCGCCCTGCAGGGCTGTTTCGAGTTCCAGACCCGGGTATCCGACCTGGACCTGACGGACCCCGAAAGCGACACTCGAAAATACACGGTCGCAGTGAACCCTCCCCAGTCGGAAGTAGTCACCGGTATCCCGGTCAAAGAAGGGCTCAGAGTCGACGGCAAGCTGGATGAACCGGCCTGGAGCAGCTTGCGATATGCCCCTGAAAAAAGCGTTGAGGTGGAGATGGACGCGGAGGCGGCATTTGATGTGGCATGGAAGGAAAACCGCGGTTTTTACATAGCGATTTCGGTGAAAGACGATGTGCTGGTTGTCAACGAATCCGAGCCCTGGCTGGGCGATTCCGTGGAAATCTATCTGGATGTGGCCAACAACCGCCAGCAGGTCTACAACTCCGATGATTACCGGATTGTAATCGATCCTGAGGGCCATATGAAAGTTTTCGGTGTGGACCGTCGCAGCTTCGAATGCGCCGCCGCACGAACGGCCAAGGGCTACGACATTGAAGTTTACCTGGGCCACGGATCTTATAACCACCGGGGGTATTACAAAGTGCGCAAGAATGCGGTGTTCGGTTTTGACGTTGCGCTCAACGATGTTGATGCCGCCGATGAAGAACCGGCCCGTGCATTCTGGCACGGCGACGAGAGCAACGAGACCGATCCGGGAAATTTCGGCATACTTATTTTTACGGAGGAGACGAAATGACAAAACTGATTACCCTCATAATGCTTGCGAGTGCGGCAACGGCTTTCGCCGCGCCGCGTAATCGCCTGCCCCAGGGCGGCGGCGTTATCTACCCTGCCTGGAGCGCCCGGTACTGGGCCAATGCAGGGATGGAAGGGGAACCCGCCTATACGCGTTCGGAACAACGCGTCCGCTTTGACTGGGAAGACTGGCGCCCTATCCTGGGCGTCCACGCCGAGAGTGTGCGCGACTTCCCGACGGACAACTTCTCCGCCCGGTTCACCGCCAGGCTGGTCGCGCGGTTCGATGAGACCTACACGTTCAAACTTACATCCGATGAACAGGCACGTTTGAATATCCGGCCCGCCGGCGCCGATGACTGGACTACACTTATCGATGCCTGGAAACCGCACACCCGCCGCACGGACGAGGCGACGATGGCGCTTGAACCCGACAGGCAATACGATATCGCGATCGACTACGCCGACCTCTCCGGCGACACCGTCTGCGAGCTGCGATGGTCCAGCCCGAGTACGCCGGAGGAGGTCGTCGATTACGTCGGCGCCAACAGCGAGCACTTTCATCCCGTCCGCCTCCTGGCCAATTTCTACGAACAGGGACGCCCCTGGCGCACGAACGGTACCCGGGAAACACCGGAGTTGGATGAGAAGGGCTATCCGAAACAGGACTTCAGAGAAGTCCTGTTGGGAGGCTACAGCCACTACATCGGCCGCGGACTGCTGGCGTTCAAGGGCCAGGCCAAGGTCGAATTGAGCGGCGCCAGGCTCGAGGTCGACGGCAAGACCTACGACACCCTGCCCAAAGGTGTCGGCTATGATCCGGCAAGCAACGAGACGCGGGCCTTCATTCTCTGGGACGATGCGGAACACGACACCACTTCTACCACTCTGACAATGACCGAAACGCAACGTACGCCGGAAAGCCCGGCGGGCAGCGGAGTGACCGACATCCATGTGATGGCCTCCCGGCAGGTCAACGGCGAGGAGCCGCATGAGCCGGGCGAGATGATGCACCAGGAGGCTCGGGACGCCTATTTGCCGTTGATGACCCTTCGCCTGCAGCGCACCGGACTCAACGACATTGTCAAATGGTCCGACAGGGCGCTTCCCGATCACGCGAAACTCCACAACACTCGACTGGCCGACGCCAGGAAGGCCCGCGGGGAACGGGCCTACGAGAAGATCATCCTGATGATCAACGAGCTGGGCCGCGACCTGCATCTCAACTTCGGCGGAAGCATCGACGAAGAATTCATGCGCAACCTGGCGCTGCTGTTCAAATATGGTTCCGACGGCGTCAATCCCTACACCGGCCCGGTGGAGAACCCCGCCTGGCCGCCGTTGAACTCGAACCTGCGTTTATATCTCGAGCACGGCAACGAGATGGGCTGGTCGGCCATCCAACCTCGCGACTGGACACGCAAGGACTACGCGCGCATTCGCGAGCGGAAATCGGGTCCGGTCTGGGAAGCCCTGAACTTCGACGGAGCTATCGAAGATAATCATCACCTCGGCGTCATGCGCTACCACGCCTATCGCACGGCCCGCATGAGCGAAAACATGCGGTCTGTGTGGGGCGACGAGGCCATGGGCGAAACCATCCGCGTCTGCCTGTTCGGGCAGTATCAGCGCTGGTTCCAGAGCGGCATGGTGCAGTACCTTAACGACTACTTCGGCGATCCTGAACACCACCAACCCGCGCGCCGACCCAGCGAGCTGCTCTGGGGATCGGGACCGGCTGTCTACTACGGCTCGGTCAACAACTTCATGGACGGCGACGAGATCTACCTCGCCGACGGCCGGTTTGAGCAGACCCTCGTCGGCGAAGGCGAGGCCGTGCTGCGCCCCGAGTCCGAAGGGTGGACGTTCGAAGGCAACGCGGGCGTGGTCGATCTCTCGTTCGAACTCTACGACGCCGCCGCGTCCGTACAGCCGGCGCCGGCGGAGACGATCAAAGGCCGAGCGGCGGTCGGTTACCGCTTCACGGTAGGTCCTCGAGATATTTATGCCTACGCGACCGGCCGTACTGCGGTCGAAGGCGAGAAAGGCCAAGCGGCAACGGCAATCGTCCGGATGAACGGCAAGACGCTTCACAACTCCAACCATGTGAAGACCAACCTCCGCCGCCTCAAGCCCGGCGAGACGGATTACGTACCCCTGGAATTCTCCGGCTGGATCACTCGCGACTCCTCTCGGCTTGGCGTCTGGAAGCTCGAGGCGAGCCAGACCTACGCCATCATGACGGATGTATCGAATGCCTCGATTCCGGGTCGCGGCGGGCGGGCGGACCGTGTGCCACTGGAGCCGGCGGGGCTGGAGTGTACCTGCCGGGAGGACCTGGAGTCGTTCGAGGACCCGCTGAAGCGGCGGCTGGCGGAGCGCGTGATGGACGTCAGCCACTACCTGGTCACCCACTGGTCTCACGTCAATCGCTACCTGGTCACGCCGTCCCATCGCATCCGCTCCGAGCGGCACGAGAAGGACGACGGTTCCGCGGTCATAGACGGCGTCATCCCGACCCCCGGCGGTGAGCTGAGCTTCCGGCGGGAGTGGGACCCGACTTCCCGCACGTGGTGGAATGCCGAGTACCCGGTCGAGACCGTGGAGGACGCCGAGAAGGTCGCATCCATCCCCTGGGAGCGTCCGCCGGACCTCCTTCCGCCCGAGGAGGACGAGCGGCCGGGCGACTTTGGCGAACGGGGCATCATGGGCACCCGCATATCGAGTCCGTTCGTCTGCGTCTCCGGCATGATGCCTTACCAGACCTTCCTGGAGTGGACGGCTACCCGGATGGACATGCTGCGGGCGCTGACCGACATCTGCCTGCGGCGGGTTCTGGACTGCCTGGAGGTGCTGCTCTCCAACTCCGCCATCGAATACGTCTGGATGGGCGGCAGCGAGTGGGTAACTCCGCCGATGGGCTCTCCAGCCATTTACGACGCTCTTGTGCAGGAGCAGGAGCGCGAGATCATTGACTACGTCCATTCCCACAGCGACGCGGTGGTGCACGTGCACTGCCACGGCCGGGTGCGGGATGCGCTGCCCAAGATGATCGAGCGGTGCGCCGATTACACCGAACCGGTCGAGCCGCCGCCCTCGGGCGACATCACCATGGCCGAAGCGAAGGCCGTGGCCGACGGGCGCATCACGCTTGGCGGCAACATCGAATGCGCGTTGCTCTGCAACGGCACCCCCGAGCGGGTGGAGGAAGCGGTGCGGGCCGCCGTCGCGGGCGGGAAAGAGCGCTTCGTGCTGCGCCCGACCGAGGGCCCGTCCCCACGGCTCAGCGAACGCGAGTTCCACAACTACGTGCGCATGATAGACGTCTGGCAAGAGCTTGCGCCACTACCGTGATGGGCTGGCCGGCGCATTGCCTTCAGCAACAGGAAGGAGTCAGAGCAGAATGAACGAGACATTGGTTGCGTTTGCCCTGGCGTTGATGGCGGTCTCAACACCCATCTTTGGGGCGGAGGACATCATCTGGGTCGAAGCCGAGGACTGCGTCGAGAAGGAGGTCGTGCCCAATGCGCCCATGGACGCCGTCAGTCCCGCCGAGCTTTCCGGCGGCGACTGGCTGTGCAGCTACGCCCACAAGGGACAGCCAACCGGGAGGGCGATGTATGAGTTCACTGTGCCGCGTGAGGGGCAATATCATTTCTGGGTCCGTGCCGCCGTCGGATCGGGCCTTTCCTACCGTCTCGACGACGCGGAGGAAGCCACGGCCGTGCCGAGGGGCAAGGGCGTGGACCCCATGCCGATTGCGGCCAACGGGAACTATCACTGGCCGCCGCACGTGGCGTGGTACGATCTGGGGACGGTGGAGCTAAAAGCCGGCAGGCATCGGATGACCTGGTTTCTGGGCGGCCAGACTGGCGACGAGCGTCATGGGGGTATGGACTGCTTCGTGCTGAGCGCTGCCGAATTCGTGCCCCGTGGCAAGTACAAACCCGGAGAGAAAGCTCCGGAGCCCGGTCCCGAGTTTCCCGCCGAGGACGCCTGGGCGTTCACGCCCGATGAGGACACGTTCAGCCCGGATGCCGTGATTGATCTGCGGTCCCTCAACGAGGAGTTCGCCGGGGAGCATGGTTTCATCCGGCTCAGCGAGGACGGTGACTCGTTCGTCCGGGGCGACGGCCAGCCCATCCGCTTCTGGGCGGCAGGGCTGCGGACGAGCTGGCCGGGGACCAGAGACCTGGAAGACATGCGCAGGATAGCCCGATTCCTGGCCAAGCGCGGCGTCAACGCGGTGCGCGTGTTCATCAGCATACCGCCGCCTGAAGCCGACTCGGAGATCGGCGACGTCAAGGAGGAAGAGCTGGACATGCTCTTCAAGCTGACCGCCGCTCTGAAGGGTGAGGGAATCTACCTGGTGGTGGACGCCTACTGGCCGACGGCCACGAACATCCACCCCGGCTGGGGGCTTGATGCCAGGTCGGGCAAACCCGTCGGGCTGGCTTTCTTCGACCCCAAAATGCAGAAGGTCTACAAGGCCTGGGTGAGGGAGATATACACCTGCGAGAATCCCTACACCGGCCTCCGGCTGGCGGACGATCCGGCCATCGCCGTGATACAGCTCCAGAACGAGGACAGCCTGCTGTGGTGGCAGTTCCACAGCATCAAGGGCGAGCCGCTGGAGCTTCTGCGCAATCTCTACGCCGACTTCCTTCAAGCGAAATACGGCTCACTGGAGAAGGCCCGCGACGCCTGGAAGGGCTACCCGGCCGAGTACCCCGCCGACGAGTGGGACAGGGGCCTGCCTGGATTCGTGCACGTGTGGGACTTCACCCGCGACGCCATGGCCGAGAAGTCCGACATCCCCGGCTACTGGTCCCGCACCGCCGACCAGCTCGAGTTCCTGGCGCGCACGATGCGCGGCTTCAACGCCGAGATGGCCGACTACCTGCGCGACGAACTGGGCTGCAAACAGCTCATCAATGCCAACAACTGGCGCACCGTTGACCTGGTGACCGCCCAGGACGCCGAATACTGGGCCCAATGCGCCAACGACGTGATCGCGCGCAACATCTATACCGGGGGCAAGCATGCCGGCCCGGGCAACGGAAGCTCGATACGCGAGAACCACGTTTACACCAACGCCTGCCTGATCCGGGAGGCGCACCGGCTGGCGACCAACGTCAAGCAGCCGACGGGGCACCCGTTCATCCTGCCCGAGTGCCTCTGGCCCCCGCCCAACCTCTACCAGTCCGAGGCGCCGCTGATGATCGCGGGCCAGATGTCGCTGACCGGGCTGGACATGGCGTGCTGGTTCTGCAACTGGCCGGGGGAGTGGTCGGCGTCCCCCACCACCAAGTGGACGTACTCGACGCCCATGCAGATCGGCCAGTGGCCGGCGGCGGCGCTGCTTTACCGCAAAGGCTACCTGGACGCCGGCGAACCGGCGGTGGTCGAGCACCGGAGCCTTGAGGAGATGTGGCACCACCGACTGCCCATTATCGGCGAGGAGCCCGGCTGGGACCCCAACCGGGACGAGGGCATCGCGGCGTTCCAGAGCGACGTGGAGACGGCGGTGGACCCGCTGGCCTACCTGGTGGGCCCGGTGCGAGCGTCTTACGGCAGCGATGCGCCCGACAAGGTAATCCCCCTGGACGAATACATCAACCGCGCGAGCAACACCGTCCGCAGCGTCACGGACCAGATCCAGACGGATTACGGCCGGGGCATCTACCGCGTGGATGCGCCGCGCGTGCAGGCGGCGTCCGGCTTCCTTGGAGAGGCCGGACCGCAGCGACTGAGCGACGTGGAGATATCCTGCGCCAACCGCTACGCCACCGTCATCGTGGTCTCCATGGACGGAAAGCCGCTCACCGAGTCCGGGAGAGTTCTGGTCCAGATCGGGACGCTGGACCGGCCCACGGGCTGGGCGACACGGCCCTACCAGCTTGCCGACGAACAGGGACACCTGATCGTCTCCACCGGCTCCCTGCCGCGGTTGGTCGAGAAAGCCGAGGGGACCATGACGATTGCCAATCCGGGGCTGGCCACCGCAACGGTGCTGGACGCCAACGGCATGCAAAGAGGCGCGCCGGAGCCGCTCCGACGCGAGGGCGGGCGGGCAGTCGTCCCGCTGCCGGAGAACGCGCTCTACGTGATCCTCGAACGCCGGCCGGCCCGGTAAAGCAGCGCAACGGACCGAATGGCCCCGGCCTGCTCCGGGGTCATTCGGCCTCCGTGCCGGCGGTGATGGCCAGCAGGGCCGGGGTGCCCCAGCGTGAGCCGGCATCATCGTCGTACTTCATGTCCACCGACCGGATGGCCACGTCCGGTCTGGGGTTGCGCCACCGGTAGGAGTAGAGCGCCGCGTAGGGCGTTTCCTCCTTGCCCTCGGGCCGGGCCGCCCATGCCAGGGCCGCGTCCTGCAGGCCCTGCGGCTCCTCGGTGAGCCAGTGACCGGCGCCCTCCTGGTAGAGGATCGGCACGGTCTCGGTCTGTCCGTCCGCGTAGTGCACTACGTAGACGAAGACGGGCGGCGGCGTCTTGTCGTTGCGGCGCCGCCGCCAGGTCCGCGCGCGCTGGTAGGTGTGCAGGAAGAACAGGCAGTCGGCCTTCCGACCGATCGGGATGTCGTTGACCTGCTCCGGCAGGTCGCCGTTGGCCTGGTTGCCTCCCAGCATGATGCAGGAGGGCACGGGCGAGGTCCGGAAGTCCACGATGTCATAGGGTACCCCGGCCAGCCGGACGCGCCCCGCGGGCGCGTGGGAAATGTCGGCGTTGCCGCGGAACCAGCCCCTTTCGGCAGTGGTGAACTGGTTGCACTTCTCATGGATGCTCACGGTCTGGAACGACAGGTTGCCGAGCGTCAGCATCCGGCCGCCGCTGAACTGCGCGTGCAGGTTGCGCAGCAGGCTGGTGACGATGCCCTGCTTCTTCTGCGCGTTCTCCGGCACCGGCTCGTTGGCCTGGATGTTGAGCTGGTTCAGCACCAGTCCGCCATCGCCCATGGGGTAGCGCACGAGGCCCCCGACGTTGAGCAGGGGCTTGACTCTGGAGTACCACTCCGGCGTGCGGCGGACCTTGATCCAGACGTTGTCTATGCCGGTGGTCTTGCCCACCTTGTCGAAGTCCGCCAGCTCGATGGTGATCTTCTGTGCTTTGCGGGGCCGGTCAAGGTGAAAGTCCTGGCGGTCGGCCTTCGGCTCCACGTCGAATGAGACGGGCTCCTCAGCATCGTCCAGGTAGAGGTTGACCTTCTGCGCGATGCCGTAATGGGTGTTGAGCGCGATGGAGAAGTCCGTGATGGTCTCCGGCCGCGGGAGCCTGAAGCTGACGGTAGGCTGGGCGCACGTGACGTAGAGGATGAGCTTCCACGCGTCGTCGCTGGTGAAGCCGTTGATGGCATTCCACTGCGCCGCGGCGGGGTCGTCCGCCCTCTCCTCCCCACCCGCTGTGGCTTCTCCGAACAGCGCAAACCGCTCGATCCGGTCAAGGTCCACCACGCAGGTGAACTCGTCGTCCACCATGTACTTCGTGCCCATCCAGTTGAATATCTTCTCCGCGCTCTCCATGGCCACGTCCCGGACCGTGATGCCGGCAGCCAGGGGATCGCGCGGGGTGGACAGGGTGACGCGCTCGCGGCGGAAGGGCCGGATGATGTGCTCGACGCCGACGATCCGGTTGAAGTGCTCCAGCCCCTCGGGCGTCAGGCCCCAGGCCATAAGCCACCCGCCATCAGATGTGAATCCCTTCACAACGTCCACGTGGTTCGCCAGGGCCTTCAGGTTGGCCGGGGTGGCGTCGAAGAGCACGATCCGGTGCCTGCCCGCCCGGACGGTCCCGAGCAGGTCGTCCGACGCGTCGTACTTGAGCCCCGAGTGCTGCAGCAGCTTCGCCCGCTCGTCGGCGGGGTCCATGATGACCGCCGTGTCGCGATGGATCGGCCTGTAGGTGGCCGCGCGGGCGAGCATGTTGTCGAACAGCCGCATGGCCACGGGATCGGTCTCCAGCTTCTCCCCGACCACCATCTGGCAGAGCAGCATGAGGCCCTCGTTGACCGGGCAGGACGCGATGGCGGAGTATCCGAGCCGCTCGTCGCAATGCGCCAGCGACGTGGCGCCCGTGGTGGCCTTCGAGTAAACGTTGCGGTAAACGATGTGATCCTCGGACCAGGTGAAGAAATCCTGCTGCTCCAGCCCGTTGAAGACGGGGTTGTCGGGAGCCTCCATGAAGGCAACCCGCCCGGCGAAGTCGGTCACTCCCAGGTCGGCCGGTATGGCCTGGTAGTGGAGCGGGTGCTCCTGCTCCAGGGCCAGCACCACTTTGCCCTCGCCGGCCAGCGAGAGCCAGCGGGGGTCGGTGGACGTGCGGGCGTCGAGCGCGTCCTTCCCGATCAGGATGACGCGGGCCGAGTCCGGTATGTCGTCCAGCGAGGCGACCTGTGTGAACGGCACCCCGCGCGCTTTCAGCCGCGCGACGGCCGTCCCGTGCGGGTCCATGACGGCAAGCGCGGCGGCGGGCAGGCCGGGCTTCGGCCCGGCGTCGGTGTTCAGCACGGCCACGTCCTTCACCTCGCGGAAGACCTCCTTGCCGCCGCGACGGCAGGTGAGGATGAACTGCCCCTCGGTGCGCTGCCCGACCTCCGGCACGCGGACGGTGATCTCGTATTCCTCGTGTTGACCGGGGTCAAGCCGGAAGGTACGTCGCTCGGCGGCGACCTTTTTGCCGTCCAGCACCAGCTCCCAGCCGGCCTCGATGGGATCGTCGTAGTGGGTATCGTTAAAGACCTTGAGGGTGCGGGCAACCTCGCTGCCGCCGCCGAAGGTCCAGTTCCACTGGCGGCAGAAGACGCAGACGGGCTGCCACGAGTTGTGGTGCAGGTCGGCCATCTGGAAGGAGTGGGCCCAGACGTGGGTGGCGTCCACGCCGTGCCAGCGGTAGCCCTCGTAGATCATCTTGCCCAAAAGACCGGCGCCGCGGTAGGCGGCCGGTCCCCAGCCGACGAAGGCACCCTCGCCGACGAACTGCGCGAAATCGGACGGCTGGTTGCCCTGCACGTAGTAGGCTTCCCCCATGAAGATGGGCCGGTCGGGCACCAGCTCCCAGGGGGCCGTGCCCCAGTGGCCGAGAGTGGCCTCCTCGTGCGACTGGTAGGCGCGGTCCAGCGTGTATGCCTCGTCGGGGTAGTAGCGCCAGTCGGTCTCGATGTAATGGACACCGTTGACCGGCAGCGAGTTGTCCTTCAGGCAGTTGCCGCCGTCCACCATCACGGGCCGCGTGGGGTCGAAGTCCATGATGGCGTGGCCCACGCGCGAGATGTGCGGCTCGACCTTATCGGTCAGGCCCAGGTTGCGGGAGTTGATGAAGGCGATCTCGTTCTCGATGGACCAGATGAGGATGGAGGGATGGTTGCGCTCCTGCTTGACCTGCGCCTTGAGGCGTACCAGCCAGTTGTCGAAAAGCTCCGGGCCGGAGGCGAGCTTGTGCAGGTAATTGGCGCCGGCTCCGTTGAAGATGCCGCTGCGGCGCACGACCATGCCGTTGCGGTCCATGAAATCGAGCACTTCCTTCTCGTTCTCGCCGCAGAAGGTTTCACCCCAGAAGCGCCAGAGGTTCTGCCCGTGCTCGCGCCATGTGGCCAGTGACTCTTCGAGGGTCTCCTCCCGCGTGGTGTCGGCCCAGCCGTACCAGGGCACGCCGTTGAGCGTGAAGTCCCGCCCGTCCCATGTCCATTCCCGGAAGCCAAATTTCGTACGCTTCTGATCCAGCACCCGCCCGTCGCGCATCACCTTCGTGACCGCGTAGTACTGGTTCGGATCGTCCGGCCACCAGAGGCGGGGGTTCCGCCAGTCCTCGGTCATCTCGAAGGTTATCTCCTCGCCTGCCGGCACGGTGACCTCGCGGGGGGCGAAGGTCTTCTCGGCTGCGCCGCCCTCAAAGGGCAAGATCTCCTGCGCCACCTGCACGGTCCGGTCGGCTCCCGAGGGGTTCAGCAGGCTGACCTGCAGCGTCAGCTCCTTGTCCTTTACAGAGGGTTGGGCGAAGACGTCCGTGGTGTAGACCGGCCCGCCGGCCACGACCAGCGAGGGTTCCTCCAGGATGCCCGACCGGTCGGCATAATGGTGCCTCCCGACGGGGAAGTCGAAGAACTGCGTCACGAAACTCTCCGGCAGGTTCTCCCGCGGAATAACGAACGCCATGCGCGGGTTCTCGCCGTATTTCTCCTCCGAGATGGCGTAGTAAACATCCTTGATAACCACGCAGATCTCGTTGACTTCTCCGGGCTTGATGGCCGGTGTCAGGTCGCACTCGAATAATGCGAAGGGAGCTTTCGTCCAGCCGCAGAACTGCCCGTTGACGTGCACGCTGGCGATAAGCGACAGGGAGGGCATGTGCAGGAAGAAGGAGCGGCCTTTCATCTCCGCCGGGACATTGACCCGCGCGCGATAAACCGTCCGATGGGCGAAAGCCAGGTCGTCTCTGTCCAACTGATTGCTCGGCACCTCGATGGCCCGCCAGAAGGACGCCTCGGGTTTCGGAAGCGTCTTCGTGGGGCCGGTGCGGTTCTCGACCAGCCCCTCGTCGTGTCGGCAGATCTGCCACAGCCCGCCCAGAGGAAGCTCAATCCGGCCTGGTGAATCGGCATCTGCATCGGCGGGAAACTCGAAGATATTCTCCGCTGCCTCCCGGTCCTTCTCGGTCCGCCAGTCCTCGCCGGGCTTATGCTTGCCGTTGGGATGGAACTCGCCCTTGTGGACGCACAGCGCGTCGGACCGGTAGATGATCCGCTGCGCGACCTTCTTGCCGTCCTTTTCCTCGAACCAGGGCTTCAGGCGGATCTGGATGGTGTGTTTCCCGGCCCCCAGGTCGGCGTCACCCATGTGCATCCAGGCAATCTCGCTCCAAAAGCCCAGTCGCGTCAGGTCCGTGGTGCGGCCCCTGGGCTCGATGGTCTCCCACTGCCCGTCGTCAATGCGCCAGTCGAAGGGCGCGGAAATGGACTCCATGCCGACACGGTTCCAGGCTTCATACCTGCCGGCCGAGGGGGCCTCGAACTCATAGGTCAGGATGGCGCCCTTTTGGGGAAGAGCGTCCTGGACCTCATCGGCCTTCACAGTTAACCCCAGCCATTCGCCTTCCGAGAACACCGGCGAGCCCTGCCAGTCCGCAGGTGGCGTCTCTATGTTCTGGCGGGTGGGGTTTTCGCTCTCCATCCATACGAACTCGGCGCCGTCGGCCCAGCAAGCCGCCAACACTGCCATCAATCCAACCAGAACGCACGCGCGTACAGTCATCTTCTCTCCTTCGGGGTGTCGAGAACGGCCAACTGAACCTTCGTCCCGTTGCTCTCCAACACGTACCCTTCCATCACGGTCACGGTATGGTACTGCGCTCGAACAGGCTGTCAATAGCACGGGCCCGGAAAGTCGGCTTCAGCTCGGGCGTCACTTCGAGAGGGATTTCATCTCCTGCTGCGCCCAGAGCCTGGTGTTGCGCGTGGCACTGGTGTCCTCCACCACCTCGCGCAGCAGGCGGCGGGCTTTGCGTTTGTTGCCGGCCATCTTATGGGCGACGCCACACCAGACGCGGGCCGTCTCGGCCAGCGGGGTCTTGCCGTCAAAGACGGCGACCTTCTCCTGGTCCAGCTCGGCGGCCCTGGCAAATTCGTCCGTTGCGTCACCGGGCCGGCCGCGGTGCAGCAGGAGCTTGCCGCGGAACAGGCGGCAGTCGTTCCGGAACTCCGGCTCCTCGGCGGCAGCCTCCAGGTGCTCCTCCAGGCGGTCGAGGGCGGCCCCGGGCAGCGAACCGTAGTCCTGCAGATTCAGCAGCCGCAGGGCCCTCAGATGGTCTATCGGCAGCGTTTTTGCGCGGGCCTCGCCCTCGGAGACCGGCAGGTAGTGATCGGTGGGTACCAGGTTTATCCCGGGTGCTTCGGCCAGGCGGTCGCTGATGAAGTAGCAGTGCGCGGCGCTGAACACGATGGCCACCCGCTTGCCCGGGTGCTCCGCACAGAGCCTCAGCACGTTGGACACGATCTTCTCGTTCCACTCCTCCCAGGGCGTGGCCCGCCCGTAGAGTTCGTGAAGCCGCCGATGGTAGGTGCGCCAGTTGTCCCGCGAAGCTTTGCTGTTCAGGTCCGCCAGCGTGCTTCCTATCCGGGCGGAGCGCTGCTGGAACTCCTTCTCGACGCGCTTGTATTCCGCCGCCGTGCCGACGCCGCGCAGCTCCCGGAACATGCTTTCCAGCCGGGACGGATACTGCGGGTCGCTCCACCCGACGGGCACGATATCCACGCCGTTTTCGTCCGCCCACGGTTTCGTGACCCACCGGCAGTCCAGTGGGGCGTTCTGCCATGAATGGGGGACGTTCGAGGCGGCCTCCGCCCCGATCACGTCCGGCCGCACGCGCCCCAGCAGCGCGCGCAGGTGCCCGGGCGTGTAGCCCCTCGGCATGTCCGTGATGAACCGGTGTGTGGCGATGACGACCACTTTCGTCCGCTCCGATTCCGCATGCGCAGGGGGAGCCGGGGAGAGCAGGACGAACGCCGCCAGGATGACGAGGATGGCAGCGCGGTTGGTGAGGTCGGCAAGTCGGCGCATGGGCTTGTTCTTCCCGGTTTGCGTCTACAGTGAGACCGGTTTCGATGATAGGGCCTCGACTCCGAACGGTCAAAGGGCAGTGCGCCCGGTTCTGCGGTGGAGCGGGCCACGGCGGCCGTGTATCATGTCCTTACGACAAGCTTCAGAAAGGAGCAAACCCGATGCGTCCAGGCTGGGCCATCCACGTTGCCAACGTGTTTGCGATACTATGCGTTCTGCTGCCGGGCGTCTCGGCGGCCGGTGAGCACTGGGCCGGCCTGCGCGGCGGCGGCGTCCGGCACAACGCCGATACGGTTTCCGTCGAACCCGACGGGCTCAAGGGTCTCTGGCGGCGCAGCTTCCGGCCGGTCAAGTTCGGCGACTGGACGGGCGAGCCGAACCACATGGACCTGCCCGGCGGGCGGGGTTCCTATAACCTGGCGATAGTGGACGGCAAGGTCGCCCTCCTGGGCCTCGACTATTCCGATCCCACGGCCGTGCCGGAGAGCTACTACGCCACCGTGCTGGACGGCGCTACCGGCGAGACGGTCAACTGCGTCCGGGTGATGGCCAACGAGGGCAACAATCGCGTCTATCGGTGGCCCTACAACGGCGTCTCGGGTTCCAGCGACACGCCTCACGGGCTGGCGGTGATCGGCTGGGACCCGGAGACGCGCATCCTGTTCACCGGCCAGTGTGGCTACGACAGCGGCTATACCGCCTATCTGCCCCTCGCGAACGCGAACGGCTATCGGCCGGGGCAGGCGCCGGAGGAGGGCGTGACGGCGTATAAAAAGACGGCCACAGAACACCCGGACTATCAGGACCCGTTCGGCCGCACCCGCGCCGGTTACCGGACCATCATGGGCGTCGGGAACGAGCGGGACGATCTGAAGCCCTGGGCGTGGGGCCTGACGACCTTCTACGGCGATCCTGCGAACCCGGAGAGCAAGAAGTACGACGCCGACCTGGCAAAGGTCCATGGCCGGCAGGGGGCCTCCTTCTACAACACCAGCGCGTTCTTCCGGCTGGCCACGGGCGGCGCACTCATCGGTCTCACGAAGGGCGCCGACTGGGGCCACAACACGGCCGGGGACGCCTACCCGTTCCACAAGCACACCGGCCTGAAGGCGGTTACGGAGTGGCCGGAGGAGCCGACGGATCAGTGGGGCAAGCGCCTGCGTCCCTTCACCAGTCGGGGCGTGGCCTTCGGCAACGGCCGCGTCTTCCTGGCCGGCCCGGGGCAGGATATGAACGAGAACCACACCATCGGCACGGAGCGCCCGGAGGGCTTGCTGCCACGTGTGGACCAGGGCCTGGCGCTGTGGGCCTACGACTACACGATGCACGACCTGAAGCCGAACGACGGCGCCGCCGGCCCCGCCGCACGCGAGACCGCCAGCCTGGAGCCGGCCTTCGCCTACCGCATGGACTCCCGCTACGAGCCCACGAACGACATCGGCTCCTGGGGGCAGTCCTATTACGAGACGGACGGCTTCTACCGGCCCAAAGCGATGCTCATTGACGGGCAGTCGCTGTGGTTCGCCTGGAAGCCTTCCCAGGCCGAGCCGGTGGAACTGGTCCATGCTGCGGACGGCGGGATGGAGCGCTTCTTGCTGGACGTGGGGCGCGGCGCGAAGGGTGTGGACCTCTGGCCCAAGCTGAGCCTGGTCCGGTCGGTCGGGCGCCCGTTGCTGGCCTACTACACCGGCTACGCGCAGCACCGAAAGCGTTACATGCCCGAGGACCCCGAGGCGGTCCTCAGCCGCTACTCCTACAAGCACAGGCCCTGGGAGGAACTGGGCGAGCGCACGCGCAACACCTTTCTCCGCCAGGCGCGAACATGCGGCGTCTGGACGGACGATCTGTTCCCGCCGCGTTGTCCGGCCGAGGTGGTTGTTTTCGACGCCGAATCGGGTGCCGTGAAGTGGACCTACAACCTTTCCGCCAACCATCCCACGCTGCCGGCCAACGGCTTCTGGAGCTACATTGACCGCTCCCACATGGTGTGCGCCGGGCCGTGGTGTTACGTGGGCTGGGTGGACACGGCGGGGGAGAAGGCCGTGCTGCGGCTGGTGGCGCTGGACGTGACCGCCGACGCGCCGGCGCCGGTCGAGCGGACCGTGCCGCTGGGTTTTCCCTCGAAGGGCAACGAGCGCAGCACCCTTATGGACCTGGCCGCGGTGGACGGGCGGCTCTACGCCTACGTGCTGCAGTCGGAGAGCTTCTGGATCCGCGATCCCCGTTGGAAAGCCCAGCACGTGCTGGCCGTGGGGGCGGATTGAGAGGGCGTTACTCCGCCTCGAAGTACTCCCGCAGGGCCTCGATGGCCATCCGGCCGCAGCGCAGGAACATCTTGTCGGTCGTCCCCGCGACGTGAGGCGTCATCACCACGTTGTCCAGGTCCCGCAGCACGTCGTCCTCGGGCGGCGGTTCGGGCTCGTAGACGTCCAGGTAGGCGCGGAAACGGCCCTTCTGCATCTGGGCCCGGAAGGCGTCGTTGTCCAGCAGCGCGGCCCGCGCGGAGTTGACGAGCAGGGCGTCGTCCTTGATCAGCGACAGCTCCCGCGCGCCGATCATGCCGCGCGTCTCCTCGGTCACGGGCGCGTGGAGCGAGATGGCGTCGGCCGTCTGCAGCAGCGCGTCCAGGTCCACCCGCTCCACCCCCAGCTCCGCGGCCTCGGCGGCGTCCAGATAGGGGTCGTAGGCCAGGATGCGCACGTCGAAGGGCTGCAGATAGCGCACCACCCACCGGCCGACCCGGCCCAGGGCGACAAGCCCCACGGTGGAGCCGTTGAGCTGCCCCGCCACTCCGCGCCACCCGGGCCACTCGACGCCGGACTTCATCCGGTGGTCGAACAGGTCGAACTTCCGCAGGCCGGCGATCATTGCGCCCACCGCCCACTCTGCGACGGCCTGATTGCATGCGTCCGAGGCGTCAATGACCTCCACCCCCGCCGCGCGCCACTCGGGCGCGGCGTCGTTGTGCTGGCCCCACCAGTGCGAGACGGCGGCCGCCCTGACCGTGCCCGCCTCCTCCAGCGCCTCGCGCGTGATCTCGTCCACGTGTGAACCGTTCAGGGACAGGATGCCGTCCACGCCGGTCAGGTGCTCGACCATCTGCTCGTGGGACAGCTCCTCCCGCCCGTCCCCGTTGTCGCGCACCTCGGCGAAGGAGCGCAGCGACTCCTCGTTCTTTTCGTCCATGTAATACTCGCGCGGGCACCATTCCACGCGGTGGATGTACACCAGCGGCTTCTGTGCGTTCATCAGGTCTTGCTCCGTTCCGGAAAAGCATATTATCGTGCAAAGAGAGGCCCCAGGAAGGGATTTCGCGCTGAAGTACGAATCGTCCCCCTACCCCTCATCGGAGGACTGCGGCAACTTCTTCTTCGTCTCGGGCTATGGTGAGGAGGCTGGCGGTCTGGCTGGTCTGGAGGGCCTCATCAGCGGGCTCGGACGGGTTCAGGAGCACCATGTC
>CAYVBE010000060.1:0-20111 GCA_964448935.1 uncultured candidatus Brocadiaceae bacterium
CACTGAGCGCCGGCGGGCCGGGCTATCGGCTGGAGGCGGAACGGCCGCAGCCGAGGGCGGCTGCGCCACACGCGAACCGTGCGAGAGCATCAGCCGTGTGTCCGTGTTTCAGGCAGACGGACAGGCCGAGGGACGGACGTTCCGGCAGACGCAGACGCACCAGAGCTGCCGTTAAGCCGTTGCCGTTCCTATCGCCGACCGCCTATAGCCTGAACCCCGCCGTTCTTCGGGACGGGCTCTGTCGCGTCCCGAAGAACGCACGCTACAACTCGACGGGTCGGCCCTCGCGGGCGGAGCGTTCTATGGCCAGGACGGCCTCGGTTACCCGGCGGCCGTCTTCGTAGCCGACCAGCGGCTCTTCCCGACGCAGCAGGCAGTCCACGAAGTGGTGAATGCTGTCCACGGTGAAGCCCCTCGTGCGGCCGTGGACGTCCACGCCGGCGTAGCTGTCCACCGTGCGCGCGCCGCCGGCGCCCAGCCTGAGCAGGCGCTCCGGAGTGGGATCGAAGTGGAACGTCTCCTTCTCGCCCACCACCTCCAGCTTGAAGTCCACCACAGACGGGCTGGACTCGGGCAGTATCCAGCAGTTCTCGATCACCGCTTTCGCGCCGCCGGCAAACTCGACCGTGGTCAGGTAGTAATCCGGCGTGTCTATGCCGCGGTCGCCCAGCACGCGCGAGCCGCTGACTGAATAGACCTGCGCCGGCTCGTCGCCCAGTATCCAGCGGAGGGTGTCCAGGCAGTGGCTGCAGAGGAACCAGAGGATGCTCGACCGGCCGGCCCAGGAGAGCATCTCGGTGGGGACGAAGATGGTGTCCGACAGGCGGTGGTAGGCCATCTCAACCCGCCCCAGGTCGCCCGCCTCGACGGCCTTCTTGATCTCGGAGACGCCGGGGTTCCAGCGGTTGTGGAAGTCCACCATGAAGGGCACCGGCCGCGCCCGGAGCGCCTCGCCGATGCGGTCGCAGTCGGCCAGGGTGGTGGCCAGCGGCTTCTCGACCAGGACAGCCTTCCCGGCGCCGATCGCGTCCACGACGATGTCGGTATGCGCGAAATCCGGGGTGGCGACGGATATCGCGTCCAGGTCCTCGATTGCCAGAAGATCGTGATAATCTGTGAAGCGCTCCCGCACGCCATACCGCTCCCCGACGGCGTGCAGGCGCTGCTCATCCAGGTCGCAGACGCCCACGATCTCCGCCGACGGATGGTTGCGATACGCCTTGAGATGCGTCTCCCCGAACGTGCCGACACCGACGACGCCGAACCGCAGGTTGTTCATCCGCGAATCCCCGACGAGTGAGCGATCATGCTTTGCAGGTCCAGACTATAGCGGACGAGAGGCGGGAATGCATTCGGATCGGGCGCACGTCTTCCTATAGCGCCTTTATGTCCTCGACGGACAGCCGCTTGTGAATCCAGCGGAACTTGCGGCGGATGCCGGCGTACATCTCCCGTATCTCGTCTTCCTGCCCCGTGTAGCTGCATTTGATGCAGTAGTACTTCTCCCCGTCGTGGTAGAGGACGACATCAATGTCGCGCGACAGGCAGACCGGGCAACGCAGGCTTACTCGGCTTTGCTGAGACATAAGCATGAGGTGAAGCTCCCTCCGGCTTTCAGGGTGGTTTCCAGGGTCAGGGTGAAGTAGGGGCTGAACAGGAACCCCTCGATTGCCGTGCCGGATTCGGCCCGACCGGCCACCGGGCACAGCTCGACCGCGCAGTTGATCTGGGGGATGACGGCACGGACTGCCGTCGCATTGCTCGTCGCGATCGTGCGGCTTTCGTAGGCGTAATCTATGGCCTCCGCCTCGTCGCCTTCGACGGCCAGCGTGACTCCGTGCAGGTCCTCGGGGTATTCGGTAGTGCCGTAGCAGGCCTTGAAGTACTCGCAGATGTGCAACTCGGCCCGAGGGTCCGAGAGTTCGGTCAGCTTCCGTTCGATGAGGATGCGTCCATCTCCCGGGAAGTGATAGGTCGTCTCGATGGACGCCGTCAGGCCGTCACTGAAGCGCAATTGTGCCGGCGTCAGCGGAACATGAACGCCATCCTCGTCCTGCACGACGCCGGTGCACTTCGTCGGGCACGCGCAGAGGTCCGCGGTCTCGCCGTCGTGGGTGACGGACAGTGTCGTGCGAGTGCCGTCGAACGAGTGGTTGGCCGCGCCGCTGCGATACTGGGACTGGATCAGGTAGGGGTAAGAGCCGTCGTAAAGCGCGGGTGAATCCGGCCCGGTTCTTCCATCACACTCGGCGGCATAGGGTCGGAGGTCGCCGATGGAGCCGCCCTGGTTGGTGTCTATCAGCACGCGCATGTCGGGGTCCAGATACCAGACGTAGTGTTTGCCGGACCCGTAGAGTATCTCCCTGGCGTGGAAAACTTCGCGATGGCCCGGAGGCCGGTTCGCTCTGTACCACGCGCCGAACTCGCGCATGGTCATGTCCTCCAGTTCGCCCCGGTCACGCAGGTCGGCCAGGTACTCCAACAGCTCTCTGTAGAGCTTCTGGGAGACCTCCACCGGGTCTTCGATGTTCATGTTGTGGGTCAGCCAGTTGGGGCCGACGAAGACGTTGTAGTAGGAGTAGCCGTCGTTCAGGTCCTCCTGGGCGCGGTAGAGGTCCACCAGGTTGAAGTCGTAGGGGTGGGTCTCGCCGTCGTTGCCGAGCCCGCGTTGAACGTTTGCGGGATGGCTGGCCCAGAAGTCGTTCCGGCTCTCGTAGGACAGGGAGGGGTCCCGGCTCAGGTGGCAGACGCCCACGATGCCCGCAGCGTCTTCCTGATCGCGCGCCGGGCGCAGAGTATTGCCCTTCGCCGGATACCACGCCGACCAGGGGCCGCCCTCGTTGAACAGGTACCACGAATTGTTGCAGCCGTGGAAGTTCTTGACGCCTTCCTCAAAACAGGCGCAGACGGCGATCTCAAGCGTCGGGCACGCGTCGGTCAGCACTTCCATGGTGGAGGCGTCCACGAAGTAAGCCGCTGCGGAGACCGGAGCGCGGCCGAAACACTCCCGGAAGCGCTCGAGCGCCATCCGGATGATCTTCTCCTTCTTCTCCCGCGAGTAGAGCCAGATGGAGTTCATCGTGCAGTGGAACTCCTCCCGGAACGCCTCGCAGTTCAGCTCGCTCAGGAACAGGCCTATCTCGTCGCCGTGCTCCTCGTGGTAGCGCTTGATGTCCTCGACCATGTGCTCCTGTTCCATGGCCGGCAGGCTGACGAGGATGGTCGCTTTCAGGCCCAGTTCGTGAGCCATGTCCTGCTGGAGTTTGAAGAACTCGTAGTAGTTGCCCATCTTGGGACGGTGCAGAAGGTTGAGGTACACGGTCCGGGTCCTCCGTGAGCGTCGTGTGGAACGGCCCCATCGGCCGAGCCGCAGGATAACTGCTCTCGCCCGCGCGGGCAAGCGCACCGGGAGGCAGAACGTCTGATTCGGTTTCCCAGAACCCGCCGGTGGTGTAGAGTGGGGTATCTGTCCGGAAGTTTGAATCGCCGGACAGGTCATCTGGGGAGGTGCAGCGATATGCCGACGGCAGACCGTACGAGCGAGGGGAAGCTACCGACACGACCGCTCGGTCGGACGGGGTTCCGGCCAACAATGCTGGCTCTGGGCGGCGTCAAATACAACAAGCGGAGCGACGCGCACGCCGCGGAGGTGGTGCATCGCGCCCTCGACCTGGGGATCAACTACATTGACACGGCTCACACGTATGAGGGCAGCGAACGCAAGATCGGCCTGGTCATGGCGGAGCGGCGCGACGAGGTGTTCCTGGCCACAAAAAGCCTGAAACGCGATCGGGACGGGATGGCCGCCGAGATCGAGCAGAGCCTTGAACGCCTGCAGACGGACAGGCTGGATTGCGTTCAGATACATGACCTGGCGAATGAAGAACAGCTCGGCCAGGTCACGGGCAAGGACGGCGCCCTGAGGGCTATCGAGGAGTTCCGCGAGAACGGCGCCGTGCGGTTCGTGGGCGTTACCGGTCACCGGAATCCGCAGATACTGGTCAAGGCGCTGGAGGTCTACCCTTTCGATATCCTGCTGGTGGCCCTCGGCGCGATGCAGGCGGCGGTGCGGCCTTTCTACCAGCACGTGGTTCCCGTGGCGCGGGAGAAGGGAGTTGGCGTCGTCGGAATGAAGGTGATGGCTCACGGCTGGTTCGGCGAAGTGGGGCTGGCCGAAGATGCGCTGCGCTTTGTCCTGGGACTGCCCGACGTGACCACGGCGCTGGTGGGCGTTGACGACGTTGCCCAGCTCGAGGCAAACGCCCGTGTGGCTCGTGAAGGGAATCCACTGACCGATGGGGAAAAGCGTGACCTGTTGGCCAGGGTCAGGCGTCTCTACCAGGAACAGCCGGACAAGGCGTGGTTCATCTATCCGGAGACTTGAGCATGTGTGCTGAATGAGAGTGGCCAGGCTCAGACGATTCGGCGAAGGAGAGCCCTTGTGAACGGATGGCGCGAGGAAGGTCGGGTTGTGGAGGCGGCGGACAGGCAGTTCCGCCCGCTGGTGCAGTACATGGGCAGCCCCTTCGGGATGCAGGCGTTCGACATCGCTGCCGAGGTGCGCGTGGAGCACGACCACCTGGACGATCGAGCAGCCGGGGGCGGACCGGGACTGTTGGTGGATCGGCACGTGGACCCCGACACGGGACTGCCGCCTGGGTGCTTCGTTGCCCGTGAGACGCCGGGGGAAGACATCCGGCGAGACGCACCATATCTGTCGCTGGCCGTGCGGCCGGAAGACCCCGCCGGCAGGCCCCACGGCGGCGAACTGTACGATCCGGATGCTTGCGAGACGCCCCATGCACGCGAGTGGGATTTCCTTTGCGAACATGCCGCCGCGGCGCTGGAGGAGTTCGGTGTGGGATCCGGTGCAGACGATGCCGACAAGGCCTACGCCTTTGCGGGATACGCCATGAACTTCAAGAAACCGCCCACCTACGGCTCTTTCCACCCCGTGGATGTGCTGCTGCACAGCAGTTACTGCACGGGGGCAGCGAACGTCCTATCGGCGCTGGCCTCCGTCGAGGGCATTCCCAACCGTCAATGCTGCATCTCGAACCACACGATGACAGAGCTGTTTCTGGAGGGACGCTGGCATTTTGCGGACAACCATGCCGATGGCGCGCGCCTGCTCCCCGGCTCCGATTACGTGGACGTCACGCTCCACGCGGATCGCTACGACAAGTTCAGTGAAAAACAGCGCAACTACCTGATCCACCGCCGGACCTGGGCGCGGAGCCCGTGGCACTACAGCGGCATGCTGCGCTGGCACTGGGCCTGGGGTGCGGGAGCCGGGCGGGGCGTCCGCACCAGCGTGATGGACGGCTACGGCGTGGGCGTGCCGTGCGACCCGCGGCACGCGGGGGCCCTGTATCCGGAGCGGGAAAGCTACCCGTTCCCGTGTTGGGACGGCAGGCCGGAACTGACGCTCACGGCAAAGGGAAGCTGGTTGCGCGTTGACCTTGCGGTCCCGCCGGGACAGGCGGTCTTGAAGGAGTTCTACGTCGGAAAGTGTGCGGACAACCCCGTCGTGGGCGCGTGCATCGAGTGGTGGCTCCGGCCGGAGGGGGACCTCCAGAACACCGTTCTGCTTCTGGACGGCCGGCAGGTGCAGCCGGACGGGGTATCGGATGGCACGGGGATGGCCCGCAAGGTGTGTTTTGAGTTGCCGGTGAGCCCGTTCGAGGAGCCCGGCCGGCATTCGGCCGTTCTCCTGAACAGTTCGGACGATGAACTTCGTGTTATCGCCTACCCGACCCCTGTGGTAAAGCCACCGGCCATCGCCACGAAGGACGGCCTGCGAATCCGCCCCCAAGCACTCACCCGGGAACCGGTGGTGGTTTGAGTCGCTACCGGTAAGCAAAGAAAGGAAACCATGAGCTACCGACGAATTTTGACGGAGATATCCCCGTTCACGTTCGGGACCACGAAGGTTTACAATGCGTCTGACCCGCAGCACATCAAGGTGGTGCGGGCTGCAATGGACGCCGGCGTGTGGTTCCACACATCGCCGACTTACGGCAAAGGGGAGAAGAGGGTGTACGAAGTCCTCCGGAGGGCTTTTGCCGAAGCCCCGGACAGGATGCCGCGGTGCATTGTGAAGATTGACCCGCACAGGCCCGACACGCTCCGCGGGACGGTTGAGGGGGCTCTCAGCGGCACGGGCATCGAGCGGGTGGACATCGCTCAGATCATCACCTACATGCAGCCCCACTCGCAGAAAGACCTGCAGCCGGGCCGTGCCATCTACGAGACGATGTGCGCGCTGCAGGACGAGGGCAAGGTGGGCAGCTACGTGCTGGAACTGAACACCGAGATCACGGAAGACCATTTCGAGATCGTGCGCCGGGAGATGTACGACGGCTACATCTTCTACTACAACGTGGTGCAACGCGGCATGAAGAATAACTCGCTCTACGACCTGTTGCTGGAAAAGGGCGCGCCGCTGCTCTCGCTGCGGACCATGGGAGGCGGCCCTGGCGACATGGGGGGAACGCCCACGGGCGAGGAAGAACCCACCGCGCGTTTGCTCCAAGACCTCTGCCGGCGCGCAGGATGCAAAAGCGAAGCCGAATTCCGCATTCGGTTCCCGCTCAGCAACCCGGCGATGATTACGACGATCGGCGCGACCTGCGACATCACCCATCTGCAGATGCTGATCGAGTACGCGAATCCACGGCAGAAATTGCCCCGCGAGGTCTTCGGAGATATCGAGTCCCTGCACCGCCGATGGTACTCGGGATGAATGCCCCGCCGGTGCAAGGGTCGGCCGGGGGCACGCGGGGCGGATCTCAGAATTCGGCCATCCACCGGTCATGCAGGCGCTCTATGGCCCCTACGAGTCCGGCGGCAAGGGGCTCCACTGACGCCGCCGTCTCAATGAAGTCCTGCAGGTGCTCTTCGTCCGCCGTGCCGCCCACGGTGGTGCGCACGTTCGGCTGACCCAGCAGGAAGCGAAAGGCGAAGTCGAGCCAGTCCCGACTGTCCGATTGTTGAAAAATCGGGTCCAGGGCGGCGAGCCGGTCCAGGTAGTAATGATCCGGTTCCTCGCGGCGTAAACGTTTGCGGACCGCCGGAAATATCCTGCCGCCTCCCACGGTTCGGATGGAGATGACGGGAGCCTGCCCGGCCTTCAACGCCCGGAAGAGGTCATTCGTCACCTCCCGGTCCACGACGCTGTAGTAGAAGGCGTAGGCGTCGAAGATGTCTTCCCCGGCGGCTCTGAGCCCCTCCTCGGAGCAGGAGACGAACAGTTCCAGAGCAAAGTGCTCCACCAGCCCCCTCTCGCGGAGTTCCCGGCAGGCCTGCCACATGGGGCCCTCCTCCAGGAAGTCGTCCACGATTTCCTTGCGCTCTCCCGAACGTTTGGAAAGCTGGGCGACGGCGACCGTTTCCATGTCCAGAAGCGAAAGGGTGTCCTCGACGTCAATGCGGATGGTGTCGGCGTTGTAGCACCGGACCTTGCAGATGCAGGGCGGGATGTTCGCGGGGTTCTCCCGGAAGGCCCGGCCCAGAACGTTGTAGCTGTCCACGCAGGCATAGCGACGGGCGGTGTGGAACCAGACGCCAGAATCCATCGCTGCACGGGCCAGCCGGATGTCGCGTCGGATGCGGCCCGGATCGCGCCCGATCGCCATCGTGCCGAAAGTGTACGGGCTCATCTCGGGTGCGGAATCATCTGTCTCTGCCACTTCATGGCCTCCCTGCAAAGGGCTCCGATTGAGCAGTTGCGTAAGCGGAAATCGTGTCGAATGGCCGAACGCCTTGAAACCATCCGAAGAGCAGCGTATCTTAGCAGATATTGAGGCGACTCATCAGGCCGCGCCTGCGATTCGGCTGCCCGGATACCTGTCCCTCCGGGAGCCGGTCTCCTTGTGCGGTTAACCACTCTTACCCCGGAGCAACGAGGATGGCCGAAATACCGATTGGTCTGCAGCTTTGGAGCGTCCGTCAGGCGTGCGCGGAGGACTTGCCCGGCGCCCTGAAGAATATTGCCGAGATGGGATACGACGGCGTGGAGTTCGCCGGTTACCACGGCTATGCCGCCGCTGAACTGCGCGAAATGCTGGAGGCCGCGGGGCTGGCCGTGGCCGGCTCTCACCTGAAGATTGACAACTTCCTGGGCGACGTCCTGGAGAAGACACTCGATTTCGAGAGCATGCTGGGGAACCGTCACCTGGTGGTGCCGGCGTTGGCGGAGGAATACCGCGAATCGGCCGAAGCGTGGAGGCGAACGGCCGGGCTGCTGGGAGAACTGGCCGAGCAGGTCGGTGCGCGGGACATGCGTTTCGGCTATCACAACCACCGCATGGAGTTCGAGCCCGCCGACGGAGAGATTCCCCTGGATATCCTGGCGGAGAATACTCCGCAGGGCCTTTTTCTGCAGCTTGACATCGGCCACTGCCTGCGCGCCGGAGCCGACCCGAGCGTCTATCTCGCCAGGTATCCCGGACGCTACGTGACCGTGCACGTGCGCGACTGGTCTGCCGACGACGACCATGCCATCGTCGGCGAGGGTGAGGTGCCCTGGGACGAAGTGTTCGCCCTCTGCGAGGAGAGCGGAGGAACCGAGTGGTACATCGTCGAACAGACAGCCGGCGACATGCCTGAGCTGGAAGCGGTCGAGAAGTGCATCCAGAACCTTCGCGCGATGGGCAAGTAGCCGACGGGCGGGGTCTGGTTGCAGTTGAGAGCTGAAACTGCGCACATTGCGCGGTTGGCTCTCAACTGGTCGCGTGTTTTGTCACGCGGAGCGAGACCTGCAACGGTTTGGGCAGTTGATCAGGTGCTCAGTAGACCGCGGGGGAGCGGGTTCCCGGACGCCACGGCACGAGCAGCGCAGGCCAGCCCTTTTGCCGTTCCCACCTGTTCACTTGTTCCCCTGCTCTGTTTTTTGCCGCGCCGCGGCAAAAAACTGGCACGCCCGGAAGGATTCGAACCCTCAACCTACGGCTCCGTAGGCCGTCGCTCTGTCCAGTTGAGCTACGGGCGCGCCTTGTGCTTCAAGTTTAGCCAAACGGGCCTGGCTCGTCAAGAGGCCGGGGCTTTTTCGGGCTCTTCGGCCGGTTCCAGGGCGGCGGGGAAGACTTCGTCCACGGTGTCCACCGTGAGGAAGTTCAGCTTCTCCCTGGCGTAGTCGGGCACGTCCTCGAGGTCGCTCTCGTTGCGCTCCGGCAGGATGATGGTCTTCAACTCGGCCCTGGTGGCGGCGAGCACTTTCTCCTTGATGCCGCCCACGGGCAGCACCTTGCCGCGCAGGGTGATCTCGCCGGTCATGCCCACGTCGTGCCGCACCCGGCGGCCGGTGCAGAGACTCGTCAGGGCGACGGCCATGGTCACTCCGGCGGACGGGCCGTCCTTGGGGATGGCGCCGGCGGGAACGTGGATGTGGAAGTCGTGCTCCCGGAAAAGCTCCGGGTCCAGGTCGAAATCTTCCGCGTGCGCCCGCACGTAGGTCAGAGCTGCCTGGGCGCTTTCCTTCATCACGTCGCCCAGCATGCCGGTCAGGGTCAGCTTGCCCTCGCCGGGGGTCATGGTGGTCTCGACGAACAGTATCTGCCCGCCGGTGGGCGTCCACGCCAGACCGGCCGCCACGCCGGGCTCGTCCACGCGCTCGGCCATTTCCGGGTAGAATTTCGCCGGGCCGAGAAGCTCCCGGATGCGGTCGGTGTCTATCGGGGCCGCGCTTTCCTCCTCGCCCATAGCGACGGACTTGGCCACCTTGCGGCAGAGGGAGGCGATCTGGCGCTCCAGGTTGCGCACTCCCGCCTCGCGGGTGTACTGGCTGATGAGGCTGCGCAGGCCGTCGTCGTCTATCTGGAATTGTTCCTCGTTCAGTCCGTTCCGCTCAACCTGCTGGGGCACCAGATACTGTCTGGCGATGTGGCGCTTCTCTTCCTCGGTGTAGCCGGGGAACTCCAGCATCTCCATGCGGTCCTTGAGGGCCGGCGGGATGGGGTCCAGCACGTTGGCGGTGCAGATGAACAGAACCGTGGAGAGGTCGAACGGTACCTCCAGGTAGTGGTCGGTGTAGGTGGAGTTCTGCTCGGGGTCCAGCACCTCCAGCAGGGCGCTGGCCGGGTCGCCGCGGAAGTCGGCCCCCAGTTTGTCCACCTCGTCCAGCATGAAGACGGGGTTGTTGGAGCCGGCCTTGCGGATGGAGCTGATGATGCGGCCGGGCAGGCTGCCGATGTAGGTGCGGCGGTGGCCGCGGATCTCGGCCTCGTCGCGCACACCTCCCAGGGCGGCACGGATGTATTTGCGGCCCAGGGCGCGGGCGATGGATTTGCCGATGGAGGTCTTGCCGGTGCCCGGAGGGCCGACGAAGCAGAGGATGGAGCCGCTCATCTCGCCCCGCAGGCGTCGGACGGCCAGGAATTCCAGGACGCGCTCCTTGATGTCGTCCAGGCCGTAGTGATCCTCGTCCAGGATGCGCCGCGCCTCTTTCAGGTCCAGGTTGTCCGCAGTGCTCTGCTTCCAGGGCAGGCTGGTGATCCAGTCCAGGTAGGTTCTGGCCACGGTGTATTCGGGACTGGCGGGGTTGATGCGCTCCAGCCTCCCGAGTTCCCGTTCGGCCTCCTTCTGCGCCTCCTCGGGCAGGTCCATCTCCTCGATCTGCCGCTGCAGTTCCTGTATCTCCGCTTCCTGTGGGTCCACCTCACCCAGCTCCTGCTGGATGGCCTTGAGTTGCTGGCGCAGGTAGTATTCGCGCTGGCTCTGCTCGATCTCACTGCGGGCCTCGGACTGTATCTTCTGGGCCACTTCGGTGAAGTCCATCTCCCGCGCGAGGAGCTTCGTAACGGCCTGGAGGCGTTCCTTGACGTCGAGGGTCTCCAGTATCTGCTGTTTCTCCTCGACGGATATGTTGAGGTTGGAGGCGACGAAGTCACAGAGGGTCGCGGGATCGTCCACGTTGGCGGCCGCCACCCGCGCGGTGTCGCCCAGGTTGGGCACGTTCTCGGCGAACTGCAGGAACTGGTCCCTCATGTTCCGGAACAGGGCGCTGACCTCTACGTCCTCGACCTCCTCGTCGCTCAGGTGGTTGACGTGGGCGCGCAGGAACGGCTCCGTCTGGCTGTAGTGGTCCACCTCGCTCCGTGCCAGGCCCTGCGCCACGAACCGCACGGAGCCGTCCGGCATGCGGAGCATCTGGAGGATGACCGCCGTCACGCCCACCTGGTAGAGGTCCTGCGGCGCGATGTCGTCGGTCTCCTCGGCCTCCGGTCGCACGGCCACGGCCATGAACAGCTTATCCGCCAGCAGTATCTGCTCCACCATCTGCACGCGTTCCTCGTCGTGCACGTGGAAGGGCAGGGCCATGACGTTGGGGAAGGCCACATTGCCGCGCATGGGCAGCACGGGCAGTTCCGTCGGCAGGTCGGAGGGTTCGGGAATCTCCGCCCCCCGGGTGCCGGCCTGCCGGGGGCCGGGAGCGGCGGTTTCCACCTGCTCTTCGGCCGGCCTTTCCTCGGTCTGCGGCCGCTCACTTGTCTTTTTTGAATCTTCTTTGTCTGCCACTGTTTGTGTTTGCCCCTGAAGATGTATGTCGTCGCAACGTGGTCGCTACAGGTTCAACCGTATGGAGACGACCCGGCGGACCGCCTGGGGCGCCTTGGGCACGAAGACGTAGAGGAAACCGTCCCGGTATTCCCCCCGCGCCTCCCGGGGATCGAAGGGCTTGTGGATCGCCACGCGTCGCTCGAAATAGCCGTTCCGTATCTCCATCTGATGATAGGTTCGCACGGCGCCGCGATCAGTGCTTTCCCGCACGCCGTAGACGGTTACCACCTCGCCGTTGCACTCGATTCCAATCTGGTCCGTCCGCACGCCGGGCAGGGAGACCTTGATGACCACGTCGCTGTCGGTCTCGTAGACATCCGTGGGCGGTCGCCACACGTCGCGCCTGCCGCCGCGCTGGGACCGGCGGTCGGCCTGTAGATGCTCGAAGAACTGACGGAAGATGCTGCGTTCGTCGTCCAGCGGTCTGGCATGCACCATGGTCTGACACTCCTGATCGTGATCCCGGCCCGGTGGGGGCGGCGGGTCGGTGGTTACTTCGTGCTCGGCGCGGGTGCGCGCTGCAGTTCCTCCAGCAGCTCCTTCTGTCGTGGAGAGAGCTTGCGCGGGATTCTCACCTGCACCTCTACGTAATGGTCGCCGCGGCGTCCGTCGGAGGTCTCCAATCCGTAGCCCGGCACCCGCAGCTTCTGCCCCGGCTGCGTGCCCGGCGGCACCTTGACCGTCACGTCCCCCCGCAGCGTGCGCACGTCCACCTCCGTCCCCAGGGCGGCTTCCACCATGTCCACCCGTGCCTTGCTATGGATGTCGCGGCCCTTGCGCTCAAACTCCGGGTGCTGCTCGACGTTGACCTCGAGGATCAGGTCCCCTGCCGGGCCGCCGCCCTGACCTGGTTGCCCCAGCCCGGAGAGGCGCAGCTTCTGGCCGTCGCGGATGCCTTTCGGTATCTGCACGTCCACCCGTGACGGCTCCTCGACCGTGCCACTGCCGCGGCACTGCCCGCAGGGCTTCTGGATGATCTTGCCCCTGCCGAAGCAGGTGGGGCAGGGCCTGGAGACGCTGAAGCCGCCCTGTCCGGCCAGCACCTGACCGCTACCCCCGCAGTGGGGGCAGGTGTCCACCGAGCTGCCCGGCGCGGCGCCCGAGCCACCGCAGGCGGGGCAGGTCTTTTCCTTGGGTATCGTTACCTCGATCTTGCCGCCGTGCACGGCGGTGTTGAAGGGGATGGCGACGGAGCTTCGGATGTCCTGCCCCTTCTGTGGCGCGGCAGTTCTGGTTCCGCCGCCCCGGCTGCCGCCGAACATCCTGCTGAACATATCGCCCAGGCCGCCGCCCAGGTCTTCGAACCGGATACCGCCCGATTCCCATCCCTGAGCGCCGCCGCCTCCCCGGCCGTAGGCCGGTCCGAAGTCCTCGAAACCCTCAAACCCCTCGAACGCGCCCCCCCGCATACCGGCCTGGCGAAGCTGGTCGTACTGCTTGCGCTTCTCGGGGTCGCCCAGCACACTGTAGGCGTCGGAGATCTCCTTGAATCTCTCCTCGGCTTCCTTGCTCCCCCCGTGTCGGTCCGGATGGTGTTCCTTGGCCAGGCGGCGGTATGCCTTGCGTATCTCCTCCTGGGATGCTTCGGGGGAGAGGCCGAGCACTTTGTAGTAGTCGCGTTCTGGCATGGCTGCTTCGTGTTACGTCGCAGAAACCCCGGTTAAATATATTGTAGCAGGCGACCGGTGAGTTGCAACCCCGACAGGCGCCATCAGCCCACCAGGATGCGCTCTTCGGGATACTGGTAAGGCGCGCGCTGTTTCTCTTCGGCCACGCTCAGCACCAGGGTGATCGGCCCCAGACGGCCGATGAACATCAGGCCCGTCAGCACCAGGCGCCCCCCGGCGCTGACCGCCGAGCCCGGCCCCGTGAGCCCCTGGCTGAGACCCACCGTGCCGAACGCGCTGATGGCGTCGAAGACGATCTTCTGGAAGCCCGCCCCCTTCTCGGTGATCAGCAGCACGAAAACCCCCACCGCCACCGCCGCCACGCTGAGCAGGATGATGCTGGCCACCCGGTGAACCGTCTCCTCCGGCACGGAGTGATGGAACATCTCGGCCTTGTTGCGGCCCTTGAGGGTGGCCCGGATGCTGGCGACCATGATGCCGAGCGTGGTGGTTTTGATGCCGCCGGCCGTGCTGCCCGGGCTGCCCCCGATGTACATGAGGGCCATCAGCAGGAAGGCCGTGGCGGGCGCCAGGGCGGATATGCCGGTGTCAATGGTGTTGAAGCCCGCCGTGCGGGGCGTCACGGACTGGAAGAAGGAGGCCAGTACCTTCGTCTTCAGCGGCATGCCCTTCAGCGCGCCGCCCGACTCCATGGCGAACACCCCGGCGAATCCCACCACCAGCAGCACCCCCGTGACCACCAGCACCAGTCGGGTGTGCGTTGAGAGGCGGGGTCTCTTGCCGGTCCGCTTCATGAGCCACCACCGGAAGTAACCCAGCAGGTCCCTGACCACCACAAACCCGATGCCGCCCAGGATGATCAGCAGGCAGATGATCAGGTTGATCGGCGTGGAGTCGGCGTAGTGCATCAGGTTCAGCGCACCGCCCCGGCAATTGGGGTCCAGGCTGAAGCCCGCGTTGCAGAAGGCCGATATGGCGTGGAAGATGCTCTGATAGAGGCACGTCCAGAAGCTGCCGAAGTCGCCGTACCAGCTAAAAAAGAGCACCACGGCCCCCACGACTTCCATGACCAGGGTGAACAGGCAGACGAACCGGATGAGCGTCCAGACGCTCTCCGCGCTGTGCGGCTCCACGATGTCCGTCATCATGGTCTCGAAGCGCAGCGACAGCCGCTGCTGCAGCAGGATGGCGGCGAAGGCGCCCAGTGTCATGATGCCCAGCCCGCCCACCTGGATGAGCCCCAGGATGACGAACTGGCCGAACAGTGACCAGTGCTGCGGGGTGTTTTTGACAATCAGGCCGGTGACGCAGACGGCGCTGGTCGAGGTGAACAGGGCGTCCACGGGGTCCGTCCATTGCCCGGCGGAACTGCTGAGGGGGAGGGTGAGCAGCAGGGCGCCGAGGGTGATGACCGCTGCGAAGCTGAAGACCGCGATACGGGCGGCGCTGCCCAGCACGATGGCGGAGCCGAATCGCCTGCCGATGGCTCGGAGACTGTCCATGGTGTTGCTTGCCATGCGCTGCTTGCCAGGAAGATGTCGGCCTCAGGAGTCGGAACGGTTATGGTCGGCGGCGCCGGTGCGCTGCTCCAGGCGGTGCCGCAGGTAAGCCTCCATAAAGGGCGTCAGGTCGCCGCCCAGTACGCCCTGGGCGTTGCCCGTTTTCATCTCGGTACGCAGGTCCTTCACCATCTGGTAGGGCTCCAGCACGTATGAACGTATCTGGCTGCCCCAGGCTATCTCGCCCTTTTCGTCGTAGAGTTCTTCCAGCTCCTCCTCCCGCTTGCGGCGTTCATGTTCGTAGAGCTTGGACCGCAATATCGTGCGAGCCATGGCGCGGTTCTTGTGCTGCGAGCGCTCGCTCTGGCAGAACACGGTGATGCCGGTGGGGACGTGGCGCAGCCGAACGGCGGAGGATGTCTTGTTGACGTGCTGCCCGCCGGGGCCGCTGGATTTGGCGAACTCCATCTCGATCTCGTTCTCGTTCAGGTCTATCTCGATGTCCTCCTCCAGCTCCGGCACCACGTCCACGGCGGCAAAGCTGGTGTGGCGGCGCCCGCTGCTGTCGAAGGGGGAGATGCGCACCAGGCGGTGGACGCCGATCTCGGACTTCAGGTACCCGAAGGCCCAGTCTCCCTGGACGTGCACCGTGGCGCCGCGCAGTCCGGCCTCCTCACCGGCCCGGCTGTCCACCACCTCCACATCGTAGCCTTCGTCCTCGGCCCAGCGGGTGTACATGCGGAGCAGCATATGCGCCCAGTCGCAGCTCTCGGTGCCGCCGGCGCCGGCGTGGACGCTCAGGAAGGCGTTGCTGTGGTCGTGGGTCTCGCTCAGCAGGCTGCGGAACTCCAGGCGGTCCAGCGCGCGGGTCAGTTTCTCTGCTCGCTGTTCCACTTCGCGCCTGGTGGCCTCGTCGTCCTCCTCTTCGGCCAGTTCGGCCAGGATCATCAGGTCTTCCAGCTCGGACCCGATCTCCTGGAGGGGGTCCACCAGCCGGCTGAGCCGCTTCATGCTGCGCAGTATCCTCTGGGCCGTCTCCTGGTCGTCCCAGAAGTCCGGCTGCTTCATCGCCTCTTCCAGCTCTTCCAGTTCCTGCTGCCTGTAAGTTATGTCAAAGAGAGTCCCGCAGGTCGTTCAGGCGGGCCTCCAGCGCGTCCAGGTCAATGTCCACGGGCATACTCCGCTTGTTTGAGGGTTCTGTCGAATGGCACCATTGTATGGCGGGGCCGGCTATGCGTCAATCATCACCCGCCGCGCTGCGCAACGAAAAGGCTTTCTTACTTCTTGATTTCTATGGGGAAGACGGCTATCGGGCCGGCTTCACCTTCGTGGTAGAGCCTGGCACGCAGGACGTGGCGGCCGGGTTCTTCCAGTGCGATCTGCTCGGCATAGAGGTCGGACTCGGTACCCGGTTCGGTGCCATCCAGGGTGTAGCGGATTTCGATATCGTCCCCCGGCGCGGTCAGTGTGACTGTGATCGGTGCCTCGTAGGCTCCGGACCTTTCTCGTTTGCCTTTGTGCCCGACCGCTATGTCGGGCAGGGGGATTTCGCCCGGCTCCAGCCATTCGCAGCGGGCGTGGGCGAGCGGCACGGGTTCGCCCCGGCCGGAATCTCCGCTGGCCGCCGCGAGGCCCACGAGCAGCTTGTCTTCAGCCTTCATACCCCCCCAGCCGACCGCTTCCCATTCTTCCCGATCAGCCGATGCATAGCCGCACACCTGGTCTCCGTGTCGCGCCAGGCGTAGGAAACGGACAGGAGTTGCCAACTCCTCATCCGCCTCAAACCGGAAGCCGCCCCACGGAGAGGGGCTTCCGTCCAGGCCGAACTCGGCGCGGCGGTTGTTTTCTTCTGCGGACTCGTCGTAGGCGCAGACGTAGGTGCAGGGGTCAAAGTCCTCCAGCCCTTTGCGCGCCATCAGGGCCAGCCGTGCGGTGCCGGAATCCGATCCGTCGACGGACAACTCGTCGAGTCGGCACACTACGTCGAAGTCGCCATCGATGCGCTGGTAGGCCATCAGGCCTTCGCTGCGCCCTCGGTGGAAGTTTCCTCCGGCTGCGACGGTCTCGAACTGACCGCCCGCGTATTCGATCTTCCCGGCCCGCCGGGGCACTCCGAGGGTCGTGGCCGACCACCCGGAGGGCAGGGCGTACGGCGCATCCGTCACCAGTATCTTGACCAGGCGCCCGGTGTAGCCGCCGGTGCCGTCCGAGTAGATCAGATGCACCGGATGGACGCGGCCCGGATCATCCTCCGGCACGGTGAAGGAAAACTCGCCCCCCGCGATGCGGCCCACCTCGCCCGGGCGGCGGTAAGCTGTGACCGTGTAACCCTCCGGATCGTCCGCCCGCACGGGGAAACGGACCGTGTCGCCGGGCCGGGCCTGCACCGTGTCGTCCGCCATGCCCATCTGCGGCGCCGGCCGCAGGTTGTCGGTGACGGGGTAGGTCTTCGTCTGCTCGAACTTCTGACGCTCCTCCTCGGGCAGGGAGCGCTCACTGTAGTGCAGCCAGTTCGAGCGCTCGTTCTCCTGTGGCCAGTAGAAGTTCACGAAGGTCGGGTTGCCGGGCAGCCCCCGGCCGTTGCGCGCGACGATAAGCACCGGTATTCGTCCTTTGGGCAGGTCGGGGTCGTGGGTGACCGTGATCTCGAACATCCCCGGTTTCCCCATGCCCTTGATGGACACGTTGTTCTGGTTGGGATACACCGTCCGGCACTCGTATTCGAGCGGCAGGCCCTGCAGGTCATAGCTGTCCGTGGCGTCCACGTAGGCCGTAACGGTTTCTCCTGCGCGGCCCCAGATGCGGATGAGGGTTTTGTTGGCCGACTGCACCCGCTCGTCCGCAGGAACGTTCTGGAGCAGCTTCTCGCCGTCCTTGTGCGCCGACAGGCCGTCCAGCGCCAGGACCGTTACGGGCGGGGCGGCGTCCATCTCCCGCGCCAGGTCAATCATGCGGCGCACGTGCAACGCGTCGTCGTAGCCGTGGTAGTGCGGGTTGGCGGAGCAGTAGTGGGGGTGTTTCACCCCGCCGATCGAGCTGTACGCCGGTCGGTGGCGGAGTTCATTCTCGAACGGAAGCTCCTCCCCGTCCGCGTCGCAGTAGGGCAGTGCGGCCTTGAAGATGGTCAGCAGGGCAGTCGCGTAGGCGCCATGGCGCTTGAGCAGGTCCTTGGTCTTCCGCGGCATGCAGCCGCCGGCCAGCAGCATCTTGAACAGCGCCTGCGTCTCGCTGCCGGACTGGCCGACCGACTGGTAGGCATGCCCGAACAGGGCGTCGTAATCGTCGTGGACTTTGTCCGGGTCGTTGTCCTTGTAGGACACGTGCGCCGGAGTGGCGCGGACGCAGTTGGCGAAGAAGAAGTGGGCCTCGATCTCCCGGTTGCTTCGGAAGTCGTCCACGATGTGCCGTCCGCGCCGGGCGAAGGACTGGCTGGTGAAGTTGGCCCCCAGGTCCATCCGGGGCTGGGGCTGGAACGCGTAGCCGAAGCCGACGCGGATGAACTGGTCCTGCAGCGAGACGGATGCGCCGCTGCCGTCGCTCCAGTTGGTGGGTATGCGGGTATGCGCGCCGTCCATGGTCATGTAGCAGTCGTCCCAGAAACCGGCCACCTCCGGCTGCTCGGGGAAATGCTTCAGGACGGGCAGCCCGCCGGGCCCGCGGCGAGGCTGGCTGAAATCGGGATACAGTCGGTCCTCGACCGCGGGCACAGCGTACACCTCCCGTTTCGACTCCATCTCGCCGTCTTTCGTCTTATGGCGCCCGAGGAAGGGCACCGGGCTCTGGTCCCGCGTCCAGAGCCGCCAGACGGGGTGCTCGTAGAAGGGGTTCTTGATCGTCTCTGCATCTTCCGCCCCCGTCCCCGCAACGATCAACAGGGCCAGGCCCGCCCCAATCAACGCGGTTCTCATCGTTTTCTCCGATTGTGTCTGGATCCAGGTCGTGGAAGTCCTCACCATTACCGGAAGGACCGTGCCAAGTCAACGCGCGGCCGGAACGCAGAGCCCGTTGACACATCGCGGCCGCCCGCCTAACATGCCAGCGTTTGTCCGGGCGAGGACATTTCAGACATGAGGAGGGCCTGCCCCATGCCGCCGAACATACTGCTGATCACAACCCACGACACCGGACGCCACCTGGGCTGCTACGGCGTGGAGAGCGTTCGCACGCCCAACCTGGACGGCCTGGCGGAGGAGGGCTGCCGCTTTACCGATTACTTCAGCGTGGCTGCGCTCTGCTCGCCCAGCCGGGGCGGTATGATGACCGGGCGCTATCCGCAATCCAACGGCATGTTGGGCCTCTGCCACGGCCTGCACGGCTGGCGCCTGAACGACGATGAGCGGCACCTGAGCCGGCTGCTGCACGATGCCGGCTACTACACCTGCCTGCTGGGCCACCAGCACGAGACCACCGACATTGACGCGCAGCTCTGTTTCGACGAGCACGCACTGCACTGGGAGACCCGCCGCCGGGGGCTCCATACCACCTGCGAGCAGGTCGCGGAAGGAGTGGAGGGATTCCTGGCCGGCAAGGCGCTGGAACAGCGGCCCTTTTACCTGCAGGTCGGCTTTTTCGAAACCCACCGGCCGTTCGACTCCGGCGGCGCGAGGCCGGACGATTCGGGCGGGGTAGCCCTGCCGCCCTACATTGAGGAGAACGATGCCGGGCGGGAGGAGTTCGCCGCGTTCCAGGGCATCATTCGCAAGATGGACGCCGCCGTGGGGCGCATCTTGAGGGCACTGGCCGACTCCGGTCTGGCGGAGGAGACGCTCGTGATCTATTCGGCGGACCACGGCATCCCTTTTCCGCGCGCCAAGACCACGCTCTATGACGCCGGCATCTCGATACCCCTCATCGTGCGGCTGCCGGGGCGGGTGCATCCGGGCACTACGTGCGACCGGCTGCTGAGCAACGTGGACCTGGTGCCCACGGTGCTGGACCTGGCGGGAGTGGTAAGCCCGCGGAATCTGGAGGGCAGGAGTTTCGCTTCGGCGTTCGACAGCGGAGCGGAGACACGAGAGCGCGTATTTGCCGAGCACCATTCCACCGCCGGGGAATGCCGGTGCATCCGGACGAACTCCCACAAGCTGATCCGCAACTTCTGCCTCATGCCGCAACTCCCCGTGCTGGTGGACGTTGGAGGGCCAGTGCGGCCCGGCAGGCGTCCGCACGTCGAGCTGTACGACTTGCGTGAGGACCCCTTGGAGACGCGCAACTTGGCGGAGGACCCGGATTATGAAGCTTCGCGGGCGGAGTTAGACCGCCAGTTGCTCGCCTGGATGGAGCGGGTAGGGGACCCCGTGCTGGACGGCCCGGTGGAGACGCCGTATTACCGGGACGCCATCAACGCGTTTCTTCGAGATGCGGGGGACTGAGTCCCTCTCACAGCTCCAGGATGCGCCGTACCGCCTTGGGGTCCACTCGATAG
>CAYVBE010000061.1:0-7263 GCA_964448935.1 uncultured candidatus Brocadiaceae bacterium
TGGTGAGCACGGTGGCCGCCTGGGGCGTCTGCGAGCTGTTCATCTACTTCCTGGTGCGGGCCATTAACTTCGGCATGATCGGCGATCACGTGCTGGTGACTTACCATACGGTGGAGGGCGCGATAGTGCCGACGCTGGGGCTTACGCACAGCAACTCGGCACTGATGCAGATAAGCTCCTTCTGCATGCTGGTGGCGCTGTTGGGCGTGCGGGCTATCCCCGTTGCCTACCTGTTCTCCTACTTCTTCACGGGCAATACGGTGATCTGTCTGCTTCTGCGGAAGGACGTGGACCGGATTGAGATAGACGAGGTCTACGACGAGAAGGCCGAGGAGGAGGATTTCACCATGCCCGAACCCGAGGGCGTGAAGGAAGAAGTGGCGGAAGGCGTAGAGGAAGAGGTCAGGGAGGAGCCCAAAGAGCCAGCGGCTGAAAAAAGAGAAACCGCTGCCAAAGAGACGGAGGATACGGAAGAAGACTCCACGGACGAAGAAGCCGACAGTCCGGAAAACGAGGAGGAAGGGGACTGAGAACCAGGCGTTCTGGTTCCCGCATTGTGCAGGTACAAAGCCCGGTTCTGTGCAGCCGGGAAAGGATTTCTGCGCGTGGAGTGAAAGCGCCGGAAAGAATGGGACCGGCAGAAGTCCGCCGGTCAGAGAAGGTTTACGGTTGACACGTAAGCCAGGTGGTAGTATCCTTTTGTGCTGAGGAAATCGGGCATCCCGAACAGGACCGGTTCTTAACTTGGAAGGAGTCGGCGATGGGCAGGCGTAAGCGGATGTTGACGGGTATGGCTCTGGTGGTCGGGCTTGTGCTCTGCGGGCTGCAGAGCGTTCATGCCGAAGAGGAATCCGTCGGTCAGGCAACCGTAAAGGAGAAGCAAACGCAGCTTACGAGGGTCCGAGTGCCTTCCCAGTCTATAGAGGCACGGGCACTTTACCCGGATGGTAAGACGCCGGTGTCGGAGGCGTCAGTGAAGGTTTGGGATGTGGAAGATCCGGAATTCGTCTGGCGGGGCAAAGCCGATAAAAAGGGCCGATTTGAGTTGCCGGCACTCGAATTAGGTGACTACCTGCTGATCGTGGCCGACCGCGTGACGATACCGCTGAGGGTGGATAAGGATGTCGCCACACTTGAGGAATCGGAATCCATAGACCTTTTCGTGCCGCACGGACGAGGCAAGTTTGCCGAAATGTCGCTCGACGAGCAGGCAGCTGTCTTGGCCCAGTTCGACGAAGGTGGTGCAGAGAGTGGGGACAAGCCCTGGTACGGCATCTTCGAATCTCCCTATTTCTGGGGTGGCGTAGTCGTAGTCGGGGCCGGAATCTGGGCAGCCGACATCATAAGCCCTTCCTGGTGAGGACGGGCCCGAACGCCAGCCAGTGCCTGCAAGCGAAGAGGGTGTGTCAGAAGTGAACCGGCTCCATGCGTCTTTCCTACTCGCCCTATCTCTGATTGTTGCCTGCACGGCTGGTTGTACTGAATACGCGATGAATGTTAAGCCGACCAGGCCCCCGTGGACAGTGGAGGACGCCCGGCAGCAGCGCCAGGGGGAGGAAAGGGATCGAAATAAACTGCAGGCCGCCGTCGCTGCGTGGGAAGCGGCTCACGAGGACGATCCAGGCCCGTATCGTATAGGCCCAAGAGACGATCTAGAGATCACCGTTTATGGTCTTGAGAGGCCCGGAAGTCCGACCAGTATTGTGCGCACGGTGGCGGGCTCGGGTGAGATCAAGCTGCCCTGGATCGGTGGGGTTCCCGTCAGTGGTCTTACGCCTGTGGAGGTGGAGGAGCACATTCGCAATGCATATGCGGGAAAATACCTGAAAAAGCCCCGGGTTACGGTCAGAATGACCCGGTTACTCAGCAAACAGGTCATTGTGACGGGTGCGGTTCAGAACCCCGGCGTCTACGCGCTCGAGGGCAGTAAATCCTCGCTGCTGGAACTGTTGTTCAGGGCAGGCGGCCTGGGTGAAGAGGCCGGAGATGATGTGCTGGTGCTGGCTCCCCGCCGGGGGGCACAAGGTGCCGGCTCGGACGCTCAGGCCAGCCGGGTTCTCTCCATAGACCTTACCCGCCTTCTGGGGCAGGGGGATATGGCCCTGAACGTGGAGCTCCGGCCGGGGTATGTGGTCACCGTTCCCCCCTCAAGGGAAGGCTACTACGTGCTGGGCTACGTTCGTAACCCAGGCAACTATCGCTTCCAGACCACGCACCGCATAACTGTGTTGCATGCCCTCGCCCGAGCCGGCGGGCCTTCCGGCGACGGCCGGACGGAGAATGGTTTTCTCGTCCGAGAGGGCACGGACGGCAGGAACGTGGTTGTTCCGGTGAATCTTGAGAAAATCGTGTCGGGGGAAGTGCCGGCGCCCTACCTGAATCCCGGAGATGGGTTCATCCTGGGTACTAACTTCTGGGCTCAGGCAGGTCACTTCCTCAGCGGGGGTGCCAACGTTACCGCCAACGCCTCCGTAAGCCCCCGGTAAGTTTGCCTTAGACGCATTAGTGGAGAGCGAGATCAGGACGATGAGCGCAGCCGCACCTCATGCGAATCAGGGCACCCGGGGGCACGCGTACGACATGGGACAGGCGGGTGAGCCGTTTGATCTGAGGCACTACCTGGACGTAGTGCGGCGCCGTTTGTGGGTTATAGTCACCTTCTTTGTTGTAGTTGCTACGCTTGGTGCCTTTCACGTATACAGCTTGCCGGCAATCTACCGCGCGGGGGCGCGAGTTCTGGTCCAAGAACAAGCCCCCCAATTCATGGAATTCGGCCAACAGACCGTCGGAGGAATCTACGGCCGACATGGGGGCTCTCAGCAGACCCAGATAGAGATCATCAAGAGCCCCGCTGTTCTCCAGATAGCCGCAGAAGCCTCCAAAGTAGCCAAGTACGTGCAACCACGCCAGGGAGGTCAAACGGCCGGAAGCACCTCAACGCAGAAAGCGGGTGGGCTATTTGACGAGATCAGAAGAACCATCTCCGCGTTGCTTGGGACCCGCGCCACCCCACCGCCTCGGCCGCCTGCGCCATGGGAGACGCTGAGAAGCGCCATACGTGTCACTGCAGTGGAGGGGACGGACTTTCTGAGCATTTCCGCCGACAGTGGCAATCCCGCGAAGGCCGCGGCCATCGTCAATGCTGTGGCTGACGCGTATAAGGAGTACAACCGGCAAAAGGAAAAGGAAAACGTCGGCGAAGCTTTCAGCCGCCTGCAAGAGCTTACCGCTAAACAGGAGGATAAGCTCACCGAGGCGGAGCAGAGCTTGCAGCAGTACAGGGAGGAGATTAATGCGGTCTCACTGACGGACCGGGACGGAAGTCAGCTCAGCTTGCTAAACGAGTTGCGTAGCGAGTTGACCCGGATTCGGATGGAGCGTATGGACCTGGCGGCAAGACTGAGTTTTCTGGAGAATAGCGGTCCACACAATCCAGAGGGCCATCCTTTGCCTGAATATCTGTTGTCTTTGTTCGAAGAAGAGAGCAGTTCAACACTCTCCGAACTGCGCGCTCTATTGCTGGAGGCGCGCAAGCGCGTCAAAGTCCTCACGGAAAACTATGGACCGGAGGCACCGCAGCTGGCGGCTGCCCAGGTTGAACTGGGGGTCTTGAAAGGCCAGGTTGAGGAGGTGGTGCAGAACCGGCTGGACGCTCTCAATGCCAGGCTGAAGATGTTGGAGACAAAAGAGACCCAGTTGGAAGATAGCCACGCGGCACAGAAGCAAGAGGCTGTGACCCTTGCCAAAGACGCCGTACGGTACTCCCGGCTGCAAAGTCGCTTAGAGCGGAACCAGAAACTGTACGATGTGCTCATCGAGCGGATGCGGGAAGTGGACCTGACATCCAGTTACCCGACCACCAAGGTCGAGCTGGTGGAGCCCGCTAAGGTGCCCCAAGTGCCGGCGAGACCCAACAGGATGAGGATGTTGGTTTTCTTCTGCTTCCTCGGGTTGGCGGGCGGTTGCGGACTTGCCTTCTTTATTGACTATATGGACGATGCGGTCAAGACTCCCGAGCAGATGGAGAACTATTCGGGAACGGGGGCGCTGGGATTTGTCCCGCGAATGGAGTCTGCTCCCGATGGCAGGGAGGACTTTCAATACCACGGACTTATAAGTGTTCTGGAACCGGCGTCCTCTGCGAGCGAGGCTTATCGCGAAATCCGCACAAACCTGTTTTTCTCAACCGCCACAAAAGGCAGCAAAACCATCCTGGTGACCTCGAGCGGGGCACGGGAGGGGAAGACAACCAGTGTGACAAACCTGGCTTGGGTGATGGCCCAGGGCGGCAAGCGCGTGCTGCTGATTGATGCGGACCTGCGGCGGCCCACGGTGCATCGCATTGCCGATTGTCCATCCAACCCGGGTGTGACCAGCGTACTGACCGGGCAGGCCTCCATGGCCGAATGCGTTCGACAACTGGAAGTTGACGGCCATGCCGTGGACGGTGCCTATTTCCTGCCGAGCGGCCCCATCCCGCCTAATCCGGCGGAGATGCTGGACTCGGAGGCGATGATTAACCTGCTGGAGGAAGCGGCCGGGCAATATGACCGGGTGTTGATTGACTCGGCGCCCGTGCTCGTCGCCGCCGACGCCAGCATCCTGGGGGCGCGGTCGGACGCGGTGATCCTTGTGGTGGAGGCCGAGCAGACGGCCCGGTCGGCGCTGCGGCATTCCGCCGATCAGTTGCGGGGTGTGAACGCCAGTGTGCTGGGCGGCATTCTGAACAATGTGAAGGTCTCGCGACTGGGGCATTATCATTCCGGTTACTACTATTATGGTTACTCGCGGTACTATCGGGATTACGGCAGCACGTATCGCTCCGACCATGAAGAAGCCATGTAGGTTAGATATCGGGCACTCCGATAGACCGACAGCAGGAGAAATCATCCGGCTGGCCGGGTGATTTTGTTTTATGGTTGCCTTGTACGGACGGCTGTCGCGACGCGAAGACTTAAAATATGGCGGAGCACCAGGTGGCATGCCAGTACTCCCATTTGCCGGCGCTAGAAGCCGATTTGCACTGCCATGTACTGCCCGGTCTGGACGATGGCGCGACCGACTTCGAACAGGCCGTGCAGATGTGCCGTTTGTATGCACGGCAAGGCACTAAAACGATCGTGGCCACGCCGCACATGTGCCATCCGACTTATGACGTTCCGGTTTGCCTGGCTCGTGAGCAGGTGGGAAGGCTGGCTGAGGCCTGTGCGGCGGAATCCGTCGATTTGAGCGTTCTGCCTGGTGCAGAAGTCCGGCTGACGCCGGAGTTGCTGGAGTATCTGGAGGATCACCGCCTGCTGACACTTGCGGACGGCAGCCGGTACCTCCTGCTGGAACTGCCTCCGCGCGTGGTGCCACCCATTGAGGACCTGTTGTTCCAACTGGGCCTGAGAGGTATCACTGTTGTATTGGCTCACCCGGAGAGGAACCGCGTTTTGGCCCGCGATACGCGGCGGCTGCGGGGACTGGTGGAACGAGGGTGTCTGGTGCAGATATGCGTTGGGTCTGTTTTGGGTGCTTTCGGTCGGTTCGCACGCCGGGCCGCTCTCGACTACTTACGGGACGGGCTTGTACATGTTGTGGCAGGCGATGCGCACGGACCCGAGGCCGGGTACTGGCCCGACTTCCAGGGCGGGATTCAGGGGATCGCGGCCCACGTCGGACTGGAGAAGACGCGTGAGCTGATTGCCACAAATCCTGCTCGTATCGCCGACGGCGAGAACGTAGAGGCCGGCGTTCATCTACCGGAGCGTGGTATGTAGCATTCGCAGCCGATGACCCGAGGAAATCATGAACCGGGGACGACGCATGAGGGAGATGCTGCAATATGTAGCCCGATTCGGGCTGGTTGGGGCGGCGTTACTGGCCCCGTGGTTGTTCGGCGCCTATAGTGCCTGGGCATACCTGTTGATATGCCTGGTGGTCATGGTGGCCACGGGGAGCTGGCTTATTCAGATCGTGCTGCATCCGCGGGCGAGGCTGCGGTTTCCCCTCACTACGTTGTTTCTGGTGTTAATCCTCGGGCTCACGGCGTTGCAGATTGTCCCTCTACCCGTCTCGTTTGTGAAAACTGTGGCGCCTCGGTCGGCTGCCATACAACAGGAGCAGGCCCGGCTGTTTCGTGAGATGGAGATGTCGGAGTTCCTGCCGGGCGACGGCGAGCCGGATGACGCGATGACCATCTCCACCGCGCCCGCCTCCACCCGCCAGAGCCTTTTCATTATCACGGCTTTTGCCTCTGCTTTTGTGGTGGCCGCCAACTCTTTCCGGAAGTGGGAGCAGTTTCGGGGACCGCTGATGGGGCTCGTGATTTCCGGGTTTGCCATGGCGGCCCTGGGCATCATTCACGAGTTCTCGGGCAGTTCCAGGGTCCTGTGGTTTCACGAGACCCACTTCGGCGGCAGCATTTTCGGGCCCTTTGCGAACCCGAACCACTACGCCACCTTCATGAATCTGATGTTCGGGTTGACCGTCGGCTTCGTGCTTGCGGAGATGCGGGGGTCGCCCCTCCGGACCCTGGATTCCTGGCGCGAGAAAGTCTCGTGGATGTCCGGTGGTAAAGCGAACCGCATAGCCTTCGTGGGGTTTGCGGCCGCTGTGATGGGGGCGAGCGTGTTTGTGTCCCTCTCGCGGGGTGGGATAGTCTGCCTTATGCTGGCCGTGGCAGTGCTGGTGCTGTGGGCCGGCTGGCGGAGCGCGGAATCCGGGTCGGGTCCGCGCATCGCGGCGGTGGCGCTGCTGGTTCTGGCAGTGGTCACCTGGCTGGGGTGGAACCCCGTGGTGCGCGAACTCTCCACGCTTGCGGACGTGGCACCGGCTCGGGAAGGGCGCACGGTCGCCTCGCTTGCCACCCTCGAGATGTTCGGCACATCTCCCGTGCTGGGCTATGGTTTCGGCTCGTTCGCGCACGTGTTCCCCATCTTCCAGAGGCCGGCCGTTCAGACGGGCCGGTGGCTCCACGCGCACAATGAATACGCTCAACTACTGGCGGAGGGCGGCCTGATCGGGACGGGGCTCGTGTTGTGCGCCGTCGCGGCCTTCCTGTGGGAAGTATACCGCAACTGGGGCAGTGCGGCGGAGAGGGGCAGACTCATGGCCCTCGGACTGGGCGTGGGGTTCGTGGCCACCGCGTTGCACAGTGCCATAGGCTTCGGCCTCAGGTCGCCGGCCACCGCGCTTTTCCTGGCAGTCACGGTTGGGTTCTGTGCGGCGGGGTGCCATCTACGCAAGCGTCGCCCCCGCGGCAGATCGTCACAATAGGGG
>CAYVBE010000061.1:7363-19998 GCA_964448935.1 uncultured candidatus Brocadiaceae bacterium
CCGCTGGCGCTGTGGGAGGCCAGCAACGCGTGCCTTCGGTGGGCGGTGGATGAACGCATTGCGGACCCGCTGATGAAGCTTCAATTGCTGGAGAAGGCAGTGAAATTCGCCGCCGGAGCCGTGGAAGCGGGGCCATCGGACTATCTGATGTGGCAGCAGCTGGCACGAGGCCAGCTCGTGTTGGGACTGGGGGGAGCCGCCCAACAGTCGCTCGACCGTGCCCAGGAACTTGCACCGCCCGGCAAGAAGCTCAAGATCGGGCCGCTCGAAGGCCGGGTGTCGACCAACGAGACGCCGTGATCGGGTGGGCGCCTGCCGATCAGCGGGTCCCGCGCGGGTTCTCCATTAGCGTCACAGTAACTGTGTGAGAGAGGCCGTTGGGGCGCGTACGCGACACACTCAGTGCTGTCCCTCCGCCGGTATGGCCGGTGCTCTGCCTGGTGGCCATCGTGGTGGCCAGCCTTCTGCCGCAGGCCTCCCCGCCGGCCCGCGTGCTCACCCTCAACGGGCGGGATTTCCTGGCCCACGTGATTGCCTACGGCGTGTTCGGCGCGCTGGTCTTCTGGTCCCTCGGCGGATTCTCCCTCGGCGTTCGATCCCTGGCCATGATATTCCTCCCGCTCGCTCTGGGGACGGGCATCGAGTTGCTGCAGCCCCTGGTTGGCCGCACCTGTAGCTGGCTGGACGTCTGCGCCGACGGCGTCGGCGTGATCATCGCCCTGGTGGCCGCCATGGTGCGGACCGCCTTCCGCTCGGTCTGACCGTCTCAAGAGCGGCAACAGTGGGCGCGCCGGGGCAATACTCTCTCGTCGGAGGTCCACAAACTCCACCAGGTCCACGCCGTTCCTCCCCCGTCATTTTAGCTTACAGGTGAAAACGAGCGCAGGTATGTTATCATGTCCTCCTTTGCTTGATCCTGGCAGCCGCACGAGACCGCAGTTCGAAAGGAGACCACATGTCAGCCGCATCGGAAGGCGAGATGACCCCGGACACCACCGTGACGCTCAACGATGGGAACGAAATCCCGAGTCTCGGGTTCGGCACCTTCCAGATAGACGACGGCCCGGAGTGCGAGCAGGCGGTGCTGCACGCCCTCCAAGTGGGCTACCGCCACATAGACACGGCCCACGTCTACGGTAACGAGGCATCCGTCGGGCGGGCGATCAGCAAGAGCGACGTGCCCAGGGACGAACTGTTCGTCACCACGAAGACCCCGTTCGACCTCAGCCCGGCTAACATCCGCAAGGTGCTGGGTCAGAGCCTGGAGAAGCTTCAGACGGACTACGTGGACCTCTACCTGATCCACTGGCCGATGACCGACGAGCTGGCGGTGCCGTGGGAGACGTTGGTGGAGCTTCAGCAGGAGGGCAAGTGCCGGTCCATCGGGGTGAGCAACTTCACGGTCCGCCGCTTTGAGCAAGCATTCCTGCCGGACGTCTCGACGCTCCCGGCGGTCAACCAGGTGGAGTGCCACGTCTTCAACCAGAGACCCGACCTCGTCAAGTTCTGCCGAGAGAAGGGCATCCAGATCGAGGCATACTCGCCGCTGACCCGCGGGAAGCGCATGTCCCATCCCGTGGTGACTGACATCGCCACGAGCCACGGCAAGACGGCCCCTCAGGTCATGATCCGCTGGCTGCTGCAGAAGGGCATCGTTACGATTCCCAAGTCCTCTAACCCCGATCACATTCGGCAGAACTCGCATATCTTCGACTTTGCCCTGAGCGAGGAGCACATGCGGCGGCTCGACGAACTGGACGAGGGGCTGGAGGTCCAGGACTGGCACCCGAAGGGCTTCTATTGAGAGGCCCCGCCGACCGATTCTGAAACTCGTCTGCAACTGATGTGGAGACACGAATGAGCGAGAAAGTGGTGAGAACTGCCGTAATCGGCTGCGGCGGCATAGCGCAGCACGCCCACCTGCCGGCCATCCGGCGCAACGGGCAGGAGCAACTGGTGGCGGTGGCCGATGCGTTCGAGGACCTGGCCCACAAAGTGGGACGCAGCCGCGGTCTGGCCGACGAGGACATCTACGGCGATTACACCGAGGTCTTGCAGCGCGACGACGTGGACGCCGTCACGGTGTGCACGTGGACCGGCCTGCACGCCGAGATATCGGCGGCCGCCCTGGAGGCGGGCAAGCACGTGATCGTCGAGAAGCCCATGGCGGTCACCAGCGAGGACGCCCAAAGGATGGTGGACGCGGCGGAGAAGTCCGACAGGCTGCTGATGATCGCCTACAACCACACCTACGATCTGGCCACCGATTACGTGAAGGGCTTGCTGGAGACCGGCGCGCTGGGCGATATCCTCTACGCGGAAGTCTTCTTCTACGAGGACGCCGGCGCGTGGGACGCGGGGGCCTACCGCAGGACCCTGCGCAGCGACGAGGCGCCCGAGGGCGGCTCGTGGTCTCCCGCCCGGCGGGAGAAGCTGCTGCACTACATCCACAACTTCGACTCTCACGTGCTCAACCTGATGCGCGTCCTCCTGGGCGAGCCCGAAGGCATCGAGTTCTGCCGGTGGACGGAGGGTGCCGGCCTCTGGGCGATGCTCGACTACGGGGGCTACCGGACCTACTTCAAGAACGTGGAGACCGGCCAGCGTCGGTTCGAGAAGGGCATCGAGATATGCGGCTCGGAGAAGCGGGTGCGCCTGGATCTGGCGCCGCCGCTGGAACGTTACGCCGCAGGCACGGTCCGCATCACCGACGCCGGCTCGCAGGCCGAGTCCAGCCCGTTCCTGGAATACCGCTGGCCCTTCGAGCTGGAGCACGAGCATTTCTCCTCCTGCGTCCTCGAGGTCAGGCAGCCTCTCACCAGCGGTCGGCAGGCGCTGAACGACGTCATACTGGCCGAGCGGCTCACGGACATCGCTTTGGAGGCGTAGTACCGACGCCCGAGATTTTGGAAAGGCACCCCATGGAGACAAGATTCGGACTGGCCGATTTCACGTATTTTCTGTCCAAATTCAGGACAAAGCTTCTCGGCGACCTCGACCTGCTGGACAAGGTGGCCGAGATGGACCTCGACTGCTTCCAGGCCGGCCTGGCCACCGAGATGGAGGACGGCGGCGCGGAGCAGCGCAAGGCCCTGAGGGAGAAATCCGAGGCCCTGGGCATAGAGCTGATCGGAGCGGGCGGCGGGCAGCCCACGGCCGAACTGTTCGAGAAGGAACTGGAGGCCGCCGCCGAGATGGGCGCCTCGATAGTCCGGCACGCCTGCGCGCTGTTCCGGTGGCACAACCCTCCGGCGCCGCCCGAGCAGCTCGAGAAGGCGCTGAGGGCCGTCGAGCCGAAGGCGCGCGAACTGGGCATCACGATAGCCGTCGAGAACCATCAGGACTACTCCTGCGACGAGTTGGCCGGCGTCATGGCCGCCGTGGACAGCCCCAACATCGGCGTCTGCCTGGATACCGGCAACTCCATGTCCATGATGGAGGCGCCCCTGCGCACCGCGCAGACGCTGGCGCCCTACGCCCACGACGTTCACCTGAAGGAATACGTGCTGCTTCCCTGTCCGGCCGGCTTCAGCATGGTGGGCGTCACGCTGGGGCAGGGCATCGTGCACAACCGGTCGATCCTGGACATCCTGCGCCGCGAGGCCCCCGCCGATCCGCTGCACATTACGCTGGAGAACCCGCTGGAGCGCTGCTCCACGCCGATACTGTCCAGCGCTTACGTGGAAACCTTCGGGGACAGGAGCTTCGGCGACTTCGCCCCGTTGGCCGAGCTGATCGCGACGAGCATGGAGAAATACCCGGACGGCATCACGCTGCCGCAGGAGGCCGGTCTCTCGGACGAAGAGATAGCGGCCGCCGAGGACGACCACAACCATGCCGCAGTGGAATACGCACGCGAGGTACTTGGGCTCTGACGGAGCACGGGTCATGGCAGATAGCTCAGAGATGCTGGTGGTAGGGCTGGACTGTGGGACTTCCGTGGTCAAGGCCGCGGCGTTCGATCCGAGCGGGCGCGAGGTCGCCGTGGCTCAGGCCACTCTGGAGGGCCTTTCCCCCCAGCGCGGGTGGATGGAGTACCGTCCGGAGGACATGTGGTCCGCGGCCGCCGGGGCGCTGCGGGAGTTGGTGAATGCGGAGGCCGTTTCTACGGACGCCATCGCCGCGATCGGGCCGACGGGCGCCGGCAACGGGGTGCTCCTGCTGGATGAGGACGACTCACCGGTCCGCAACGGCATCTTCGCCGTGGATACCCGCGCGGCGGACATGATGGCCCGCGACGCCGAGGAAGGGCTGCCGGCGAAAACGCGCGCCATCAACGGTCAGACGACGTGGACGGGCCAGACCTTCTGCCTGCTCAAATGGCTGCGGGAGAATGAACCGGAGTCGCTCGACCGCGCCGCAAAAGTTCTGGTCATCAAGGATTACGTCAAGTTCCGGCTCACGGGAGAGTACGTGGGCGACGCCTCCGAGCAGAGCAAGGTCGGCCTGGTGGACATCTCTCGGGGCGAGTGCACCGGGGAACTACTGGCGCTCTACGACATCGAGGCGCTGCTGGAACGTCTGCCCCCGATCCGTGGCTCGACCGAGGTCATCGGCGGCGTCACCGCGGAAGCGGCGCGGGAGACCGGCCTCAAACAGGGCACCCCGGTCGTCAGTGGCCTGGCGGACATAGACGCCTCCGCCCTCGGCGCCGGCGTGGTGCGGGCGGGGCAGATGTCCATCGTCGCCGGCACGTGGTCCATCAATCAGCTCTTCGTGGACGAGCCCGCCATTGACCCGCGCTTCTTCGGCCTCTCTTTTTATGCGGTCGAGGGCGTCTACGAGCACCTGGAGGCATCCCCCTCGTCCACCGCCAATCTGACCTGGTTCATCAACCAGGCGTGCGGCGACCTGCAGCGGGAGGCCGAAGACAAGGGCTGCTCCGTCTATGACCTGATCAACGAGCTGGTGGATTCGGTGGAGCCGGCCTCCACCGAGGTGTTCTTCCATCCCTATCTCTATGGGTCCAACACGAAGACCAACGCCCGTGCGGGCTTTTACGGCCTGGCCGGCTGGCAGGACCGCGCCGAACTGCTGGCGGCGCTCTACGAGGGCGTGGTGTTCAGCCACAACCACCACGTCGAGAAGCTGCGGACGCTGGAGGAGCCGGTGTCCGAGATACGGCTCAGCGGAGGCGCGGCGCGTAGCGAGGTCTGGTCGCGGATGTTCGCCAATGTCATCGGATTGCCCGTGAGCGTTCCGGAGGCACAGGAGGTCGGCGCCCTGGGGGCGGCCATGTGTGCGGCGGTGGGGGCAGACGTGCATACGGACCTTCTGGGGGCGGCAGAGCAGATGGTGCATACCGCGCACGTCCACCAGCCCGATGCGGAACTTCACGAGCGCTACGCCGGGCGTTACGAGTGCTACAAGCGGGTAACGGAGCTGATGGGCCCGGTATGGGACGAACTCAGCGGCGTGTTCAGCAGACCCGAGCCACAGGAGTAGGCAGCCATGGACCTGGGACTGGCGGGCAAGGCGGCGGTGGTGACCGGCGGCGCCGGCGGGATAGGGCGGGAAGTGGTGCGCCGGCTGGCGGCCGAGGGTTGCGGCTCCTGCATCCTGGACCTGAACGTGGAGTTGGCCGAGAGCATCGCGGCCGAAGTTAGCGCCGAGAGCAAGGTACGCACGATCGCGGTGCGGTGCGACGTGACGAAGCGAGTCGAAGTGGAGGCCGCCTTCCGGACCGCGGCGGAGGAGTTCGGCGAACTGCACGCCCTGATCAACTCCCACCAGCTCTGGCCGACGGCATGGTTCACGGAGATCACCGACGAGCAGTGGCGGCAGGCGATTGACGTCAACCTTACCTCCTACTACCTGACCTGCCAGGCCATGGTGCGGCACATGCTGGAGCGGGACGTTGCGGGTTCGATTCTGAACATCTCATCCCAGGCCGCCTTCCGAGGCGCCACCACGGGGCACGCCCACTACGCTGCCGCGAAGGCCGGCATACTGGCGCTGACCAAGTCCATCGCCCGCGAGACCGCCGAGAAGGGCATCACCGCCAACGCGCTGGCGCCCGGCATGGCGCGCACACCGGCCACCGAGGAGGTGCTGGAGAAAAACCCCGAGGAATACATCCAGCGCATTCCTCTGCGCAGGATCGCCGAGCCGGAGGAGGTGGCCGACGTGGCGGTCTTCCTCGTCTCGGAGCGGGCGCGCTACATGACCGGAACCACGGTGGACATCAGCGGCGGCATGCTGATGCGCTGAGAGAGACTATCACCCACGCGGAGACAGACATGGGATCGGCTTCAAAGGGAGACTTCGCCGCGCGCATTCTGGCCGTCGGCGACCACTTCCTGGACGCGGACACGCTGCGGGAGATCGTGGAGCCCGGCCTGCCGGACGGGATCGGGTTCGATGCGGTGCAGTGGGAGACGGACGGGCTGGAGGAGCTGCAGGAGTTCAACGCCCTGGTCGAGCAGCAGGGGCCTGCGGCGGTCGAGCCTCCGGGGGCGCTTCTGGACCGTATCGGCGGGGCGGACATCCTGTTCACCCAGTTCTGCCCGATCTCGGCAGCGACCATCGAGGCCGCCCCCCGGCTGCGGGTGATCGGGCTGGGCAGGAGCGGCGCGGAGAACGTGGACGTGGCGGCGGCCACGGAGCGCGGCATCTCGGTGCTGAACACCGTGGGACGCAACGCGGAGGCGGTCGCGGAGTACACGATCGCCCTTCTGCTGTGCGAGGCGCGCAACATCGCCCGAGCGCACGCCGCGCTGAAGCGGGGCAAATGGCGGAAGGAATACGCCAATGATGAGACCGTGCCCGAACTGCCGGGCAAAACGCTGGGGATCATCGGTTTGGGGCAGATCGGGCGGCTGATTGTCGAGAGGTTGTCGGCTTTCGGGATGCGGTTTCTGGCCCATGACCCATACGCGTCGCCCCGGGCCGCCGAGGAACTCGACGTCGAGTTGACGGACCTGCCGACGCTGATGGCGGAATCGGACTTCGTGACGATCCACGCCCGCCTGACCGACGAGACGCGCGGCCTCGTAAGCCGTGAGATGCTGGAGATGATGAAGCCGACGGCCTGCCTGATCAACACGGCGCGCGCGGAGATCGTGGACGAGGCGGCGCTGGTGGAGGCGCTCAGAGAAGGCCGTATCTGCGGGGCGGCGCTCGATGTTTTCACCCAGGAGCCGCCGCCGGAGGACCACCCGCTTCTGGCGCTGGACCGCGTAACCCTGTCGCCCCACCAGGCCGGCGTGACGGCCGATGCCTATCAGACGACGGCCCGCCTGTTCCTGGAGAACATCTCACGCCTCTGGGAGGGAGACGAGCTGCCGGCCAACCTGCTGAACCCGGAAACCGAGGACAGTCTGCGTTCATTCAAGGAACGTTTGCAGGAGGAGCTACCATGAACATCGAGGAGCTGTACGATCTGAAGGGCAAGGTCGCCGTGGTGACGGGCGGCAGCATCGGCCTGGGCAAGCAGATGGCCATCGGCCTGGCCGAAGCGGGCGCCAAGGTCGCCATCGCCAACCGGCGCGTGGAGATGGGACAGGCCACCGCGGAAGGGCTCAAGGATCTGGGCGTCGAGGCGATAGCCGTCAAGATGGACGTCACCGACCGCGAGCAGGTCGTCGCCGGCATGCAGCAGGTCGTGGACGAACTCGGCACCATTGACATTCTGGTCAACGATGCCGGCATCAGCCTGGAGAACCCCCTGGCGACGGACGAGGAGAACCTGGAGACCTGGCACCGGGTGATGGACGTCAACGTGGCGGGCATCTACCTCTGCGCCTCCGCGGTCGCCGACGTCATGAAGGAGAAGCGCTACGGCAAGATCATCAACATCGCGTCCATCTACGGCGCCAACGGCATTGACCGCTCGCTCTACGTCGAGGACCTGGACGAGCCCTTCGCGCTGCATTCCTACGCGGCCAGCAAGGGCGCCGTGGTCAACCTGACGCGCGATCTGGCCGCGACGCTGGGGCAGCACAATATCAACGTGAACGCCATCCTGCCCGCCACTTTCGTGACGGACCAGAACAGGCACATCCTTCCCGAGGACGTCCTGGAGCGCATCCGGGCGCGCACCCCCCTGGGCCGCACCGGCACGGACGACGACCTGAAGGGCGTGATCGTCTTTCTGGCCAGCGACGCCTCCAAATACATCACCGGGCAGATGCTGGCGGTGGACGGCGGCTGGCTCTGCTGGTAAGGCTTTGTTGGAGGAGGTGCGATCCGTGGAGGGCAAATCTGCGCATTGCGGGTCCACGCCCGCGCGACCGCTGCTGATCGGCAACTGGGCCGACCCCACCATCCTGCGGGACGAGTCGGACTATTATATGACGCATTCGGCCTTCGAGTACCGCCCCGGGCTGCCGGTGTGGCATTCCCGCGATCTGCTCAACTGGGAGCCGATCTGCCACGCCGTCGTCCACCAGGAGGGCTCGATCTGGGCGCCGGATATCGCGAAGCACGGGGATATCTACTACATCTGCTACCCCGCGGGCGGGGAGAACTGGGTGGTGACCGCCGAATCGCCGGCCGGCCCGTGGTCCGAGCCGCAACCCACCGGCTCACAGTTGATAGACCCCGGTCACATCGCCGATGAGGACGCCAACCGCTACCTGCACGTGGCGGGAGGGCACATGCGGGGACTCTCCGCAGACGGGCTGGACTGCGTCTCTGAGCGGCGCAAGGTCTACGACGGCTGGCCCATCCCGCAGGACTGGGCGATCGAGTGCTACTGCCTGGAGTCGCCGAAGCTGATGCGCCGGGACGGCTGGTATTACCTGACCAGCGCGCAGGGCGGCACCTTCGGGCCGTCCACCAGCCACATGGTCATCAGCGCCCGCTCCCGGAGCCCCGTCGGCCCGTGGGAGAACTCGCCGCACAACCCGATCATCCGCACCTGGCACCGCGACCAGCCCTGGTGGTCGAAGGGCCACGGGACGGTCTTCGAGGGGCCCGAAGGGCAGTGGTACTGCGTGTTGCACGGCATCATGAACGGCCATCGCTCCCTGGGTCGCTGCACGCTGATCGAGCCCATCGAATGGACCGAGGACGGCTGGTTCCGCGTGGCCGACGAGTGGCCGGACGGGTGGGAAGGTCCGGCGAGCTCGCACATCGAGCTGAGCGATGATTTCGGGGCCGATAAGCTCGGCCTGCAGTGGCAATTCCACCGGTGCTACGATGGCGACCGGTTCGACGTGGGCGCAGGCGAGCTTCTGCTGCAGGCAGAGGGCGACGACGCCGGCCATTGCCACCCGCTGACGTGTGAGCCGCTGCACCGGGCCTACGAGATCGAGACCGAGGTGGCGGTCCGGGGCGGCGCTACCGCAGGCCTGATGCTCTTCTCTTCCCCGGATCGTTACCTGGGCCTGGGCATTGGACCGGACGGCGTGCTGCGGCGGGTACAGAACGGTTGCCGCCGCTACGGCTGGGTGGAGGAGCCGGAGGTCGGCACCACGCGGCTGCGGCTTCGGATCGTGAACGAGCGGCAGGATGTCCGGTTCTACTACCGGGACGATAACGGTCCGTGGGGTATCATGCAGCCCGGTATGGAGATATCGGCGTGGGGCTCGGCGCGCGCCGCGCTCTTTGCCTATGGCGGCGGGCAGGCCCGGTTCCGGCGGTTTGACTACAGGCCACTGGAGACTCATGAAGTGATGAACGAGTGGCTCGACGCGCAGTGGCGTTTCTCGCAGCAGTTCGAAGCGTAAGCGATCAGCCTGGAGAAAGAGATGAATGCGGCGGGCGGCCCGAGGCCGAATATCATCCTCATCATGGTGGACGACATGGGGTTCTCGGACATCGGGTGCTACGGCTCCGAGATCCGCACTCCCAACCTGGACCGCCTGGCCGGGCGCGGCGTCCGCTACACCCAGTTCTACAACTGCGCGCGCTGCTGTCCTACGCGCGCCTCGCTGCTGACCGGGCTGTACCCCCACCGCGCCGGCATCGGTTACATGGAGCCCGGCAACCGCTATAACAAGGCCCTGATGGACAACCTGGCGGCGTGCGAATACCAGGGCTTCCTGAACCGCAACTGCGTAACCATCGCCGAGGCGCTGAAGGGCGCCGGCTACCAGACCTTTATGGCCGGCAAGTGGCATGTGGGCGCGGATGACGGCCGGCGGCCGCTCCAGCGCGGGTTCGACCGCTACTACGGCATCATCGGCGGCGCCTGCAACTACTGGCGGCCGAAACCGGATAACCTGCGCCACGGCGACGAACCGGTCCACGACCTGCCCGACGACTTCTACTCCACCGATTACTTCTCCGACTACGCCGCGCGCTTCATCGGGGAGGCGCAGCGAGATCGCCCTTTCTTCCTGTATGTGGGCTACAACGCGCCGCACTGGCCGCTGCACGCCTGGCCGGAGGACGTCGAACGCTACCGCGGCAGCTACGGGATGGGCTGGGACGAGCTGCGTCGCCGCCGACTGACGCGGCAGAAGGAACTCGGCCTCTTCGAGCCGGGTCTGGAACTCTCACCTCGGGATGAAGAGAGCTACCCCTGGGAAGAAGAGCCTGACAAGGAGCAGATGGACCTCCGCATGGCCGTCTACGCGGCCATGATAGACCGGTTGGACCAGGGGATCGGCCGGATACTCGAAGCCGTGCGGGCTCAGGGACAGGAGGAGAACACCCTGATCATGTTCCTGAGCGATAACGGCGGCTGCGCCGAGCCGGTGGGGAAGGACAGCGACGAGGCGCCCGGCCCCGCGGACACCTACCAGGGCTACCTCCTGCCGTGGGCCAACGCCAGCAACACGCCGTTCCGCCTGTTCAAGCACTGGGTCCACGAGGGCGGTACCGCCACGCCTTTGATCGCATACTGGCCGGCGCAGATCGAACCGGACATCATCAACACGGACCAGATCGGCCACGTCAAGGACATCATGCCCACCTGCCTGGAGGCGGCCGGCGCCGAGTATCCCGATAGCTACCGGCGGCACGAGATCAAACGACTCGACGGTGCCAGCCTGCTGCACTCCTTTCTCGACCCCGCGTCGGTGCGCAACGAGACCATCTATTGGGAGCACGAGGGCAACCGCGCGGTGCGTGAAGGGCGGTGGAAGCTCACCTCCTACTACAACGAGATTCACGAGGAGATGCAGCGCGTGGGCACCGGCAAGCGCACCGGCGACTGGGAACTCTACGATCTCTCAAACGACCGCACCGAACTGGACGACCTGGCACACGGGCACCCGGAGAAGGTCGAGGAACTGCGCCGCAAATACGAACGCTGGGAGGAAGAAGTCGGCGTCCTGGACTGGGAATGCGTGATGAAAGCCGGCGGCTTCTACGAGATGGACTGACGCGTTAGGTTGCATCCAGTAGTGGGGCCGCGTCGTTGACCGGCGCCGGCCGGGGGCCTAAAATCCGACCCAATTGACTGGCCATTCCAAGAGGACGCCATGCCCGACGACGTGCAGACCATACGTTCCCTGGCCGCTCGATATGCGGAGCTTGCCGCGGACCCAATCCAGGAGGAGCGGCGGTTACTCTGGCGCCGACATAACAGCCTGAAGGGCGACGGCATCCCCATCTACGTGCGGCGGATGGCCTTCCAGGAAATGCCGGAGTCGAGATGTCTCTGTCGGGACGAGTTCTATCGCGGCCACGAGTGGAGGCTGCGGAAGGAGATATACCGGGCCGGTCTGGGGGACGATTACGTTCTGGAGCCCTGGTGGACCATGCGTGCCGTGCATGAGAGAACCGCGGACGGCCTGTGGGGATTACCTTTCAGCAGGGACTACCACCCGGACGGCACACATGCCTTCACGTGGGACCCCCCGATCAAAGACGAAGAGGACATCGAGCGAATCGTTCCGCCGCGGCACCGGATACACGAGGCGGCGACACGGCGCCGGCGGGACGGATTGCAGGAGGCCATGGGCGATGTTCTGCCCGTCTTGGTGGACCGGGGACCGGCGTGCGGCCGGATCAACGTCTTGCTGGGTAATCTGCGCGGCATGGAGCAGCTCATGCTCGACATGGTCGAGCGTCCCGACTGGCTGCACCGGCTGATGAGCGTTCTGCGGGACGGCGTCCTGGGTGCTCACGAAGAGGCCGAGGCCGCGGGGGACTGGAAGCTGCTCAACCACCACAACCAGTCCATTCCCTATGCCGAAGATCTGGCCGACCCGGCGCCCGGTCGCACGGTGAAGCGCTCTGAGTTGTGGGGCTACTTCGAGGCGCAGGAGCTGACCGGCGTCAGCCCGCGTATGTTCGACGAGTTCATGGTTCAGTATCAGATGCCGATCATGCGCGAGTTCGCCCTGACGGCATACGGGTGCTGCGAGGACCTGACGGACAAGATAGACGTCTTGCGGCCGATACCCAACCTGCGGCGGATCGCCGTTACGCCAGCCGCCGACGCGCCGAACTGCGCGGAGCAGATCGCCGACGAGTACGTGGTGAGCTACCGACCGAATCCAGCGGACATGGTGGGCTACGGCTGGGACCCGGATCGGGTGGGGCGAATACTGCGGCGCGACCTGGGCGCCTGCCGCGCCAACGGCTGCCACGTGGACGTCTGCCTGAAGGATACCGAAACTGTCCAGGGCGACCCGGAGCGAGTGCCGCTATGGGTCCAGACGGTCCGAGACGTGGCCGAGAAGCTCTAACCCGGATATTTAGTGCGCCGTGAAAAGGCGCGGGACTTCAGCGGGACCCGA
>CAYVBE010000062.1:0-19876 GCA_964448935.1 uncultured candidatus Brocadiaceae bacterium
CGAATCGGGAGAGGCCGAGATGCCCCCGGAGGGCTCCGTGCTGGAGGTGCGCGGCGAGATATACATGTCCTTCGACACCTTCCGGGAGATCAACGAGGAGCGCAGCAAGTCGGAGAAGGAGCCCTTCGCCAACCCGCGCAACGCCACCGCTGGCTCGCTGAAGCTGCTGGACCCCTCCACCACCGCCGAGCGCCGGCTGCAGGCGTTCACCTACGAGATTGGCACGGCCGAGGGCGTGGACGTGCCCGACTCCCACTGGGAGCGGCTGCGGTGGCTGCGCGAGCACCGCTGTCCCACCAACCCCAACGCCGAACGCTGCGCGGACATTGAGGAAGTCCTGGACCGCTGCCGTTCCTGGGAGTACCACGTTGGAGACCTGGACTACCCCGTGGACGGCCTGGTGGTGAAGGTGGACGGCATCGAGCAGAGGGAGGCGCTGGGCGCGACCAGCAAGGCGCCGCGCTGGATGATGGCGTACAAATTCGCGGCCGAGCAGGGCGTCAGCCGGGTCGAGGACATCGAGATCAACGTGGGCAAGACGGGGCAGCTCACGCCCGTGGCCATCATGGAGCCGGTTCACCTGAGCGGCACCACGGTGACCCGCGCCTCGCTGCACAACTTCGACGAGCTGGAGCGCAAGGACGTGCGCATCGGGGACCACGTGCTGGTGGAGAAGGCCGGCGAGATCATCCCCCAGGTGGTGAAGGTCATCGAGGAGAAACGGACCGGGGACGAGGAGCCGTTCGAGCGGCCCGACGAATGCCCCAGTTGCGGCGAGGCGGTGCAGAGCGATCCGGACGAGGTCTACGTGCGCTGCATCAACCCCCAGTGCCCGGCCCAGCGGGTGGAGCGGATAACGCACTTTTCGAGCCGAGGGGCGATGGATATCGAAGGCCTGGGCGAGGCGCTGGCGGAGCAGTTGGTGCAGAGCGACCTGGCGCACGACGTGGGTGACCTCTACAGCCTGGAGGAGGACGAGGTGCGGGGCCTGGAGCGCATGGCCGAGAAGTCCACCGAGAACCTCATGGAAGGGATCGAGGCCAGCAAGGAGCGCGGCCTTTCCCGGCTGCTGTTCGGGATCGGCATACCGCACGTCGGCTCCCACCTGGCGGACGTGCTGGCGCGGAACTTCGCGGACATGGACGCGCTGCGGGAGGCCGATGCCGAGGCGCTGGAGGAGATAGACGAGGTCGGCCCGATCGTCGCCCAGGCGATCGTCGAGTTCTTCGACAAGGATTCCACCCGGCAGGTGCTGGACAAGCTGAGGGACGGCGGCGTGAGCATGGAGTCCGAGATGGCGGAGGTGGAGGAGAACCCGGACGTGGCCGGCCACACCTTCGTCCTGACCGGCGCCCTGGAGGGCTACACCCGCGAGGAGGCCACGCGGCTGATCGAGTCGCAGGGCGGGCGGGTCACCGGCAGCGTCAGCGGAAACACGGACTACATCGTCGTCGGCGAGGACCCCGGCAGCAAGCTGGACCGCGCCCGCGAGGAGGGCGTGGCCGAGCTGACCGAGGAGGACCTGAAAGAGCTACTCAACGAGACCTGAGCCCCCGATGAGCGTTTCAGCGGATGCCCTCCTGTTCGGCCTGCGGCTTCTGGAGCGGAAGGCCGTCAGCCCGCGCGAGCTGGCCGGTCATCTGCGCGCCATTGCCTCCGGCGAGGCACCCGACGACCTGGTGGCGTTGGAGGAGAGGGTAATGGCCGTCCATCCGCGCGTGGCCGAGGAGGCGGCGCCCTACGGAGGGCCGCATTACGTGCCCGTGGACTGTGCTGATTGCGGGGCGCGGTTCCGCGCGCCTTCGGAACGCATCCATCCCGAAGCGCACTGCCCCCTGTGCGGCGAAGCGCTGATGAAGGGTCGGGTCGCGCTCCTGCTGGGCGGCCGCGCGGCGGAGGCGGCGGCGCCCTTCGAGGTAAAGCCGGCCGGCCGGCGGTTCGCGCACTTCGATCTGCTGGACCTGGTGGGCAGGGGAGGGGCCGGAAAGGTCTTCCGGGCGCACAACGCGCGGAGCGACCGCGTGGTGGCGGTCAAGCTGCTGGATTTCCAACCGCTCGAGCGCGCCGCCAGGTCCTTCAAGCGCCTGCGCCGGGAGGCGGCGGCCGCCGCCTCGGTCACGCATCCCAACGTCGTGCGCGTCTTCGACATGGGCGTGGCGGAGGGGGTTCCCTACATCGAGATGGAGCTGGTGCGCGGGACGTCCCTCGGCGAAAAGGTCCGCCGACACGGCCCGCTGCCGGCGGGAGACGCCCGCCGCCTGTGCGTGGAGACCCTCAACGGGCTGCAGGCGGTACACGAGCGGAAGATCGTGCATGCGGACGTGAAGCCGGGCAACATCCTGATCAGCGAGGACGGGGAGGCCCGGCTGACCGACTTCGGCGTCTCGCGGCTGCTGGAGGAGACCACGAGCCAGACCACCACCAGCCAGCTGATCGGGTCGCCACACTTCATGGCCCCGGAGCAGTGGCGCGGGGAGGAACTGACGCCTGCGGCCGACCTCTACGCCATGGGCCTGGTGCTCTATTACGCCCTGCTCGGCCGGCTGCCCTACGGCCCGGCGGCTCCGCTGGCGCTGATGTATCGGCACCTCTACGAGCCTCTGCCGGACCCGGAGGAGTCCGGTTCTCTGCCGGGGGGCATGGCGGGAGTGATCCGGAAAGCGGTGGCGAAGCGGCCCGATGACCGATTCGGCAGCGCGCGGGAGTTCAGCGTGGCGCTGGATCGTTGCGCGCCGTGAGGGTCAGTGCTTGAGGTGGGCGAACAGCTCGTACCAGGGGAAGTTCTTGCCGGGGCACTTGGTGCCGCCGGGTCGCACGTGGCAGTGCCCCACGATGTGGTCCGTGGGTATGCGGCAGCGTTCCTGCAGGAAGTTGATCAGCCCCACCAGGGCCTCCATCTGTTTGCGGGTGGGATAGCCGTTTTCGAAATCGCCCACCAGGCAGATGCCGATGCCGTGCTGGTTGTAGAGGTCGTGGCCCGCGTGGGCGCCCTGTATCTGCTTCTCCCATCGGAAGGTCACCTGCACCAGGCCGTCCGGCGCGCCGTTGCCGTTGCCGATCACGAAATCGTACCCGACGCCCAGCCAGCCGTTGTGTTTGCGGTGGTAGCGATCAAAATCTTCGGCGCTGCCCACCTCGTCCCCGCTGTGGTGAAGGACGATATAATTCCATTGGCGCTTCAGGGGAGCACCGAGACGCCCCTCCACCCGCGGCGGGCGCGACAGATCGGACCTCAGCCGGTAGGACCGTGTGGACGTGGTGGCGCTCAGCACCGGCGGCGTCCAGCGGGCGCCTGCGACTTCGCTGCCGGAAGCCGGCTCCGGGTCCTGCCAGACCGTGGGTTCGGTTCGCACGTCTCCGCCGCCCAGGCAGCCTCCCAGGTAGAGAAAACCCCCGGCCAGAATCGCCGCCGCAACTGCTCTCATGTTTCACTCTCCGACTGAAAACCGATCAGAACTGCCGGTCGCTGTCCACCAACAGCGTGACCGGCCCCTCGTTGACCAGCGAGACGGACATCTCCGCCCCGAAACTGCCGGTCTGGACTTCCAGCCCCTGGCCGCGCAGACGCTCGACCACCAGCTCGTAGAGGCGCTCCGCACGGTCCGGCGGGGCCGCGTGGCCGAAGGACGGCCGCCGCCCCTTGCGGCAGTCGCCGTACAGCGTGAACTGCGGAATCACCAGCACCGCTCCGCCCACCTCGACAACGGACAGGTTCATCAGCCCTTCCCGGTCCTGAAACACGCGCAGGCCGGCTATCTTTCCGGCCGTGTAGGCCGCGCTCTCCTCGTCATCCTGCTCTCCCACGCCCAGCAGCACCATGAGGCCCGGCCCGATGCCGGCCAGCAGGTCGCCGTCCACCCGTACGGATGCCTCCGAGACGCGCTGTATAACGGCTCTCACTCGTCCTCCTCCTCGGACATCTGGATCAGGCGCCGGTGCAGGGCCGGTATGCTGCGGCGATGGTCCGCGCTGAAGTTGAACCCCTCGCCGCCCTTCGAGGTGGGCCGGTGCACCACGTTCTTGCAGGGGCGGAAGTAATAGTCCTCGATGTCTTCGCGGAGGTCGAAAGACGCCGTGTAGAGCGGCGCCACCGGATAGCCCAGGTTGCGGCTGATGCTCAGCGCCTTCAGGAAGACTTCCGGCATGATGACGGCCGAGCCGAAATTCAGCAGCGCACCGCCGCTCATGCCCGAGACGGTGTCGCAGTAGAGCCGGAAGTCGCGGTGTGTGGCCGCGCCCGTTTTGGCCCCGTCGAAGGTGGGATGCTGGTGGACGATGTCGGTGCCGATGGCCACGTGCACCGTGGCGCGCACGCCCATCTCGAACGCGCCGCACAGGACGCTGTGGTCGCGGTGGGGCAGCTTCTCCTCGCTGATGCGCCGGCCTATCGCGGCACCCAGGCCCTCGGAGGTGGCATTGATGGTCTCGTTGATGAATCGGCCGGTCTCCTCGGCCATGCCGAAGGAGCCGTCCTCGATGCTGTCCGCCACGTCCTCGCTGGTCTCGCCGATCAGGGCGATCTCGAAGTCGTGCACCACGCAGGCCCCGTTCATGGCAACATGATGGACCAGGCCGCGCCGCATCAGGTCGCGCACGATGAGTCCCAGGCCGCACTTGATGACGTGGGCGCCGAACTGCAGCAGCACCACGCCGTCGCGGGCGGCACGATGCACGTGCGCGCAGAGGCGCTCGAACTCCGCGTTGCCCCAGTCCGCGCGGCTGTCCTCGGGGTCGAGGAAATCCTCCAGCGTCACCAGGTTGTGACGCTGCGCGATGGGGTATGTGTTGACTTTGGTCAGGTCCAGCACGCCGTTGTCTCCTTGCGCCGGTCGGCGCATGTCTTACAATGTCCCCTGATTATAGGTCCGCCGGTAACTCCGATTCAAGACGGTGGGTTGAGCCAGCGGTCCCCTCGAAGCCGTCAGGCGGGTGTCATGACTGGAAAAGCCAGAGTGTTCGTGGTGGACGACAAGGAGAGCATGTTGAAGATGCTCTCCCAGTTGCTCTCGGCGGACTACGTGGTAAGCACGTTCAGCGCCGCACGCCCGGCCCTGGAGCAATTGGAGGGCCAGCAGGTGGACTTGGTGCTGTCCGACATCCGTATGCCCGGCATGGACGGCATGGAGTTGCTGCGGGAGGTGAAGGAAAAATCGCCAGGGACCGAGGTGATCCTGATGACGGCGTTCGCCACTGTCTCACAGGCGGTGGAGGCGGTCAAGGCGGGGGCCTACAACTATCTGACCAAGCCGTTCGAGCCGGACGAGCTGAAAATCGCCCTCGAAAAAGCGCTGGAGCGCAAGCGGCTTCGTGAGGAAACCCGGATACTGAAGGAGCAGGTGGAGGAAAGGTACGGGTTCCCCAATATAGTCGGCGAGAGCGAGGCCCTCGAGGATGCCTTTAAGCTGGCCCGCAAGGCGGGGCAGTCGGACGCCACGGTGCTGCTGACCGGCGAGAGCGGAACGGGGAAGGAGTTGTTCGCGCGCGCCATCCACTCCGCCAGCGACCGATCCAGCCGCCGCTTCGTGGCCATCAACTGCGGCGCCATGCCCAAGGAGCTGATCGAAAGCGAACTGTTCGGCTACGTGAAGGGCGCCTTCAGCGGGGCCTCCAGGGACAAGCGGGGACTCTTCATGGAGGCCGACGGGGGGGCGCTGTTCCTGGATGAGATAACCGAGCTCGACGCGGACCTGCAGGTCAAGATCAACCGCGCCATCCAGGAGCGCGAGATCCGCCGCGTGGGCGACACCGAGGACATCCCCGTGGACGTGCGCATCATCGCCTCCAGCAACCGCGACCTCCAGAGGGCGGTTGACGAAGGGCGGATCCGCGAGGACCTCTACTACCGGCTGAACGTCTTTCCCATCCGCCTGCCCCCCCTGCGGGAGCGGACGGGCGACGTGCCGCTGCTGGTGGAGCACTTCCTGCGCGAGTTCGCCGGCGAGGAGGGCGACCGCTACCAGATAACCTCCGCTGCCATGGAGGAACTGCTCAATTACGACTGGCCGGGGAACGTGCGCGAGCTGGAGAACGCCATCGAGCGCGCCGTCGTCCTCTGCGAGGACTACACCATCACCCCGTCCCTGTTCCCGTTTCTGGAATCGGACGGGCGCCGGCCCCCTGCGGAAATAGCGGCCCTCATGGACCTGCCATACCGCGAAGCCATGGACAAGGCCAGCCTGGAGTGCCAGCGGGAATACCTGACCGAGGTGCTGAAGCGCTACGACGGCAACGTCACCCGGGCCGCCGAGCACGCCGGTATCGAGCGGGAGAGCTTCCACCGCCTGATGCGCAAGTGCGACGTGGAGCGGGACGAAATCGTGCGCGAACTCGCCGACGAGTAGAGACTCGCTCGCTCTCTCCCTCCCCGAATTGGAGAATGTGCCCGATGGACAGGGACGTAGAGCGCGTTGCGGAGGAGTTGGTCGGCGAGATGGCGGAGATGACCGTCATTGACGCCCACGAGCACCTGCCGACCGAGGAGGAAGCCGTCGCGGCGACGGCGGATGTCTTCACCCGCATTTACTGCCACTACAGCATGACCAACGCCGTGAGCGCCGGGCTGCCCGTGGACCGGCTGGCGCTGCTGGACACTTCCGTGGCCCTGGAGGAGAGGTGGCGCACGTTCCGCCCCTACCTCCCCGCCATTCGGGACACCGGCTATGCACGCGCCGCGCAGATAACTGCGCGCGACCTCTACGGCGTCGAGGAGATCAACGACGATACGTATAGAGAACTGTCCGAACGCCTACGGGCAGCCAACAAGCCGGGCCTTTATGACCGCATCCTGCAGGAAGAGTGCCGCATCGAGCGGGTGCTGAACCAGAGCACCTGGGAAGACGGCCCCGGCGGCTACGCGGTGGGCGTGCATCGCGGCTTCATGGATGCCGATTGGGGTTCGGCGCCCGCCGTGCGCGGGCTGTACGAGCAATGGCGCGAGAGAAACGGTGGGGACTTTGCGGACCCGGAGGAATGGGTGTGCTTCTGGCTGCAGCATGTCGCCGAGCGTGGCAACGTGGGCCTCAAGTTTCAGGCCGGCCTCTCCGCGCAGCCGGCGGAGGACTCAGATGCGTCTGCGATTTTCGGCAGGCTGACGTCGGGCGGGCTGACCGATGCCGAATCCCGCGCCCTGGGCACCTGGATCACCCACAAGGCCATCGAACTGGCGCCGGAGCACGACCTCGTGGTCGCCGTGCATTGCGGGATCATCTACCGGTGCTGGCAGGATTTCACTCAACTCCGTCCGCGCAACCTGATACCCCAGCTCATGCGCTACCGGCGCACCAGGTTCGACCTCTACCACGGCGGGATGCCCTGGGTGCGCGAGATGGCCGTTATCGGCAACCAGTATCCGAACGCCAACCTCAACCTCATCTGGTGTCACCAGATATCGCCGTACATGACGGAACACATGCTGAACGAGTGGCTGGACCTGGTGCCGGCGAATAAGATCATCGGGTTCGGCGGGGACAACTCCATGGGGCCTGAGAAGACCTACGGGGTGCTGGTGATGGCGAGGGAGAACATCGCCCGCGCGTTGGCCGTGCGGGTGGTGCGCGGCCAGGTGGGAGAATCCCGTGCTGTGGAGGTCTGTCGCGCCTGGCTCTACGACAACCCGGCGCGCATCTACGGCCTCAACGGCATGTGAAGGCCGAAGTGCCGGGGGGATGAGCGGGCCGATCCGGCCGCACAACGTTCCTGAGGGGTGTGGGCTGCCCGGCCTTCCGCGGATCGGGGCGCTCCCCCGGATGCATGCCTGCGGCGCATACCCCTCGGTCTGGCGCCGCGGCACGCCCGTCTTCGCAGCAGGGCAAGGGCTATCCTCAGCCCTTCGGGCTCTTCTGCCCCTTGCTCTTCTTCTTGCCCTTGCTCTGCGACTTCGCCGCCGACTTTCCGCCTTTTCCCTTTGCCTTCGCCATCTTCCGTTCCTCCCACTTTGTGGGTTACGCCGACGTGGGCGGGACCACCCCGCTCCTGCCAGAGGAAATGCAGACGGCGTGCCAGACGGGAAAGCTCCCCGAAGGGGTACCTGTAAGGTGTTGTAATAAAGTGGCTTATATGCCCGTCCGGGTGCAGGGCGGTCCGGCCCGCGCCGGAGACGAATAAGAGCCTTGACTTCCGATCGAATCGGAAGTAAAAGTATTTATCGGTACTTTTATGGGGGGGAGTCACTCAGGTGTTCACCCGGGTGGTTCTGGCCGTAGCGCCGGCGGCCGTCCGGCGGCGTCTGACGGACCTGCTCACCGGTCCCGACGTGCTTCTGGAGGTCGAGCAGACGGGGCCCCGCCTGTGGGACCGCATTGTGCGCAAGACCGCCGACGTGCTGATCGTCAGCCAGAGCGCCGTGCCGGGGGACCTGGTGGCCAGGGTATCCGCACTGGGCGAGCTGCCCGACCCCCCCGCAGTGGTTGTGATATCCGACAGCGATGACCCGGTGAACCGCGCCCGCCTGACCGCCGCTGGCTGCCAGGCGGTGCTGCACGAGGGGCTCTCGGCTGAAGTTTTCGGGGAGGTCCTGCGGGCGATCCTCGCCCGGCGGGCGGTGGTCGCGCGCAGCAGGCTGCCGGCCGAACGGGACATGGCCACCCCGCAGTTGGCCGATTTCGTCTCCGAGAGCCCGGCCATGCAGGTGTTCCTGGACCTCGCCCGCAGGGTGCTGCCCACGGATGTCTCCCTGCTGTTCCTGGGCGAGACGGGGGTGGGCAAGGAACGGCTGGCCCGGGCAATCCACAACGGCGGCCCGAGGTCCGGAGGGCCTTTCGTGGCCGTCAACTGCGGCGCGTTGCCCGAATCCCTGCTCGAAAGCGAACTGTTCGGGCACGAGAGGGGGGCTTTCACCGGCGCGGTCAGGACCCGGCGGGGCTGGTTCGAACTCGGCCACCGGGGCACCGTCTTCCTGGACGAGATCGGCGAGATGCCCTATCACCTGCAGGTCAAGCTGCTGCGCGTGCTGCAGGATCGCCAGGTCCAGCCCATAGGCGCCGAAAAGACTATCCCGGTGGACGTGCGCCTGATGGCTGCCAGCAACCGGTACCTGGAGGCCGAGGTGGCAGCGGGTCGCTTTCGCCGCGACCTCTACTATCGCCTCAGCGTCGTCACGCTTATCCTGCCGCCGCTTCGGGAGCGGCGGGAGGATATCCCCGTGCTGGTGGATAGTTACGGTGACTACCTGCAGCCCCGCGTCGGCTGCGATGTGGAGGGCATCACCGACGAGGCGAAGGAGGCTTTGACCGCCTACTCGTGGCCGGGCAACGTGCGGGAGTTGATCAACGTTATCGAAAGGGCCCTGCTGCTGTGCGACGGACGCCTGATCACTCTGGCCGATCTGCCGGAAGCCATTCGGGCGGCGGCGGGGAGACGGACTTTGCGTCCGGGGCTCTCGTCGAGGGAAGCCTGCCGGAGCAATGGCTTCAGGAGCCCTGGCGACGGGTGCGGAAACGGGTTCTGGCCGATCTGGAAAAGGCGTACCTGGAAGGGCTTCTAACGGCCAGCGGGGGGCGCGTCGGCGAAACGGCGGAGCGGGCCGGACTGAGCCCGAGGGCCCTCTACGAGAAGATGAAACGGCACAACCTTTGCAAAGAAGATTTCAAGGCGTGAGGTCGGCGGCCATGTACCTGTATGCCGCGGAGTGTGTCGAACGGGACGATACACCTTTCTTCGACCAGGCGCCCTGAGGCCCCTTCTACCTCGTGGCGTTGCCTTGACACTCTCATCCGCCCGGTTAGCATGGGGCATCGAATGGGCCATTACTCTGGCACTCGGGAGGGGCGAACATGATGCGTAGAATCATTGTGATTTCTTGCGTTCTGACGATTGCGTGTCTTTCGCAGGCACAGGCCGATGAGGTGACGTTTAAGAACGGTGACCGGCTTTCCGGAAAGGTGCTGAGGCTGGTCGAGGGCCGGCTCACGATCGGATCGGCCGTGGCCGGCAAGGTGACGGTGAGCATGGCGGACGTGGCCACGCTGTCCACCGAGGAACCGGTCGCCCTGCACCTGAGCGACGGCTCGGTGGCGCGGCAGACCCTCGTCGCGGGCGATCCGGGTGAGGTGGCGATTCCGGGGGAAGGCGACCTGGAGGCGCAGACATTCCCCATCGCTCAGGTGGCCGCCATCAACCCGCCTCCGCCGCCTCCCGAGCCGAAGCCGAAATGGAAGGGCAGCATCACCGCCGGCTACACGGTCACCACGGGAAACACGGAGACGGAGAGCCGCTCGCTGGACCTTGACCTCAAAAGACGCGGCGAGAACGACCGCATTACGCTCGGCGCGGGCTACTACTACGGCGAGCAAGAGGACCCCGCCACGGGCGCAGACAACGTGACGCAGGATGAATGGTTTGCCGGCGGCCAGTACGACTATTTCGTCGGCGAGAAGATGTACGTCTACGGCTCGGGCCGTTTCGAGCACGATGAGGTCGCCCTGCTGGACGGGCGCACAACGCTCGGCACCGGGCTGGGCTACCAGTGGGTGGAGCGCGAAGACCTGGCATTCGGCACCGAGGCAGGCATAGCGTATCTACACGAGGAGTTCGACGACGCGGCGCAGACTACCAACGACGAGATGTCCGCCCAGGCTGCCTACCACTTCATGGCGAAGCTCGCAAGCAACGCAACATTCCTGCACGATCTGACTTACGTCCCTGCCTGGAACGATTTCGGGGACTACTACCTGACCACGTCGGCGCAGGTGCGCGTGGACATGACCGAGGTCCTCTTCTCCAGCTTCAAGATCGTGTTGGATTACGACGCGACCCCGGCGCCCGGGCAGGAGAAGACGGACACCAAATACATCCTCGGCGTCGGCGCCAACTTCTGACATCGCCGCAGCCGGTCTCAACCACGACGGCCATGCCGGGGGAAGGCATGAAGGACAATCTGATCAGGGCGCGCCGGGTTGCGCTCATCGCGGCCCTGGTGACCATGGCGATGGCCGCGGGCAAATACGGGGTCGGTATGCTGGTGGGTTCGCGCGCGCTGCAGGCCGATGCGCTGCACTCGGGCATAGATATGATTGCCCTGGGCACCTCCTGGTTCGGCCTGTACATTGCCGGGCGCAATGCCACGGAGAGGTTTCCCTATGGCTTCTACCGCGCCGAGACACTGGCAGCGCTGCTGGGTTCAGGTTTCATCATCTTCCTGGGGGTGCGCTTTGCCATAGAGAGCGTGCAGCGGCTGGGCGCGCCGCCGGTGGCGCAGTTCACCGGCGCGGGGCTCGCCGTCGCCGGAATCTCGGTCTTCGTGGCCCTCGGCCTCTACCTGTGGGAAAAACGCACCAGCCTGGCCACCGGTTCCCAGAGCCTGGGCGCCACCGCGGAGGAGGTCAGACTGGACATGGGCACCTCCATCGCGGTCTTCGTCGCCCTCATCTGTTCCCGCTACAGCATTCCCTACGTCGAGGGCATCGTCACGCTGCTGATCTCCGGACTGGTCCTCTATGCCGGCTTCGGCAACCTGTGGTCAGCCGTGCTGAGCCTGATGGACGCCTCCGTGGACCCCGAGCTGGAGCGCGAAGTCGCGCAGATCATCGCGGACGTGCCCGGCGTGCGCGGGGTGGAGAAGATACACTCGCGGCGCTCCGGGCCCTTCTATTTCGTGGAGGGCCATGTGGACGTGAGACCTCAGATGGACGTTGAGCGCAGCCACGCCCTGGCGCACCGGGCCGCCGAGACCGTGCGCGAGAAGCGCCCGCGGATTGAGGGCGTGGTGCTGCACATCGAGCCCTACCGCGGGGAGGAGCAGCGGGCCCTGGTGCCCGTCGAGTCGGACGAGGGGCTGGATGCACCCCTGTGCCCGCACTTCGGCCGGGCGCCGTTCTTCGTGCTCGCGCGACTGCGGGACGGCGCCATCGAGGACGTGGAAGTGGAGGAGAATCAGTTCCAGGACCGGCAGTTGCGCGCCGGTCTGGCCGTGATACGGGAGTTCGCCGAGTTGCGGGACCTGGACGTTGTGCTGGTGCGGGAGGTGGGCGAGATCGCCTTCCACGGCCTGCGCGACAGCGCCGTGGGCATCTACCGCGCCCCGGAGGGGACCGCGCGAGAGGCGCTGGAAGCCTACGCCCGGAGCGAGGTCCACCTGCTGCCGGAGCCGACGCACAGTTCGGACCGCAAGATCGAGGCCGACCGACACGGGCAGGCGGAAGGCGCATCAGGGTAACCCCAACGCGGAGGTGTCTGCCGTGCGTGGAATAGCAGGGCGTTTTCTCGTTTGTGCGCTGCTGGCTCTGACGGCGGCCGGATCGCCTGCGGCCGAGTATTTCGTGGAACCAAACCACCCCGCGGCGGACGACGCCGGTCCAGGCACGGCGCAGGCCCCCTGGCTGACCCTCGGCAAAGCGGCGTCGGCACTCGGCCCGGGTGACACTGTTACCATAGGTGCCGGCATCTATCGGGAGCAACTCCGCCCCAGCAGCAGCGGCGCGCCCGATGCCCCCATCACCTACCGCGCCGCGCGGGGCGCCCGGGTCGTCATCAGCGGGGCCGATGCGGTCTCCGGCTGGCGGCCGGCCACGGCCGAGATGTGCGGCGGCAGCCCTCACGCCAACCACATTTACTACGCCGACGTGGACTGGCAGCCGCCCGACCTCTTCGCCGACGGCGCCCCATTGCCGATGGCCCGCACCCCGAACGAGGGCTGGTGGGTGGCTGAGGGCGGCGGTGGGGCGGGGCTGGCCGACGCCGCGCACCTGACGGGCGACGCCGCCACATACGTCGGCGCCGAGGTGTTCTACTGGGACGTGAGCACCACCACCCAGGCCCGGCGGACGGTCAATGGCTTCGCGGACGGGACACTGACGGTGGACAAACCGTGGGGCTACGGGCGTGAAGTCGAGGCCGGCGTGGACCGCTACTACCTGTGCGGGCGGCCGGCCTTCCTGGACCGGCCGGGGGAATGGGCGGCCGAGCCACAGGGCGACGGCTTCCGGCTGTTCCTCTGGCCCCCGGAGGGCCGGGACCCGGACGGGCTGCTGATCGAAGCCGTCCGCAGGGGCCGATTCGTGGTCGAGTACGGGGATAAGAGACACCTGGTCTTCGACGGCCTCGAAATCCGCCACGGCGCGGACCACGGCATCGGCTCGTGGAGCAAAGGCAACGGGCATATAACCATCCGCAACTGCCACGTACACCACAACCTGGGCCACGGCCTGTACCTGCGCAGCGGGACGGGACTGCGCGTGGCGGACTGTCGGGTTAACGCCAACGGCAACGGCATCACCTGCGGCGGTGTCCGCGACGTGATCGTTGAGGGCTGCGACGTGGCGCACAACGATTACGACGGCGTGGTGGTCAGTCATGACTCCGCAGACGTCCTCGTCCGCCGCAACTTCATCCGCGGCCACACCCGGTGGAGCCATCCGGACAACATGCAGCTTCACAACGGGGTTTCGAACATCCGCATCCGGGAGAACGTGCTGCTGGACGGCGGACAGGCGCTGATGATGCAGGGCGTCACCGAGGGCTCGCTGGCCGGCAATCTTATCGTCGGCGCGCAGGCCTACGCGGTCATCCTGGGCCACGATTCGGTCAAACGCTTCACCGTGGACCGCAACACCATCGCCCTCTGCGGCTATGGCGCCGTCACTTCCTCGGAGGGCACGCACACGGTCACCAACAACGTGCTGGCGCCGGGCTGGGGAGTAGCCCTGAGCAGCCGCGACGCGACCGGTCTGTCCAGCGACCGCAACCTGTTCATGGGCTACGGCGGCACACTGCTGGCCGTGGGCGGCATCTGGACGCCCGACCTATCCGAGCATCAGCAGCATACCGGCCTGGACGCGGCCTCGCTGCAGGCGGTGCCGGGCTTTGTGAACGCCCCGAAGGTCCACGGCGTGATGGACAACAAGCGGCTGGCCGACTGCACCCGATCGCGCCTCTATCTGCGCACCCCGGCATCGGCCTTCGCGGCCGGCGACACCGTGGAGATCGGCTTCAGCGGCACCTTCCGGGACGTCAGCGCCGTGGGAGAGGATTTCATCGAGATCAGCCCGTCGCTGCCCGCGTTGCCGGAAAAGTCCGTCCTGATCCTCAACTGGGGGGACGGTTCAGACACCGCCCTGGACTTCCGGCACCGCCCCGGCAGTTCCGCCCGCGACGCCGGAATCGGGCACGGCTTACCCGTCGGCAATCTGCGGAACGTGCAGGCCGTCCTCGACACGCTCCGGAGTATGGAGCGTTAAGGCGCTCCGGTGGAAATGATCGGGCCGCCCCGGTCCGCGATCATGTCGAACAAATGGCAGAAAGCGCGGTGGTTCGTGTAGTCGCGCAGCGTGCGCCGCTGGCCGGCTCGGGCGATGGTCTCCCGCTCTTCCTCATGCTCCAGATAGTAGCGTACCTTGCGCCGCATCTCATCCTCGCTGTGGAACACGGCCACTTCCTCGCCCAGCTCGAAGAACTCCTCCATACCTTTCTTGTACAGGGAAAGGTAGAACGTTCCAAGCCCGGTGACCCAGAACGCCCGGTTGCTCAGGCCGCCGGCGTTACCCGGGTTGCGGGGAATAGCCAGGAAGATGTCGGCACAGTGGCAGGCCTTTGCATAACTTGCACCTTCAACCATCTTGCCTCCCCAGGCGCGGCTTGCCGGGGTCAAAAAATCCCACGGGTGGTTCCGCCGGAAGGCCATCTTGCGTCCCCACCACCTGACGCGGGCGCCGTCCGACACCAACCGGTTGAGCGCCTTCAGCCGCTTGCCGTAGCCGGCAGAACGGTCAATCGTTCCTATCACGACGACATCGCAGCCGTATGTGCGAACATCCATCCGGGTGATGGAGTCGTACTCGAAGCACGAAGGCGTGATTCCCTCCACCAGTCGCTCGACACTGCGCACGCCGTGCCCGCGGAGCTCTGTCCGGGCGGTGTGGCCTTGCGTGCAGCACAGATCGCTGGCCTCCGCCAGCGGAGGTAGCCAGGCTGGGACGGCGCCATCCGGGTACCACAAGACGTTGTACACGCCGCGTGATGCGACCTTCCGCAGCGTCTCCGGGGTGTATCTTTCCCCCTTCCAGACAATGTGAACCGCCGGCGGGTCCTGCTCGACTGCTTCCAGGAGGGCGTCGTTCGGCTCGGGGATGCTGCGGAAGTCGAGAAAGCGCGTTTTCATCCCGATCTCTTGCAGCGCCACTGCCAGGTGCCTGCCAAAGCTCCAGGGCTTTTCGTCCGGCGCGGATAGTAAGACGTGTGGCATCTTCGTTCTCTGGTGTCCAATCAACGGTCAGGCGCTTTCGCCAACTCCCGCTACTGCACGGGGGGAGCATCTACACGGGACGTGTACTCCAGATCCTTACGCGGGATCATGACACTGTCCGTATCCACGTGGCGCAGCCAGAAGATGTCCGCGGGAATGGCGTTGTAAGACGAGAAGGGCGTGTCTACCGACTCCGCAAAAGCGCGCTTCACGTAGTAGTACGGAAGGTTTGCGCCGGCGTTCACGTAGAAGAGGGACGAAGCGTAGAACCGTCCGCAGTTGATCTCGGTGGGCACTGGATTGCCATCTGCGTCTTCCCGAAGGTCCACGCAGAAGACTCCGTGCGGGCATGGGCTAACAGCCCTGATGCACGCCGTAGCTGTACGGTTAACGGTGTCATTGTGGCGGGAGACGCCGACCGTGTGCGGACCCGTTTTCTGCGTGGGCAACTGGTTCGGCAGCATGTATTCCAGTCTCTCGAGGCTCAAGGAAGCGATCAGTTCGCCCTCGTGCCAAAGGGAAGCAAAAGCCAGATCCCGGCCCGGCAGGTATTTCTCGGCCATGAAGCTCCACTCCACTCCCTGCGCGCGCCAGTAGCCGATCCAGTGCAGGCCCATCTCAAGGTTATGGACGGGGGTGGCTCCGCGCCTGCCCGCTCCGGAATTGGCCCGCAGCCACAGCGGCAGACCCAGCAGTTCAGCGGCGGCCCCCAGATCCCCCGGCTCTTCAATCACCATGGCCTGGTCTTTGCGCAGGCCGTCTTCCTCCCAGGCACGCACGGCGGCCAGCTTGTCCTGGCAGGTCCGAACGGTCTTCTTCGCGGGCAGGTGGGTCCGGGCATTGATGACCTCTCGATTTTCAGAGATAACGCCGACTTCCGGATCGGGCTGGGGATGAACCAGCTCGATCTCCTCGGCTTCGATGATGCTATTGAGCGCGTCAACGTAGCCCGGGGCGGTGCAGTGCGGAACAACGTACCGTGCCTCCACCGGTGCGAGCTGCAGGTAGTACTCATTAACATCCGTGCCCACGATGTAGAAAGGCTCCGGTGCCTCCCTCAGGGAGCGAACGAAGTTTCTCCCCGCCGGACCACCGGCTCCTGTCACAAGTAATCGTTTCATGTAGCTTTTCCCCACCTGTCTGGTCAGACAATTCGTGCAGTTTACCCGTTGAGACACCAACCGGAGCGCCGCAATTCATACATATCCACTCCGGCCGTGCAAAAGCCGAAAACAAGATTTGCCCAGCGATTTCCCCTGGCGGTAGTCTGAATCGGGTCCAGAAAGTGTGATTTCGCATCTCAAGGTTGAGCTGAGCACAAACGCCAGGCTGAGGACGGGCCGACCATGCGTCAATACGCCGCCGTCGGCGCTGATGTGATAAGCGACGACAAGAGGAGGTATTTCCATCCCGCTATGGTGGACCGTCTTATGAAGAACCTTGGCGGGGCGCTTCAGCTCGACTTTCGACATCATGCTGCGCGGTTTTGGGCGTAACGGTGCATCACTGATGAGAAGCTTCTGAACCACCAGAGCTTATGTTCGCACGAGGCAGATGTCAAGCGACAATGCATAGGGTTTAGGGATGTCCCGGGTTGATGCTGACCCGGGGGAGGTGTTCGAAAAGCCCTCTTCGGGGCGTTGGCCCTTCGGAGAACTTCCCCCCCCCCCCCCGCGTACCCACTTCGTCGCCTCGGCCGCCTTGTACCACAGGGCGGTGCCGGGGAGGAGCAGCACGACTTTGCGTTGCCCTCCGTACCACTGCATCACCGCCGCGCCGACAGCCACAGACCCCGAAACCAGCCAGCGCGCCGCGGGGGGCAGGCCCTCCAGAAATACGAACAGCACCACCGCCGGCGCAGGGTCGCCGACGGCCATCACCAGCAGCAGCACACCGGCCGGCTTCGAGCCGTGTGCTTCATGCCGCACCGGCAGTTCGGCCGCCTCCCCCGCCATGTCGAAGTCGGGTTTCTTGGACTTCCTGTCACCCACATGAATCCGAAGACCCAGCGCGCTCCTCCTTTCTCCCCGCTCGCCATAGATAGTAGCCGGAAGCACGGCCCTGTCAGGCGCTTTGGTCAGGGTCATTCAATTATCGGCTTTTCGTCGTCGTTTTTGGGTCCGCACTGGGAAGGCCCGGTTTCGACCCGGATGATGCGAAGGCGTGCGAAAGGGGGAGTCGTGCGTGGCACAGGCGCCCTCGCCTGTGGTCGTTACGCCGTCAGCTACACGTTTTCAGAGAGGTGGAACACACACGTGACTATACGATAGTGGCACTTTTAAATGAATCTGCCTTGCACCCGCGGGCCTTTGGCATTAGACTCTGCTGCGGTGAGTTTGAGAATGGGCACCCGGGAACCGCAGTGGAATTGGAACAGGCGGCACTCCTGCTCTCGGAGGGTTATATGCCGCACATAAGGCTGGTATGCCCGCAATGCAGCAAGAAGCTGGTGGTCAGTGACGAGAACCGCGGGGTGAGTTTGAGAATGGGCACCCGGGAACCGCAGTGGAATTGGAACAGGCGGCACTCCTGCTCTCGGAGGGTTATATGCCGCACATAAGGCTGGTATGCCCGCAATGCAGCAAGAAGCTGGTGGTCAGTGACGAGAACCGCGGAAAGAGGGGACGGTGCCCGGACTGTGGCGCAGCCATCAAGATACCCGGCTCTACCCGCGCGCCCGAAGCGACGCGCGACACCGGCGCAGCAGAATCGGCCGGGAAAGAGGCAGCGGGAGTTCCTCCCTTCGAACGCCGCCTTGAGTTCGGCCCGCGCGCGGGTCAGCAGGGGGAACCTGTAACCCGCAGACAGGGGGCGGAGGGTGGCGCCATGAGATCCGGTGCGGGAGCATCCGACAAGGACAAGCCTGCATCGTGGGAGATCCAGGGTCTGTGGCCGGAGATCAAGTACCACCTGACGTGGTGGCTCGGCATGTTCTGGGGGACTGCCCTCCTCGCTCTGGTCATAAACCCGGAGAAAGCAGCCGTGGTGGGGGTTGGCGGGACCATGTGGGTAGTGGTGTGCGTGCCTCTCGTCGTGGGTCTGCTACATCTTGTGGCCTGGCTGCGAGGACGACGCCGCACTCTGGAAATGACTGCCGCCAGAATCCGCAGAAGGCGCGTCGCGTTGGGCGTCACCATCGCCATCTTCGTCTTAGGCATTCTTGCCATGCAAGTAACGCGGTCGGCGGTGGATGAATGGGCTGAAGGCATGAGGCAAGGAGCCGCGCCAAGAGATGTGCTCGAGTCGCCGGCCTCGGGTGCGCGGGCGCACACGGACGTGGACACCGGTCAGGCAGGGGGGGCTCGTGCTGTGCAAGAAGAGGGGGATACGTGGCAGGCGGTCTATCTCCAACGATTGCGGGAAGCGGCGGAGAAAGGAGATGCGTGGGCACAGCTCAGCCTTGCGCGGCGCTACTCAAATGACCTGGGCGTTGCACAAGACGATGCGGAGGCGGTTGAATTGTACCGGAAGGCGGCCGAACAAGGGCTTGCTGCTGCACAGTTGGACCTGGGCGTGATGTATGACCGTGGTGAAGGTGTCGAGAAGGACGTTGCCGAAGCCGTGCGGTGGTACCGGCTGGCGGCCGAACAGGGCCACGCTGGCGCCCAGTTTAACCTCGGGAATTGCTACGCAAACGGTGAAGGAGTCGCGCAAGACGATGCAGAGGCGGCCAAATGGTGGCGTAAGGCGGCTGAACAAGGAAATGCGTCGGCACAGTTGGTGCTCGGTGTGTGCTACGCACTGGGGAATGGCGTTGCGCAAGACGATGCGGAAGCGGTCAAGTGGTACCGTAGGGCGGCCGAACAGGGCCACGCTGGCGCCCAGTTCAACCTGGGGCTCGCCTACGCAGACGGCGAAGGCGTCGTGGAAGACGATGCGGAGGCGGTCAAATGGTGGCGTAAGGCAGCAGAGCAAGAAAATGCGTCGGCCCAGTTTAACGTCGGTGTGTGTTACGCGCAGGGCGAAGGTGTTGCGCAAGACGATGTGGCAGCGGTCAAATGGTACCGTAAGGCGGCGGAGCAAGGGGATGCGTCGGCACAGTTTAACCTCGGTGTGTGTTACGCGCAGGGCAAAGGCGTCGCGCAAGACGATGCGGACGCCGTCAAATGGTGGCGTAAGGCGGCTGAACAGGCATCCGCTAACGCCCAGTTCAACCTCGGTGTGGCGTATGATCATGGAAAAGGTGTCAAGAAGGACGATGCCGAAGCGGTGCGGTGGTACCGGCTGGCGGCCGAACAGGGCCACGCTGGCGCCCAGTTTAACCTCGGCGTGATGTATGACCGTGGTGAAGGTGTCGAGAAGGACGTTGCCGAAGCCGTACGGTGGTATTGGCTGGCGGCCGAACAGGGCGACGCTGGCGCCCAGTTTAACCTCGGGCTTCGCTACGCGAAGGGCAAAGGCGTCGCGCAAGACGACGCGGAAGCGGTTAAGTGGTACCGTAAAGTGGCTGAGCAGGGAGATGCTGGTGGCCAGATCAACCTCGGGAATTGCTACGCAAACGGTGAAGGGGTCGCGCAAGACGATGCAGAGGCGGTGAAGTGGTACCGTAGAGCGGCCGAACAGGGATCCGCTAACGCCCAGTTCAACCTGGGGCTCGCCTATGCAAACGGCGAGGGCGTGGCACAAAACGATGCGGAGGCAGTCAAGTGGTACCGAAAAGCGGCCGAGGGAGGGAATGCCTCGGCACAGTTTAACCTCGGC
>CAYVBE010000063.1:0-19757 GCA_964448935.1 uncultured candidatus Brocadiaceae bacterium
CGGCCGGCGCCCTGAAGGACCGTCGCGTGGCCATCCTGCCGCTCAACTTCCGGCTGAGCGACGCGGAAGAGGCCGCGCTGCGCCGGTTCGTCGCGGAGGGCGGCAAACTCATCGGCTGCTTCTCGCTGCACAGCGCGGTCCGGCCGCTGGTGGGCGTCGAGAGCGCGCAGTTCCGGTCCGGCGGCGAGGATTCTCCCTACCAGGAGGTGCGCTTCACCGACGACGCGCCGCCGGGGTTCCCGCCCTCGTTCACCCAGTCCTCGCCCAACACCATGGTGCCTCGGCCGCTCGAGGGGGCGCGCGTGATCGCCCGCTGGCACGATGAAGACGGCCGGAGCACCGGCGTGCCGGCCGCAGTCCTCTGCGACACGGGCCTGTATTTCTCCTACATCCTGCGGGCCGGGGACGTGCGGCGCACCGCGCAGTTCCTCCTGGCCGCCATCGCCCATCTGGCGGGCGAGGATTTCTATAAGCAGGCCGCACGGAAGCAACTCGGCGACCTCTGGGACTTCCGGCGATACGGACGGCCCGAGGAGATTGAGGAGGCATGCGCCACCGACCCGGCGGCCCGAGAGGCATACGACCGGGCGCGCGCGCTGGAAACCGAAGCCGAGAGCCATCTTGGAAGCGCCGGGGGCTCGACGGCCTATGCGAAGCTGGTCGAGGCCCGTGACGCCGCCGAACGGGCGTTCATCCGCAGCCTGCCCCACCGCAACGGCGCCGAGTGGCGCGGCGCATGGAAACACAAACCGGACCTGCCCGAGGGCGGCTGGGACGCCTTCTTCGCGGAGATGAAGCGGAACGGGCTGAACGCATTCCTGCCCAACGTCTGCCACGCCGGACAGGCCCACTACGAGAGCGACATCCTGCCCCTCTCCCGCCTGGGCCGCGAGCAGGGGGATCAGATACCGCCGATGCTGGCCGCGGCGCGGCGCCACGGCATCCGGGTCCATCTCTGGCGAGTGAACTTCAACCTCTGGTGGCCGGACAGAGAGCGCCTGGAGAAGTTCATCGCCGAGGGCCGCGTCTGCCGGGACCCGGAGGGCAACGTCGTCGGCAGGCCGGGCAGCGCCACCCTCTGCCCGTCCCATCCGGAGAACCAGCGGCTCGAGATCGAGGCCATGCTGGAGATGACGCGGAAGTTCCAGCCGGACGGCATTCACTTCGACTACATCCGGTATCCGGGATCGCAGGCGTGTTTCTGCGACGGATGCCGGGAGCGTTTCGAGCACGAGATCGGACGGACCGTCGCCGCCTGGCCGAAGGATGTCCTGCGGGGCGGCCCGTGGCGGGAGCGCTACCTGCGGTTCCGGCGCGACCAGATAACGCGCGTCGTGCGCGAAGTCAGCCGGCAGAGCCGCCGCATTGACCCCGACGTCGAGATATCGGCGGCGGTCTTTCCCGAGTGGGAACTGCACGCCCGAGACGCCGTCGCACAAGACTGGCCGGCCTGGGTCGAGGCCGGTTACCTGGACTTTGTCTGCCCGATGAATTATACACAGAATCCGCAGGAACTCGCAGACCTGGTGAGCCGGCAGAAGGAGTGGCTGGGCGGCCGGGTGCCGCTTTACTGCGGCATCGGCGCGTGGAAGTCGGGAGCGCCCTGGCACCTGGCCGATCTTGTGGACGTGGCGCGCTCGCAGGGGGCCGACGGGCTCTGCTTTTTCCAGTACGATGGACGCGTGGTGAACCAGCTACTCCCGGCCCTGCGTGAAGGGCCGCTAAGACAGGAAAACGCACCTTTGAAAAGGACCGACCGATGACCGACGACGAACACGGCATTCCGTACACGACCGGCGAATTGTTTGACCTGGGCCCGCAACGTACCTTCGAGGGCCAGGCGCTGAGCGAGATCGCTTTCCCGCTGGGCGGCATCGGCACCGGCTGTATCTCCCTGGGCGGGCGCGGGCAACTGCGCGACTGGGAGATATTCGGCCGCCCCAACCAGGGCTTCCGCCCCTCTTTCACCTTCGCCACGCTCCGGGCCCGGACAGCCGACGGCGAGCCGGTTGTCCGCGTGGTGGAAGCGCCTGCACTGCCGCCCTTCTCCGGATGCCACGGGACCGAGCGCGGGGACGGCGAGGGCTTCCCCCACATGGACTCGGCGGAGTTCCGGGGCGAGTATCCCTTCGCGTGGATCGAGTTCGAGGACGCGAAGATGCCTCTGCAGGTTGATCTCGAGGCATTCAACCCGTTTATCCCGCTCAACGACGACGATTCCGGGCTGCCGGTGGCGATACTGACCTACCGCCTGACAAACCCCACCGACCAGCCGGTGGAGGGGCTCCTGACCTGGACGATGCAGAACGTGCTGGGCTACGAGGGCGCCGCCCACCTGTCGCGCGCCGACCTGGGCGGGAACCGCAACACGTTCCGCTCGGAAGACGGCCTGCAGGGCTTCCTGATGAGCACCGAGAGATACCCGGAGGACTCGCCGCGGTTCGGCACGCTGGCGCTCTGCACCACCTGGCCCGACGTCACCTATTCGGCCGACCTCGGACCGGCCGGCGCCTTCGCCACGGGCCACCTGTTCTGGGACTACGTCAGCCGGCGCAGCCGTTTTGACGACGAGGACCAGGCGGACCCGACTCCCGAGGGCGAAAGCACCACCTGCGCCCTCGGCATGGAGGCATCGCTCGATCCCGGCCAGAGCGCAGAGGTTACCGTCCTGCTGACCTGGCACTTCCCCAACTTCGTCTTCAGCAAGGAGAGCCCGACCGGGGAGAAGCCGCGCTGGCGCGACTACCCGACGCGCAACTACGACGATGCCTGGGACGTCGCCGCCGGCGTGGCGGGTGACCTGGACCGGCTTCGCTCACAGACGCAGCAGTATCACGACGCCCTGTTCGGCTCCACGCTGCCCGCGCACGTGCTGGACGCCGCCGGCAGCCAGACCAGCACGCTCAAGTCCTGCACCTGCCTGCGGCTGGAGGACGGCACCTTCTACGCCTTCGAGGGCTGCTCGTCAACTTCGGGCTGTTGCTATGGGTCCTGCACGCACGTGTGGAACTACCAGCAGGCGCTGCCCTTCCTTTTCCCTGCTCTGGAGCGGTCCATGCGGGAAGCCGATTACCGCTACAACCTCCGCGATGAGGACGGCCGGATGTGCTTCCGCATCGAGGTTCCCCTGGGCAACTCTCACTGGGACTTCCACGCCGCTGCGGACGGCCAGCTCGGCGGCGTCATAAAGACCTACCGCGACTGGCTGATCTGCGGCGACGACGAATGGCTGAAGGAACTCTGGCCGCGCGTCAAGAAGGCCCTCTCCTACGCCTGGGTCGAGTGGGACGCCGACGAGGACGGCGTCGCGGAGGGCGTGCAGCACAACACCTACGACATCGAGCTTCACGGACCCAACCCGCTCATCGGCGCCTTCTACATGGGTGCGCTACGGGCTGCCGAGGAGATGGCCCGCTATCTGGGTGAGGACGAGGAGGCCGACCGCTACAACGAGCTGTTCCACAAAGGCTCCGCGTGGATGGACCAGAACCTGTTCAACGGTGAATACTACGTCCAGGAATACGACCCGGACCAGGCGCCGACCAACCAGTTCGGCGATGGCTGCCCGGCCGACCAGATGCTGGGCCAGTGGATCGCCTCGATATGCCGCCTGGGCTACCTGTTCGAGGCCGAGAACGTGCGCAGCGCCCTGCGGAGCGTATTCCGCTACAACTGGCTGCCCGACCTGGAGGAGCACGCCAACCCGCAACGCATCTATGCCCTCAACGACGAGGCGGGGCTGCTGATGTGTACCTGGCCGCGCGGCAACCGTCCGCTGGTGCCAACCCGTTACTGCGACGAGGTGTGGACGGGCATCGAATACCAGGTGGCCAGCCACCTGGCCATGGAGGGCATGATCGAGGAGGCCCTGTGCATCGTGAAGGGCACCCGCGAGCGCCACGACGGCCGCCGGCGCAACCCCTGGGACGAGCCGGAGTGCGGCAGCCACTACGCCCGCGCCATGTCGAGCTGGGGGCTGATCCTGGCCCTCAGCGGCTACTTCTACGACGGCCGGAAGGCCCTCATGCAGTTCGACCCGCGGATGGAGCAGAGGGATTTCCGGGTATTCTGGTCCACCGGCTCCGGCTGGGGCACGTTCGGACAGAGGTTCGGCGTGCGCTCGGCGGACATCACCCTCGAGGTCCTGTGGGGCGAGCAGGCCCTGAACACGCTCCGCCTGCGCCTGCCCGAGCGTCTGCCGCAGGCACGGGCTCAGTTGGGCGGCGACCCTGTGAACGTCACAAGCGACCGCGAAGGCCAATGGACACTGCTACACTTCGAAGACCTGCACATCGAGGCCGGCCAGAAGCTGCAAATATCCCTCGGCGAGAGGGAGTAAGGCGGTCCTGACAAGCGGCCGCCGAAGGCGGCCGGGCTATTCCACGACCACTACGTCGTCACCGTCAAAGGCCGGCGAGTAGGTCAGCACCGCCAGCAGCTCTTCGCCGCCGGTGGGCAGCACGGAATAGGCCGTATAGCGCGGCAGGACCACGGCGGCGCCGGCGTCGGCGGTGCAGCGGGTGTCCTCCACCTGAACGATGGCGCTGCCCCGCGCCACGGTGAGCACCAGGTCGTGCGCCTCGTGGTAGCGCTTCTTCAGGCGGGCGTGGGCGGCGAGCTGCAGCACGAAGAGGCTCTGCGAGCCCCCCCGGTCGTACTCGTAGAACGCGTGCGTCTCCCCCTCCGCCAGCGGCACGGCGTCCGCGGGTTTAAACACCACGTTTCGCGGTCGGCGCAACAACCGTGCCTTCTGTCTCTCCGTCATGCATCCTGACAGCAGCACTACGAACGCAGCAACCAACGCTATTGCGCAAAACCTGCCTCGTTTGGCGATCATGCCGTACCCTCTTAGAGCCGCGATTTCCTCTGGGAGTAGTGACAACTATACCGTTCTCTGCACGTTCCCGCAAACGCTTACTTCTCCTTGCCGATGAGCCCTGGCCGATGATAACATGGGGGGCCCTACAACCTCTTATGTTGCGAGAGATGAAGGTTACCATCTGCTGCAAACGCTTCGGGCCCAGAGGTGGCGCGGAGAGGTTCATCGCCGAATTCGTGCGGCAACTGGTGGACGACGGCCACCGGGTGAAGGTAATCGCAGCGACCGTCACCGGGCCCACCCCGGGGGTGGAAGCCTTTCGGCTGCATCTTCCCTGGACGCCACGTCCACTGCGCGATCTGGCGCTGGCACTCGCGTCGGAGAGGGCCCTTGAACGCGAAGAGGCGGACGTCAAATTCAGCGACCAGAAGTGCTGGGGCGCGGATGTAATCCGGCCCGGAGGCGGGGTGCAGCGGGAATACGTCAAGCAGCGGATCAAGACCTACCGCCCCCTGGCCTATCGCCTGTTCAAACGCACAGAGTTCGCTCTCAGCATACGCGAGCGTCTGCGCATTTACATTGACGACCGCCTCTATCGCCCACCGGGACCATCGCGCATCATCGCCAACTCCCACCTTGTCGCAGAACACATCAAAAAGCATTATCCGCATGCGGCGGGAAGCATGTGCGTCGTGCACAACGGAGTTGATCACTCCCGCTTCAATCCGGGCCTGCAGGAAGAATACCGCGATTCCGTGCGACGAGAGCTGGACATCCCGGAGGATGCCCTGGTCGGTTGCTTCGTCGCCACCAACTGGCGGCGCAAAGGCCTCTGGCCTCTACTGGAGGCAATGGCGATCCTCACGCAGAGGCGCACGACCAAGCCCTTCTACCTCATTGTCGTCGGCAAAGGCCCACGGTTCCCGGCTTTCTTTCGAGCCCGCCGACGGCGCATCAGGTCATATCTCCGGCTCGTGGGCCGGCAACCTTCCGCGGTTTATTACGGAGCCTCCGACCTGGTTCTGCTCCCAACGTATTTCGACCCCTGCCCTCAGGTGGTTGTCGAAGGCATGGCATGCGGCCTGCCTGTGGTGACCACGATCCACGCAGGCTCCCACGAAATCCTCCCCCCGCACGGCGGATATGTCCTTGACGATCCGCAAAACACGGCGGAGATGGCCGACTGCATAGAAGCCTTTATGGACCTTGATCGGCTTCAGAGCGCATCCCGGGCAGTTTTGGAAGCTGCCGCCGCCTACACTTGTGAACGGCAGTATCGGAAGATTATGAGGGCCATAGAGCCAGTGGCTGCAGGCTCCTGAATGGTCATCAACACTTTTCCACGCGTGCGCCAGCGGCGGCCACCATCTCATAGACCTGTGGTTCGATGCCCGTTTCGTCCTCGTAGGCATCGGCCAGCGCTTCGGCGACCTCCGCAGCCTTCTCTCGTTCCACCAGGTTAACCGTGCATCCGCCGAAGCCCGCGCCCACCATCCGCGCCCCGAGCACGCCGTCCTGGCGCCGGGCCGCTTCCACCATGATGTCGAGTTCCTCGCAGCTCACCTCGTAATCGTCCCGCAGGCTCTCGTGCGAACCGTTCATCAGCCGCCCGAACTCCTCGTAGCCGCCCTCCTTCAGCGCCTCGGCCGCCTGTTCGGTGCGCTCGTCCTCGGTCACCACGTGACGCGCGCGCTTCAGCAGCAACTCGTCCAGCAGGTGTGCGTGCTCTTCCAGCATCTCGGGGGTCACGTCGCGGAGCTGCTCTATGCCCTCCTCCACCTGCCCGATCCGCCGGGCCGCCTCCTCGCAGGAGGCGCGGCGCTGGTTGTAGGCGGAACTGGCCAGCTCGTGGTCCACCATAGTGTTCGCCACTATCACGCACACGCGCGAGGTGTCCAGCGGCACCTGCTCGTGTTCCAGCGAGCGACAGTCCAGCAGCAGGGCGTGCTCCCTCTGCGCGTGAACGCTGACGAACTGGTCCATGATGCCGCAATTAATGCCCACGAACTCGTTCTCGGCCCTCTGGCACATCAGGGCCACCTGCCGGGGCTCCGGCTCCACACCCGCCGCGCGGCAGAAGGCATTGGCCACGGTCACTTCCAGCGCTGCCGATGAGCTGAGCCCGGCGCCGATGGGCACGTCGCCGCAGATGATACCCTCGATGGGACGTAGCGAGAAGCCCTCCTCCTGCAGCACGCGCGCGACGCCGCGCACGTAGTTGGCCCAGTTCTGCTCCGGGTTGCGCTCGATGTCCTCCAGTGAGAACTCGTCCCACTCGCCCATGTTCTCCGCCCACAGTCGCGCCGGGCCGTCGGTGGGCCGGAAGAAGATGCGCACCTCCCGGTCCACAGCCATGGGCAGCACGAAGCCGCCGTTGTAATCCGTGTGCTCGCCGATCAGGTTGACCCGGCCCGGCGCGCGGGCACAGAGCAAACCCTCCCGGTCCCCGAACGTCTCCTCGAACAGCGACGCCATCTCCTCGACCTTCCGGTAGTCCAATTCGTCCTCCTATGCGCGCTATCCCACCACGATGTTGACGATTCGGTTCGGCACTACGATGACCTTCCGCACCTCCTTGCCCTCCAGGTGCCGCTCCACGTTGTCCAGTTGCAGGGCCGCCTCTTTAACCGCATCCTCCTCGGCGTCGCGTTCCACGAACAGACGGTCGCGAACCTTTCCGTTGACCTGTACGGGCATCTCGATCTGGTCGGCCTTCGCAAGCTCCGCATCAAACTCCGGCCAGGGCTGCTCGAAGACGCTGGGCTCGCCCCCCAGGCGCGTCCAGAGTTCCTCGCAGACGTGCGGCACGAACGGCGCCAGCAGCAGCACCGTGGTCTCCAGCACGGAGCGCAGCGCGTTCAGCTCCGCCTGTCCCGCCTCATCCGCACCGAGGTAGCTATCCTGCAGCGGCAGGCCCTGCACTTCGTTCATGAAGCTGATGATCGAGGCCACGGCGGTGTTGAAGTGCCACCGGTCACGCACGTCCTCGGTGACCTTCCGGATGGTCCGGTGGCGCAGCCGGTTTATCTCCTCCCAGGGCCCGTCCAGCGCATCCTGACCCACCTCCGCACGGGAAACGGCTTCGAAGTCTTTCTCGTAGGTCGTCACCATGTCCCACAGCCGTTTCAGGAAGCGGTGATAGCCCACGATGCCGCTGTCCTGCCACTCGGCGTCGCGCTCGGGCGGGCCGATGGCCAGCGTGTAGAGCCGCAGCGTGTCGGCGCCGTAGCGCTCAATGACTTCGTCGAAGGTCACCACGTTGCCCTTCGACTTGCTCATCTTCTCCACGCGGGCGACCACCTCGACCTCCCCTTGCAGCCGTTCCTCGATGCCCATGTCCAGGTCGCACTTGCAGGGCTCGCGGACATTGGAGTCGGTGGTGACGATCTTGCCGCAACGGGTGCAGACGTAGCTCTCCTTGCAGATCATGCCCTGCGTGAAGAGCGCCTTGAAGGGCTCCTTGAAGCCGATGTGCCCCGCGTCGTGCAGCACCTTGGTAATGAACCGCGAGTAGAGCAGGTGCAGCACGGCGTGCTCGACACCGCCGATGTAGAGGTCCACCGGCAGCCACTCGTTGACCAGCTCAGTGTCGAATGGCCGCTCGGCGTCGTGCGGCGAGACGTAGCGCAGGAAATACCAGCACGAGCAGAGCCATTGGGCGATGGTGTCGGTCTCGCGGGTGGCCTCCCGGCCGCACTCGGGGCAGACGGTCTCCACGAACTCGTCCACGAACGCCAGGGGGCTCTTGCCCCGCGGGGTGAAGTCCACCTCCTCGGGCAGTTCCACCGGCAGGTCCTCCACGGGAACCGGCACCGGGCCGCAGCGGTCGCAGTGGACGATGGGGATTGGCGCGCCCCAGTAGCGCTGCCGGCTGATCAGCCAGTCGCGCAGGCGGAAGTTGACGTCCGCCTCGCCCATGTCGTTCTCTTCCAGGTAGGCCACCACCCGGTGGATGCCCTCGGGCACCTCGGTGCCGTCGAACGGGCCGCTCTTCTCCATCACACCGGGGCCCTCGTATGCCTCGGTCATGGTCTCGCCGTCCAGCTCCGCCTCCTCGGGCTGGATCACCACGCGCACCGGGATGTCATACTGACGGGCAAATTCGAAGTCCCGCTGGTCGTGCGCCGGCACGGCCATAACCGCGCCCGTGCCGTATTCCATGAGCGCGTAGTTGGACACCCAGAGGGGCACCTGCTCGCCGTTGACCGGGTTGGTCACATGGCAGCCGGTGAAGACGCCTGCTTTCTCAACGGTGTCGGAGACACGCGCGACGGCGCTCTGCTCGTGCGCCTCCGCCACGAACTCCATCACGTCGTCCTCGTAGTCCGTGCCCTCCACCAGGTCGGGTATGATCGGGTGTTCCGGCGCCAGGCACATGAAAGTCACGCCCCAGAGCGTGTCCGGGCGGGTAGTGAAACACGGCAGATCGTCGCCCGTCTCAGTCACCTTGAAGTAAACCAGCGCGCCCTCGCTGCGTCCTATCCAGTTGGCCTGCATGCGGCGCACGCGCTCCGGCCACTCGTCCAGCAGCTTCAGGTCCTCCAGAAGCTGGTCCTGATAGTCGGTGATCTTGAAGAACCACTGCGGCAGCTCCTCCTGGGTCACCTGGGTGTCGCAGCGCTCGCAGTAGCCGCCGCGCACGACTTCCTCATTGGCCAGCGCCGTCTGGCAGCCGGGGCACCAGTTGACCGGCGCGTCCTCCTGGTAGGCCAGCCCCTGCTGGAAGAGCTGCAGGAACACCCACTGGGTCCACTTGTAGTATTCCGGCTCGCTGGTGTTGATCTCCCGCGACCAGTCGTAGCCGATGCCCAGGGAGTTGATCTGCCGCTTCATCACCTCGATGTTGTCCGCCACGTATTCGCTGGGGTGCGTGTCGTGCTTGATGGCGGCGTTCTCGGCCGGCAGGCCGAAGGCGTCCCAGCCCATGGGGTGCAACACGTTATAGCCCAGCATCCGGTGCAGCCGGGCCATCACGTCGCCCATGATGTAATTCCGTCCGTGGCCCACATGCAGGGCGCCGGAGGGGTAGGGAAACATGACCAGGCAGTAGAACTTGGGCCTCTCGCCCCGGTCGGGACACTCGAACAGGCCGGTCTCGTCCCAGTAGTCGCGCCAGCGCGCTTCGATCTCTTCGGGCGTGTACTCGGCGTCACTCATCTGTTGCTCGCTCCGGTTACGGGCGGGAAATGCCCCCGTGCAGGGACTTAACGATTATAGCGCACCACGGTGCGCCTTCAACCGTCCGGAGAGCCCGGCTGTCCGTTGCCAAGGGAGCGTTGAACGCTTATGCTGCCCGAAGCGAGGAACGCGGGAGGGCTGAATGGTCAGGCGGAAGAACCTGGACGATCGGCGGTGGATGATTTTGAAAGATGCCGGGACGGTCCGGGACCGGATCGGTGCGATTGCGGCGATGCTGGAGGGAAAGCGTGTCCTGAACGTCGGCTGCACGGGTGCCAGGCCCGACTCCACACCGGGTGAAGAGGCGCTGCAACGCCACACACGCATTGCCAACGCCGGCTCAGACTGCCTGGGGCTGGACCTGGACGCCGAGGGCGTGGAAGAACTTAATCGCCGGGGCTACGAGGCCGTCGTCGCGGATGCATGTACGTGTGACCTGGGAGAACGCTTCGAGTTCATCGTGGCGGGGGAAATCATCGAGCATGTGGCGGATCCCGGGGCGCTGCTGCGGAATATGGCGCAACACCTGGAGCCCGGGGGTACGCTGGCAGTCAGCACGCCTAACCCGTTCTGCACTATGTGGACCTGGAAAATACTGAAATACGGCCACCCCTGTGTCCACCCCGAGCATACGGCCTGGTACGACCCGGTCACCCTTATGGAAATGTCCGGCCGAAACGGCCTGACGCCGCAGCGGCTGCTGTGGGTGCAGGAAAGACGCGGGCTTGATCTCCGGTTCCTCCCCAGGCTCCTCCGGCACCATTTCAGTGAGGGGTTTATTCTTGTGCTGAACAGTGTGGACGACGTTGACTGAATGAACTTCCCGGACACAGGCCATAGCGCCTGAGCCGGTGGGCCGTTAAACTGAAACCAGCACACAACTCACCAAGCAGGAGCAGCATCATGGCGACAAGCGCCAGCAACGGCGGATTCATCTGGGCCATCGGCGGCAAGATTGAGGACGAGTATGCCGTGGACGACACCACGGTGTACAGCATCGCGGAGGACCGCTGGCACAGCAGCGTCAACGGGGAGCTGACCCCCATGCCCCACGGCGTGCAGGGCGCGGGCTGGACGCTTTACCGGGGCAAGATCTACTGCTTCGGCGGCAAGACGGAACCCCACTCGGGCTGCTGCGACTACCTGCAGGTCTACGACATCGCCGCCGACGAATGGACGCTGCTCGACCCGCTGCCCGCCCCGCGCAGCAAGCTGGGGAAATTCTACCCGGTGGTGGACAACCACCACGTCTTCCTGTTCGGAGGCGACAGCGAGCAGGGACGCTTCGACCGGGTGGCCTGGAACTGGCGCTACGACCTGCAGACCGGTGAGTGGGACACCGATCCGGCCGACGCTCCCTACACACAATCCTTCCCCGGCCCGTCCTACCACAAGGGCTGGCTCTACTACGCCACGGGCAACACCCAGTGCAAAGGGCCGCAGAACAACTACCCCGGCGCTCTGAACCAGCGCTACAACCCCGAGACCGACGAGTGGCAGGTCGTGGCGCCCTGCCCCCACCCGGTAACCGACGGCTCCGGGGAAACCCATCGCGGGGAGTACCATTTCATCGCCGGCTGGAATACCAACACGGAGTTCTACCACGAGGGGGCCGGTCATTACATCGGCCCGGTCAAGCGGCTGCACGCCATTTACAACTACGAGTCGAACGCCTGGCGCTACGCGGACATGCTGCCCGGCCACTGGCACCACGGCGGCGCGCGGTCCTCGGGCGACTTCCTCTGGCGCTATCTGGGCACCGTTGACGAGGAGGCGGGGGAAGGTGTGGAGCAGCACACCAACCGCATCTTCCGCTGGGACGGCCGGGAATGGACGGAGATGAGCCCCGCCCCGGTCAAGAAGATGAACTTCAGCAACGTCTACTCCGAGATCGGCCCGGCCTGATTGAGGCCGCTTACTCTTGGCTCAGCCAGCTCGACCGGGGCTCGCGCCACCAGTCGTCCGGGAATTCGTCGCAGAAGGTCTTTCGGTCGAGCTGGCCCCAGCCCGCCACGCCCATACCGATTCCGTCCACCTCCGGGCGTACGTAGCGCTCGAACCAGCCCTCCATTCGGTCCCGCATCTCCTCTATCTTCTGCGCGTGCTCGGGGCTGCCGTAGAGGTCTTCCCGCTCGTCAGGGTCGGTCAGCAGGTCGTAGAACTCGTTTGGCCCGTCGGGGTAGCGGTGGACGTACTTGTAGGTCCGGGTGCGGATCATGCGCGTGTAGCCGTATTCGTCGTAGACGATCACGTCCGGCGCGCCCTCCTCGGACCCGGTCCGCAGCAGGTCGGCGAAGCTGCTGCCCGGCAGATCCTCCTCCAGCGGGTTGTCTATCTCCAGGTACTCCAGCAGCGTGGGCATGAAGTCGTAGTGGCTGTAGAGACCCCGGCAGAGCAGCCCGGACGGCAGGTGACCGGGCCGGCTCATGAGCGCTGGCACCTTGACCGAGGTGTCGAACATGTTGAGCGGACTTGTTCCGTTGCCCTTCCCGCAGATGCCGTGGTGGCCCATGTTCATGCCGTTGTCGCTGGTGAAGAAGATCAGAGTGTCCTCCCGCAGGTCATGCTCCTCCAGCCAGTCCAGCACCCGCCCCACCCCGGCGTCCATGGCGGTGACGGCGGCGAAGTAGCCGCTCAGCATCTCCCTCCGGTTCTCGGCGCTCTCGAAGAACCGCCGGTTCGGCCGCGCGTTCGGGTGCATCGGCTCGTCCGGGACGGACTCGAACGGGCAGTCCTCGTAGTAGGGATCGAAGTACTCCGGCGGGTGCTGGTCGAGCTCCCACGGGCTGTGCGGCGCCGTGTAGTGCAGGCTGAGGTAGAACGGTCCCTTGCCCGAGTCCTCGTGCTCCTCCAGGAACGCGATCGCATTGTCGGTGAAGACGTCCGTCACGTAGCGCTCCTCCAGATAGACGGTCCCCTCGTCGCGCACGAGCGGGGCATCGTAGTAGCTGCCGCCGGCGCGGCTGTGGACTTTCCAGAAGGAGAAGCCCTTCTGCGGATGGTGGGAGTCGCCCATGTGCCACTTGCCGCTGATGCCGCAGGTGTAACCGTTCTGAGCCAGCAGGTCGGTGTAGCCGGGAATGCCGTCCAGGTATTCGATCAGCCGCCCGTCGCGCTCCGGCTCGCAGGTGCTGTTGCCCGCGCGGAGCCAGTCGTGGACGCCGTGATAGGAGGGAATGCGGCCGGTCAGCAGCGAGGCCCGCGCAGGCGAGCAGACGGGTGAGGTGCAGAAGAAGTTCTCGAACAGCATCCCCTCGGCCGCGAGGCGGTCGAGATTCGGCGTGCGAAGCTCGCTGTTCCCGGCACACTCCATGGCCCAGTAGCCCTGGTCGTCGGTCAGGATCACGATGACGTTCGGCCTGTTTTTGCCCGGCATGTTCGTTCCTTTCTGCGTTAGACGTTACTGCGGCGGCAGACCCGTGCCGTAGCTCAGGTCGGCCGGATTGTAGCGGTCCGCCTCACGGAAACGCCGCCCGCTCCCTCCCCAGGTGGGCGGAGGCGCATCGTCCCGCCAGGGGCGGCGGGCCCAGTAGTAGCCCCGGAAGGGGTCGCGGGTCTCCTCCATCCAGTCCAGTATGCGGCCGTGCAGCCGGTCGCGCACCTCGGCGTGCTCCGGGTCTTCGATCAGATTGATCATCTCCCCGGGATCCCCGGCCAGGTCGTAGAGTTCGTCCGATGCAATCAGGTTGATCACCAGCTTGTGCCGGCCGTCGAAGCAGGCGCGTATCGGCTGGAAGCCCCCGCCCCCGTCTATGCACGCGTTGAACCGGTTGAACTCCACAAACGCGACGTCGCGCACCTGCCGGGAGGGATCGTTCAGGGCGGCCAGCATGGAGTTGCCCTGAATCCGAGGAGAGACATCCCGCCCCATCGCCTCCATAATGGTCGGCACCAGGTCCACGTGGGAGACGAGGCTATCGCAGACCGCGCCCTCCGGGACCCGTCCCGGCCAGCGCACCATGAGGGGGATGTTCGTTATCTCCTCGTACATCGCGGCGCCCTTGCCGTTCAGGCCGTGCTCCAGCAGGAACTCACCGTGGTCGGTGGTGTAGATAACGAGAGCCTCGGGCGCGCGGCGGTCCACGGCGTCAAGGACGCGCCCTATCTCGCTGTCCACGAATGCGTTGCAGCAGAAGAAGTCGTCTTTAGTGATCCGGCGCGATTCCTCATCCCGCCCGGACAGCGCGGCCTCCGCCCAGACGCGGTGGTGCTCCGGCTTGCCGGACAGATCGTCCCAGACGTTCTCCTTGCGCGGTACCTCGTAGTCGCGGTACATCTCGCTGAACGGCGGCGGGCAGAGCCAGGGGTGGTGCGGTTCGTCGTAGGAGACCACCAGCAGGAAGTCCTCCCTGGCGTGGCGGTCCAGAAAATCAATGGCCCGGTCACTGACGCGGTGGCCGAAGGTGAACTCCGGCGTGACCAGATGCGTCCGGTTGGTGGTGGGGTCGCGGCTGAGGCGGCACTCCTCCGGGGTCAGCTCCTCCAGATAGTTGCGCATATCGTACCAGTAGTCCGGGTCCCAGCCGTCGGCGCACTGCCCGGTGCCGAAGTAGTCGCCCCCGTCCAGGTGCCACTTCCCCACATAGGCCGTGTGGACGCCGACGTCGCGCAGGCGGCGGCCGACGCTCTGCACGTTCTTCGCAAACGCCATCTGGTTGGCCCAGGCCCCGTTCGCGTGCGGGTACATGCCGGTGAAGATGGCACCGCGGGCGGGCGTGCAGACCGGCTGGCAGCAGTATGCATTCTCGAACCGCACGCCCTGCCCGGCCAGCCTGTCCAGGGAAGGCGTGTTCATCTCCGGGTTACCGTAGCAGCCCAGCATATTCTTGTTCTGCGTGTCGGTCATGATCAGGACGACGCCCCGGGCGCGTTCTCTTTCGGCAGGCATGGTTCCCCACTCCGGGTTCGAGGCATCGTTCAGGTTACCCAGCGCCAAGGGCCTTCACAACCGAACGGCCCGCGCAGTTGATCGTCTGGGGCGGATAGACTAACATGTTAGTTACCATCTCCGGGAACCTTTGGAGCCGCCGCATGGCACCGAAAAAGAAACGCGTCACCCTGCGCCGGGTCGCCTCCGAGGCGGGTGTCTCGGCGCCGACCGCCAGCGCGGTGCTTCACAACACCGATCACAACAACTCGGGTTTCAGCGAGGAGACCCGGCAGCGCGTCCTGGACGTGGCGCGGGGCCTGAACTACAAACCCAACCGCACCGTGCGCAACTTCACACGCCGGCGCCACGGCGCCCTGGGAGTGCTGGTCGGCCCCACGGGCTGGATGCCAGAGCCCACGCTGGCCGCCATGGCCACTGCCGCGCGGGCACAGGACCTGATGCTGGTTCTCGACCGCGGGTTCCGCAGGGACGATATCCCCTTGTTCGTCGAAGAGGACGCCGTGGACGTGCTGGTCGTCTTCGGGGAGATCGGCCCGCGGCTGGAGAAGCGCGTGGACGAGCTGCAGGTGCCCACCATTCACGCCAACAGCAACCGCCGCAGGATCCCGGGCTCGCTGACCTACGATGAGGCCGGCGGCATGAAGCGGCTTGTGCAGCATCTGGCGGAGACCGGCCGGCGGCGACTCCTCTACGTGACCACTCCACTGTCCACGGACCACCACTACAGCGTCCGGGAGCGTTTCGACGGCATGGTGACCGGTTGCGAGGATAACGGGCTGCCTGCCCCGGAGGTCCTGGAAATCGGGTGGCCCTGGGAAATGGGCCTGACCGATGAGTGCGCGCACCGCGAGGAGGTGGTGGGAGCCATGCAGGATTTTCTGGCCGGCAGTCCGGACGCCGACGCCGTTGTCCTCTGCGTGCGCACCTACGCCCCGGCCCTCTACGCGGCAATCCGGCGGGGGGGCCTGTCCATACCGGATGACCTCGCGGTGGGCGCCGTCAACCCATTCTCGCCGCTCGACCACATGTATCCCATGCTCACTTCGGTGACGCTGGATTTCGGCGAACTCGGACGGCAACTGGTGAGGATGGCGCACCGGGCGATCGAACGCGGCACGGACGGCGTCGAGCCGGTCGTCTTTCCCATGTCACTGGCCGTGAGGGACTCCACGTGAAGCTGCCGCGCACACTGCTGACGATCTCCCTGACTCTCATAGCGGGCACGGTCTGCGCCGGGCAGGAGTGGGTGGAACTGACCGAGCAACTGAAGGCCCATGGCGTGCGAGGCGGGCGCAGCGGCATCGAGGTGGACCGCGCGACCGGCGACCTCTACCTGGGCGGGCGCGGCGTGTATCGCTCCCGCGACCGCCGCAAGACCTGGCAGCGGCTGGATGACGGGACGGTGGTGGGAGCGCAGTGGTTCTGCTTCGCGCTGGATATGGACCCCGAAGCGCCGCGGATGGCCATCTTCAAGAAGGACCCGCCGGAGGACCCCGTGCAGAGCGCCATCTCCCTGGACGCCGGCGAAACGTGGCAACCCATCACCCGGCTGAAGAACGACCGCAGGCTGCACAGCTACGGCTGGTCGTGGGGACAGGTCAACTGGACAGTTCCCGATCCGAAGACCATCCTCGCCCGGATGCACCACAGCGAGCGCATGTGGCTGAGCCGTGACCGCGGCCGCACCTGGGAGGAGTTGCCCCTGCACACCAGGTACATGGGGCTCTACGACGCAGATACGCTGGTGGCCTGCCACAAACGCAAGGGCCGGATGCTGCGCAGCACCGACGGGGGACAGACGTGGGAGGCCATCGCCGAGGACCTGGAGGTGACCGCGCCGCTGCCCGTGCGATTCAAGGACACGATCTACTGGGTCGTCCGGGACGGACTGGCCTTCTCCCGCGACGGCGGGAAGACCTGGCAAAGATGCCCCGGACGGTTGGAGGACGCCTATTGGGGGCCGTATTTCGGAGAGACCGAGTGGGACATCATCGTGGTGACGCTGACCGGCGTTTACCTGAGCCGCGACGGAGGCGCGGGCTGGCTGCGGATAAGCCGCAACAAAGCCGTGGAGGACAGCGAAGATTACGGGAAGCCGAAGTTCAGGCTGGATTGGTTCATCGGCCTGGCCGACTGGGCGTGGGACCCGGTGGAAGACAACCTCTACCTCTCCCACCGTGGCCTCTACAGCCTGGACCTGGCAGCCGCCGAGCGTGCAGCAAAAAGCCAAGAAGAGCGGGAAGAGTGACATGATATCTACGGTCGGAAAGATGTTCGTCGTGCTGGCTGCGGTGGCCTGTGCCATGGCCGGACCCGTCCCGGCGCAGGAATCAGCGGATGTGCGGGACTTTACCTGGCAGTGGATGGAGAAACAGGAACCGCACTACTACGATCCTACCCCGGAAGTGCTGGAGGGGGCGCTGGACGGACCGCTGAGCGAGGTCGAGGAAGTCGTATTCGCCGTCCGCGCCAATGGACGCGACTGGCACTGGTACGCCAACTTCGGCTACCACATCGAACGCCCCAACTCCTACAAGTACGGCGGCAGGGGCGGCTACCTGATGGCCTGCAACCTGCGCACCGGCGAGACGCGCACCATCCTGGCCGATCCAGGGGGCGACATCCGCGACCCCGCCGTGCACTACGACGGGGAAACCATCCTGTTCGCCTACCGACGGGCGGAGGAGCATCAGTATCACCTCTACACGATCCAGTCGGACGGCACCGGCCTGACGCAGCTCACCGAGGGCAAGTACGACGATTTCGAGCCCTGCTGGATGCCCGACGGCACCATCATGTTCGTCTCCAGCCGCTGTCGACGCTGGGTGCCGTGCTGGTACTCCCAGGTGGGCATCATGTACCGCTGCAACTCCGACGGGTCCAACATTCGCCAGGTGTCCGCCGGCGTGGAAACCGAGAACAGCCCGTGGCCGCTGAACGACGGCCGCATCATCTATACGCGTTGGGAATACGTGGACCGCGGACAGAGCGAATACCACGGGCTCTGGACGGTCAACCCCGACGGCACGCGTCAGATGGTGTTCTTCGACAACCAGGGCCGCGGCATGACGCTCTACATAGACGCCAAACCCGTGCCCGACAGGCCGGACGTGGTCACCATCATCAGCCCCCGGCACGGCCGCAACGAGCACCGCGGGCGCATCGGCCTGATTGACTCCTCTCTGGGGCCGGACTCGGAGGACGCCGTCCGCTTCGTGGACCGGGGCTACCCGGCCTTCAACAGCGAGAAGAAGAAGGGCCACCTGCCCGGCAACACCTGGCGCGACCCCTACCCCGTCTCCGAAGATTGCCTTCTGGCCGCCACCAGTCGCAGCATCGCGGTCATGAACGACGAGGGCCGTTACGAACCCGTCTGTACGCTGCCGCAGGACTTTGGAAAAGGCCTGAACGTGCACGAGCCGCGGCCACTGGTCGCCCGTCCGCGAGAGCCCGTGGTCGCGGATATGGTGCGGGAGGACACAGAGAAGGGAACGCTGGTCCTGGCCGACGTCAGCGTGGGGCGGAACATGAAGGACGTTGAGCCGACCGAGGTCAAAAGCCTGCTGGTAATGGAGGAGATGCCGCGGCCGGTGGCCAAGTGCGCCTACCCGGACGCCATCGGCCTGCAGAAGAACTACGTGCTGCACCGCGTGCTGGGCACAGTGCCGGTTTACGAGGACGGCTCCGCGCACTTCAAGGTGCCTGCGGGACGACCCCTGTTCTTCGTGGCCCAGGATGAGAACGGCCGGGGCGTCAAGCGCATGCACAGCTTCGTGAGCGTAATGCAGGGCGAGACCACGAGCTGCGTGGGCTGCCACGAGCACCGCACCCGCACGCCGCGCGATCAGTACAACATGAGCGCACTGAAGGCCGTGCGCAGGCCGGCGGACGAGGTCACGCCGGTGCCCGGCGTGCCGCAAATCTTCGACTACGTGCGCGACATCCAGCCCATCTGGGACAGACACTGCATCAAATGCCACAACAACGAGACGTTCGCGGGCAAGCTCACGCTGGTGGGCGACATCAACCCGGCCTACTCCACCAGCTACTCCTCTATCGTCCACAACCGCCTGACGGACATCGGCAGCAACGGCAACCGCCCTCCGTACGACGGGGGCACGGGTGACAGCCGGCTCTACGAGGTGCTGATCGAAGGCCACAAGGACGTGGAGCTCTCCGAACACGAGATGCGCATGATCCGCACCTGGATTGACGCAAGCGGAACCTTCGCGGGCACCTACGCCGCCATCGGCGACGCCAGCCGGGACAACCGCGTGCCCAAGGACCTGGACTACAGGGTGGTGCAGAACCGCTGCAACGAGTGCCACACCCGCGGCGACGGCGAATGGCTGAAGGGCAAGGAGATGCGCAGACGGGCATGGCTGTTCAACGTCGAACGCCCGGACAAGTCGCTGATCCTTCTGGCGCCCCTGTCGAAGGAGGCGGGCGGACTGGGAGTCTGCACTCAGACGGAGGCCTATCATCGAGAGCCAAAAGAAGCCCCGCCGGCGGAGGTCTTCACCAGTAAGGATGACCCCGACTATCAGGCCCTCAAGAAGCTGACGCTGGCCGTGGTTGACCGGTACGACGATCGTAAACGGTGGTTCCAGGACGGCTTCAAGCCCCGGGATTTCTACGTGCGCGAGATGAAGCGGTTCGGCGCCCTGCCGCAGGATTTCGAGCCGGGCGTGGACACCCTCGATCCCTGGGCCACCGACAGGCGCTACTTCGAAATCATCAACCGCGCGGCCATCGGGCAGTGGGAATAGGCCGCCCGGAACGACTCACCCGAAACCGACGGAGGAAGAATGAAGACGCATCTGCTGGCCGTTGTCACGCTGCTTGCCGTCGTGTCCGCCTCTGCACGCG
>CAYVBE010000064.1:0-19735 GCA_964448935.1 uncultured candidatus Brocadiaceae bacterium
TGGTCCACCGGCGCTCCGGCTGAACCCGTAAAATCAAGTGTTATGAACCACTAGCAACCGCCCCAAGACGGCCTATTGGCGCGCATAATCACCCCGGTAGCCCACTGGGCGGCCGGGGAAAAGGCAATGTGCAGCCTCTCCAAGTGCAGACTAAGACATCGCCTCGGTCGAATCAAGAACGCGCTACTCGACGGTCAGAAACCGAGCTTTGCCGCGGTTTCCGTAATGTTAGCCATGTATATGTCCGGCTCGCCGGGTGTGCCGCGGTCGGTGGAGAATACTACGTGTTGCTCATCCGGGGTCAGAACGGGGTGGGGGGGGCAAGGGTGGGCCGGATAGACGGCGTCGTGGGCGCAGAGCTTTTCCTGCCGCACCGACCCGTCCGGCATGTGTCTTACGAGCGTAATCCAGTGCCTGGCCTCCGCATCGGTACCCCCCACGTCATACCCGTGGTGGGGTCAACTGCTTCCGTAGTACTCATGTCTGCCGTTTTCTCCCTCGCTGTACTTCTGCCATTTTCGAAACCCGTCCGCATCGGTCCGACGGCGCCGCGCACTCTCACCGGCGCTAAATGAGGTAGTAGAGCACGTCCGGCTCCAGGTTGACGACGGTTTCCGCACTGCCGCCGGGCCGGACGGACACCTCCCGGTCCAACGGGTAGCCATTCGCGCTCATGGCGGCAATCTTTGCCGCAGACCGCGCGGTGTGTGGCACAGGCGCCCCTCCTGAGGACCGGCGGGCAAGCCTCGCCTGCGGTCGTTACCCGGGGTCTCGAACCGAACAGCCTCGCCGGATTTGGTCTTGACGGATATACGGGGGGGCGTACAGCGAGACGATTGAGGTGAAGTCGGAACTTCGGTACACTAAGCGGAAAATCTCGTTGAGGAGTCAACACCGTGCGTGGCAGCAAACATCAGACGATCTTGTTTTTCGCCTGTGCATTGGCGATCAGCTCGGCCGCCGTTCACGCGGCGGAGTGGGAGAAGGTCGAGTCGGTCGACGCACTCGTGAGGGAGTTGCGCGTATGGGACGAGAAAGCGACCCACAACCAACGCGCCGGCGGCGTTTGGGTAGACCCGCGCTCGGGCGACGTCTACGTGGGCATCGCTCACCGGCCGATCCATAGAAGCACCGATCAAGGCGCAACGTGGAAACAATGGGGGCCCGACTGGCTCACGGGTAAGCTCCATTATCCTACCGGACTTGGCATCGACCATCCTTACCGGGGACGCATCCTTTTCTTCGGCAAGCACGGCACTTCGGGGCTGACACTCGACGACGGCAAGACGTGGCTGAAATTGCCCAAGAATCTTGTGAACGGGGATACCGATTGGGCGTCCGACGTGCCGTCGGTATTTATCTCGTTTGGTGACCATGGCAAGACCAACATGTCCATTGACGGTGGCAAGACATGGCACAAAAACGGGATCGTCAAAGGCAAGAGCCTTGGGTTCTTCCATATGGGATTGATCGACGGCAAGACAATGCTGGTCGCGACCGGTGAGGAGGGGCTTGAGGTGGTAACCGGAACGCTTGATGGCCAGCCCGTAGCGTTTACGCCCCGCTATATACAGAACAAGAAACTCGTTGTGACCGACGCCCAGAGCCACTACTTCAAGGGCATCTATACGACCACGAATCTCCTGGGACCGTGGGACTACGCCAGGGACTTCACGAAGATATCCGACCTGAACCCCATCGCCCCAAACCCGCTCCACTGGGACAACGGCCGGATGTACTGGGCGGCGGTCGAAGGCTTGCTGGTATCCGAGGACGGTCTCGACTGGCGCGTGCACAGCGACGGCGTGAAGAACGTGGAGTGGGTCGTGTTCGGCAAGACCGAAAAGGATATCCTCGTGTTGGATGAGGCGAAGACGCCGTTTATTACTTCCGATGGAGGCAAGACCTGGCGAAAGGTTGCGCCGGCATTTGATGTCGACCAGCCCTGGGATTCAACGACGTTCGGCTGGGATCCGGTCAACAAGCTCATCTATGCCTCGCCGGCGAACTATTCGCTATACCGGATCCGGTACGAAGGGGCGGCGGAGTGAGCCGGGCTTCAAGCTTCTGGCTTTGCGTTCGTGCTTCACCACCGTTTTACGAGAAGGAGGGCGTCCCCGGCGCTATCAGCTGGGCCATCCGGTAAATGGGGAACCTGGATATATACCTTTAGAGACTGAGGAGCATGATTTGTGAAGCCTGAGATGAAAGCACCATTGTTGATCTTGCTGTTCCTGCTGAGCATGGCCGCTGCAGGCGGGGCTGACAGCCTGGGCTGGAGAGGGGATGGGTCCGGCAAGTATCCGGAAGCCAGGCCCGTGCTGCAGTGGAGCCGGACCAGTAAGGCCGTCAAGGAGCTTCGCTTCCAGGCGGCGCGGCCTGACGGGGATTCGAAGGGCATGCCCATGCCGGACGGCGTAATCCGGGAGTGGCTGGTCCTGGGCCCCTTGCCCATGAAGATCGAGGATACGGACAGGCGGTTTGGTTTTGGACAGTCCTACTCCGGAAAGACAACCGACCCCCTTGGGCTGGGAGACAGCCCCGGAGACGAAACAGAACTGCAGCCGACCGTTGGCGACAAGGGGGCTGACAAGACCTGGACGCTGCACAAAGCCGATACCTCGACAGTGGACTTCAAGAGTCTCTATCAGGACATCTCACTCAAGGACAAGCTGAAGAACCGGGACTATGCCGCCTACGCCCACGCCTATGTCCATGCCGCACAGGGCGGCACGTATGCTGTGAATATCAATAACCGCGGTGCCATCCGGGTTTGGCTCAATGGCAAACTGGTCAGCAGAGTGGACAATGGCACGAAAGAGTTGACCTTCAACAGAGGATGGAATCGACTCCTGATCCGCGTGCAGCCTACCCGTAGGCTGTTTAGCAAGAGGAGGGACTATCCTATGTACAAGAACAACTGGTTCGCCAGCGTCTGCTTCTACGGCATTCTCGGGTCCACGTATGAGACATCCAATCTCCGCTGGGTCAGGGAGATGCCCAACGGTTTCGGTTTCGGATCCCCCATTCTGGTAGGAAAGCGCCTGTTTCTGCAGTCCGGCCACGGCGACCTGTTCTGTGTCGATGCGGAGTCCGGCCGCATCCTCTGGCTACGCTCCAACATCTATCACGACTTTGCCACCGAAGAGGAACGGCGTGAGCATTCCGAGGTCTTCAAGGAGATCGCCCCCCTGGCTGCACGGCTGAAGGAGATCAACGCCTCCTTTGCCCGGGGCGAAGGCCCCCGCCTGGAAAAGGTCAAGAGGGGACATCGCACCTCGTACGGCCACCGGGAGAAGGAAGACCTGGGAAAAGGCATCTGTGACCTTATGCGCAAGGTGGACAGGGAGAAGTACAGCCTGCCCAAACACCAGAACCAGGATGAGGATCTGGGGTATGGCGGCTTCAACCCTGTCAGCGACGGAAAACATGTGTTCGCCTGGTTCGCCACCGGCGTGACGGTCTGCTATGACCTGGACGGCAATCTCATCTGGCGCAACCTCGACAATCGCGGCGGTTACCGTGGGCATCATGGCTACAGCATTGGACCATTTCTGCATGACGGCAAGCTCCTGACCTACATGACAAGCTTGCTGTGCCGCGACGCGTCCGATGGCCGACTGTTATGGGAACGTGACAGTCCATTCGGAAGTATGCAAGGGCAATTCGTGGGCGCGGAGATTGCCGGCGAACCCGTGGCGATTACTTCCAGCGGAGGTGTGCTGCGCATGTCCGACGGTGCCGTGCTTTGGGAAGGTCTTCCCCAGAGCTTACACATGATTCCCGCTCCGGTGGTGGAGGGCAACACCTGCTACCAATTGATGGGTAAGCACACATCAAAAAAGGGAGGCATGTTCCCGAATTTTCATCGTATTTCCCTGCCTCAAAATGTCTCCGATCCACTCGATGTGGAGGTAGATGCACTTACGGTGGACACCAGGGCTTTTCCTGCCGACTATGTCTACTTTCACATGAGTTCACCCATCGTTCATGAAGGTCTGGCATACCTGCTTAATAACGCGGGTGTGCTCACGGTCGTGGACGTCGAGCGCATGGAGATCGTCTATCAGAAGTACCTCGACCTGGATCAGTCCACGGGTTGGGGAGAAGGTGCGGCGCGCGGTATTGGCATCAGCCCGGTGCTGGCCGGCGAGCATCTCTTAGTCTTCGGCTCCACCGGGTCCTGCCTGGTGCTGAAGCCCGGTCGTACATACCAGGAGGTGGCCAAGAACAAGATCGAACACACCCTTCGCCGCGCCGGCAACAACATGAACGAACGTTTCGTGGGCTGCCCGGTTTTCGAGGGTAAGCGGGCCTATATCCGCGGCGAAGCCAATCTGTACTGCGTGGGGAAGAACGACAAAAGCCTGGCGCCGCAGGGCTCAAATCCCGTTGCTGAGATCGATTGGCAATCTCATGTGGCAGGCAAAACAGTCCGCTTTGAGGGCGTGACTGGCGGAGAAGACGGTGTGATCACCTTCGACGGCGCTCAGTCTCAGATAGTCGTCCCGCGCACAATACCGGGAGAAGGCCGGATCTCGCTGGACATTCTGTTACCTGAAATGCCCACAGACCGTGCGACCATCATGTCCAACGCGCTCGAGAGCGGATCGCCCACCTGGTATCTGGAGGTTCTCGAGGATGGATCGCTACGCCTCTCGGTCTTTAGCGGCGGCTGGCTGCGCGTCGCCAACCCCGCCAGGGTGCAGCCCGGCAAATGGCACAAGCTGCAGCTCGGCTGGGGCCAAGAGGGCGCATGGCTTGCCGTGGATGATCAGCGCGTTGAAGATAAACGGCCGGCCGTTCCCGATAGAAGCAGCGGCGGGGCTTTCGGCATAGGCAATGTCTACACGAGCGGACCGGGAGCACCTGTGGGCATGAAGATCCGGGTGCCGGGATTGACTTTTGAGGGAAAGAATGGCGAGAGCCAGGCTCAGATGCCTGTCCCCGCAGATAGCCGTGATGCCGCCGCCCCGCCGGTCACAGATGACCCTGAAGCAGCGGTTCCTCCACGCATCTGTGGATTCCGCGGCAACGGCAGCGGGGGTTATCCAGGCGCCAGGATTCCGCTTGAATGGTCGTCGGACACAAGGCCTCGATGGGAGGTCGAGATCGGGGGCGGCTACGGCAGTCCAGTGGTGAGCGGCCGCCATGTCTTCGTCACGGCGGAGCCCGACAAACTGCACTGTGTGGACCTGACGGATGGCAATATCCTCTGGACGCGGACTAACGGTTTTGATCAGCTGCCGAAAGAGCAGGCTGCCAGCGCCCGCAAGCCACCGGCCGACGACTGCGGTTATGCTGCCTCCACACCGTATACCGACGGCCGGCATGTCTGGGTGGTTTACGGCACAGGCGTTGTTGCCTGCTACGATATGGAGGGGAAACGCCGGTGGATCCGCTATATCGATCATGAGCAGTTTAATGAATATGGCCGCAGCGCTTCGCCCGTCATGGCAGACGGCAGACTCATCGTCACTATCACCCATCTCATAGCTCTCGACCCTGAGACCGGCCGCACGCTCTGGGAACAGCCGGAGGCCAGGGAAGCCTACGGCACGCCCGGCGTTACGTGCATCGGAACCCGTGATGTGCTGGTCACGCCCAGCGGCTATGTGGTGGCCGCGGACGATGGGCAGGTCGTGGCAGGCGGAATAGGCACGGCCTTGAATGCCAGCCCGGTGGTTCACAATGGTGTGGTCTATTTCTGCGACACCGAGACCTCGGCGTGGAAACTTCCCCGCTCCCCCGAAGACAAGCCCGAAGAACTATGGTTTGCCGAGATCCCGGGGGAGGTCTTTGCCTCCCCGGTCTTCCATGACGGTGTTCTCTACTGCGTGGACAACGCTGCGTACTTTTACGCCATAAACGCCGCTGACGGAGAAATCCTTTACGAAGAACAACTCACGGGCGGAGACATGTCCATGGATATGACCCCCTTCTATCCCAGCCTGATCCTGGCCAATGGCCGGCTTCTGGTTTCAAACTGTACCGGCCAGACCGCCATGATCAAACCAGGCCCGGAGTTCACCCTCCTCCGCATCAACGAACGCCGGCCCGGTTCCGGTGCCACCCCTGCCATTGACGCCGGCAACCTGCTTATGCGCTCCGGTTCCGAGCTCTACGTGCTTGCCGAATCATAGGCCCCCGTCCCGGGCCGTCGCACATGCAGTCCGGCTTCGAGTTTTTCCGAGATGTCACCGGTCGGGCGAAAACCGCTGAAAGGGCGCGCGGCGTCACTTGCGCTCTATGAGATAGTAGAGCACGTCCGGCTCAAGGTTGATAACGGTGCCTGGGCCTGCGTTGGCTCTGACGGAGACCTCCCGGTCCAACGGGTAGCCATTCGCGCTCAGGGCGGTAATCGTTACCACAGACCGCGCGGTGTCGTGCAAAGTGACCGAACCGGCTGCGGTCCGCACCTCCAGCGGGGGTCCGCCGGGGTCCACAATCTTCCATGCGTCGCCCTCCGGTTCGACCTGCCAGTTGGTGTTCTGCTCCTCGGTGATTACCTGCAGCAGGAGCCGGGGCGATTCGGAGATGGGGCCGTCGGTCAGGCTGGTCACCAGCACGGAGCCGTACTCGTTCTCGCTCTCGATGGTCACGTCGTTCAGGGCGATGCCGCCCGCTTCAGCCGGCAGGCCGCAGGCGCCCTGAGAGCGGGGGCTGTTCACTGTGACCAGGCCCGCGCCGTAGTCCATTACAACTTCACCCGTTGCGCTGCGAATGACCTCTTCCTCGCGGTCTATGTAGCGGCTGAGGTCGAGGAGCCGGGCGCCGGCGTCGTCTTCGCCGAATCCCCGCACGACCGGGCCGACGAAGTAGGCAAGCGGGTCTATGTTGGAGACGTCCAGGTCGCGGGCCTCCTTTCCCTCGGGCACCTGCTCGGCCCTCCAGATATCAATCGAGAACGGCTCCTGCGTGCCGGAGCCCTTCAGCTCGAACAGCTCTTCCAGGCTCAGGACCTGCTTGATCACTGGATCGGCCTCCCGCACGTCGCCGCGCCGGTAGAGCAGCGCCGCCGCCGGGAACTGCCCGAACTGGGCGGGCGTCATCAAGGGCCACTTTCTCACCCGCTCGGCCCACCTGCCGTCGGAAGCGGTGAAGAATTCGATGCCGTCTATCCCCTGCAGGGCGCCGTAGGCCGCTCCCAGGAACGCGCACTCCGTCCGGTAGCGGTTGGGCGCCGTCCAGCTGTAGGAGGAGATCGTCTGCGGGTAACCCTCATACTGAAGCACACGCTGCACCAGCGTTTGCGGCTGGCGTGTGCCCAGGCGGTTTTTGAACACGTCGCCTTCGGTCATGCCGAAGCGCCTCTTCGGGCTGCCGACGTACGGTGTGTTGTAGAACCCGTTGACGTCCATCACATCGCTGGGGAAGGTGGCGTACTTGTTGAGCGGGCCCAGTCTGGTTTCGTCGGACGTGTGCCACTTGGAGCCCACGATGGCGCATTTCAGCCCGAGTTCCTCCCGCAGCCAACGCATTATGTCCTCATACCAGGCGTGATGGACCTCGGTGATGAACCGTATCTGGTCGGCCACGCGCTTCTGCGAGTCGGGGGCCTGTCGGCCGTAATCCGCCGTCATCTCCCAGGAACTCATCAGCCCCGCGCGGCCGTCGGCCAGGCTGTCCCGCTTGTTGGGGAAGCCCCACTCGTCAAAAGCCTTCTTAAGCGAGCCGTACCGCTGAGCCGCCCAGTCGGCGAAGCGTTTTTCCAGCACTTCCATGCACTCATACGGGATGGTATCCCCGGGCTTGAAGGTCCAGAAGAAGAAGTTGTCCTCGTTTGCGAGCGTGTAGAGCGCGACGGCCGGGTCTTCGGCCAGCGTGGTGCCGGTATAGGGGTTTTCACTCAGGAAAACCTTCCGCAGCCAGGCCTTGTATATCTCCTCCATGCGCGGGTGCCAGAACAGCATCGAGAACGGGGCTTTGTTGCCGATGTCCTCGAAGCCGGGCAGACCCCAGCTCGGCCTTACGTTGACGCCGACGGGAATGTAGAGGTCCAGATGCGTGTAGATGCCTTGCTTCTTCATCGCGGACACGATGTAGTGGATGTTGTCCAGGAACCGCTGGTTGATCGCCGTCGGGTCCTGGGCGCCGCCGGCGGCGATGTTCTTGAGCACGCGATACATGTTAACGCCGTTCTTGGCGAAGCGGCGGGCCATGTAGTCAATCTCCTCGTGGCTCAGACGGTCCACGTTCTTCTGGCAGAGAGTGGCCCAGAAGCGCACGGGCTCGCGCGTCTCGGAGAAGACGAACCGGTTTCCCCGGCGCGTCACGAAGCCGTCCTCGCCCGCCGTATCCTGGTTCAGGAACCGCAGGTCTATCGGAGACTCATCGAAAGGATCGGGGTCCGGCGCAAAGGCCCGGAAGGGCAGCGGGGCCTCGGCAGCAACGGCGAGTGGCAGAACGAAAAACAACGCAGTGACGATGACGGACAGGTAACGGAAGGTCATAACCGTTGCTCCGGTAGCTGGAGGAGTGGCAGCGGACCGGCAACCTTCCGGGCACCGGCTGTCCAGGGGCGCCGGGCGGTTCGTTCACCAGGCCTGCACAGAACGGACTCGCCCATCATGATAGCTGCGGAGTTCGGTCTGAACAAGGACTCACGCGGGTCGCCGGGTTGACACCGAGGAGATATGACACCATAATATGGTACGCTGGAGTATTGGCAGAGAAGTGTTACCCGGTGGCAGCACTTGTGGGGAGGAAGAAGCTATGAGGGCCGTAGGTGTCGCGGTCGGCTTGCTGGTGTTAGCGATGACGATGGCGTTCAGCACGGAGGCGGACGCGGTGCGAGAGAGGCTCACCTCCGGGCCAAAGGCCGAACCGGAAACCAGGATGTCGGGTTCCCTGGACGGCACCTGGCGGAGCTACCGCCTGCTGCGTCAGAAGGTGCGCGCGCCGATCCGGGGTTGGGTGGACATGAGCGATATCTTTGGCGAGGACTGGGAGAAGCGCCTTACCATGGAAGAGGACGGGGACAGGGTGGAGGGACCTCCGCCTGGCTGCGCCCTCCATGTGGGCCTGGTGGATATCGAGCAGGCCAGGGCTGCCCTGGCGGCCAAAGGACCGAAGGGCAAGGAAGCCGAGAACGCGGAAGAACTGAGAACCGGCACCGCCGCGGACCTCTGGGAGAACAGCGCAACAGCGGTGTTCGCCTGGGACTGGATCCGTGCGAAAGGACTGCAAAGAACCATGACGGTCGGTCTGATAGACTGCCGGCGCGCCGGCCACGGGCTCAACCTGGCGGAGGAGACGGCACTGATTCCGAAAGTTCTGGATCTGCCCACGCCGGGCAAGGTCTGGTTCCGGATGGAGGTTGTGGAATCCCCGTTCACGATGGACATCTCCACTCACGCCCACGCCCCTGGCCTGGACGAGATCGCCTACCAGGGCCGGATGCGGCTGCAGGTGTATGAGAACGACACCTACTCGGAAGATGCCCTGCTGGTGGAACTGGAGCATCCGTACGGATTGAGAACCTGGTACGACCCGCAGATAGGGAATCCCGAGCCTGACAGCGCGGACGCCCTCGAATCCGAGGGAGTGGCCGATGGCGAAGAGTACGCGGACTACTGGGACTCACCCGAACTGGCAGGTGGCGTGGGCTACGGGATCATCCAGTACCGACCGAACGTGCCGCTGACGGAGACGGATGTGCTGGAGTACGAGGTGGACTTCACGGCTGTTCCGGGGGAGGAGGCCGGGGAGGAGTGAGGCGTCGAGGGGGACGGGCGGACGTAACGGCGAGAAGGTAGAGAGTAGACCGCAAGAGAAAGGGGCTCGACGTGGTTTGCAGGCGTTACCTGCTACGCGGCGTCAGCCGCGTATTGCTCTCCTCTCTCCTTTCTACTTTCTCCTGCTCTACCATTTTTTTGCCAGAAGGCAAAAAAATGGTGGGTGGGGCCGGATTTGAACCGGCGACACCGTGATTTTCAGTCACGTGCTCTACCGACTGAGCTACCCACCCACTGCACGTCCGATTCTATTGCTACATGCCCGGACTGTCAAGTATCCGATGTCTCGGACGCCTTCTGGCGGATGTGGCCTCGGGCCGTCTCGAAGGCTTCTTCCAGCTTCCCGACCTCTCCGCCCCCGGCCTGGGCCAGGTCGGCACGGCCGCCGCCTCCTCCGCCCACTATGTCGGCGGCCTCTTGGGCGATCTTGCGGGCGCTGAAGCCGCGTTCGACCAGGTCTTCGGAGATACCTACTACAAGGGCGACCTTGTTGCCCTGGGTGGAGGCCAGGACGCAGAGGGTGCCTTCCTCCTTCCGCAGGACGTCCGCCGCGCTGCGCAGCTCGGCGTGGCCGCCCGGCACCTCGGCCAGCACGGCCTGCACGTCGCCTATCTGCTCCGCCCGGTCCAGCAGGCTGCCTGAGGCCATGGTGCGGGCCGCACGTTCTTTCTGTTTCTGCAACTGCTTCTCCAGGGCGCCGATGCGATCGAGCACCTCTTCCGCACGGTGCAGCAGGTTCTGCTCCGGGGAGCCGAGGATTTTGCTGAGTTCGGATATCTGTTCCTCGCGCTCGCGCAGGCGTTCGAGCGTGCCGAATCCTGTGACCGCCTCGATGCGCCGCACGCCACCCGCCACACTGCTCTCGCGGGTGATGCGGCACAGGCCGATCTGGCCGGTGCGCTCGCAGTGGGTGCCGCCGCACAGCTCCCGGCTGTAGTCGCCGATGCTGAGCACGCGCACGATGTCGCCGTATTTCTCGCCGAACAGGGCGATGGCGCCCGCCTCGCGGGCCTCGCTGCGGCTCATCCGGGCGCTGACCACGGGGTCATCCTCCATGATCTTCCGGTTGACCAGGTCCTCGACCTTCCGCAGGTTCTCCTCGCCCAGCTCGGTGGGGTGGGAGAAGTCGAAGCGCAGCCGCTCGGGGGAGACGTGGGAGCCGCTCTGCCTGGCGTGCTCGCCTACCACCTCACGCAGGGCGTAGTGCAGCAGATGCGTGGCGGTGTGATTGCGCGCGGTGGCCATGCGCCGTTCCTTGTCCACCCGGCAGAGCACTTCCCGTTCCGGCGCCAGTGTGCCGCGCTCCATGGTCCCGACGTGCAGGAAAAAGCCTTTCTCCTGCCGGACGGTTTCGAACTCGAAAACAGCGTCTCCTTCGTCGTCCACCAATATCCGGCCGCGGTCGCCCACCTGGCCGCCTGCCTCGCCGTAAGCGGGCGTGCGGTCCAGCACGACGGCAGCGCTCTGGCCGGGCTGCAGCTCCTCCACCAGTTCGTCCTCCTGGATGAGGGCCACCACGCGGGCGGTGCTCTCCAAGGTGTGGTAGCCGGTGAACTCGGTCGGCTCGTGCCGGCCCTGCAGCCGGGAGAGCGGGCCGCTGACGAACACGGACTGCTCGAACGCGGACGCGCTCTTGGAGAGCGACTGGTGCGCCTCCAGCTCCTGCAGGAACCCCTGCATGTCCACCCGCATGCCCTCTTCCTGCAGGATAGACTCGGTCATTTCCAGGGGAAAGCCGTAGGTCTGGTAGAGGTCGAAGACCTCCTTGCCGCGCAGGACGGTGGAGCGCTGGCGTTTCAGGTTGGCGATGTGCTGCTCCAGCACGGTCGAGCCCCTGCGGACCGTCTGCTGGAACGCCTCCTCCTCCTGGCCGATGACGGTCTCCAGGTGCGAGCGGCTTTCCTCCAGCTCCGGATAGGGGTCGCTGTGTGTCTCGATGATGGGGTCAATCAGGCGTGTCATGAACGGTTCGTCCACGCCCAGTATATAGGCGTCGCGGACGGCGCGGCGCAGCAGCCGCCGCACCACGTAGCCGCGCTCCTCGTTGCTGGGAATGACCCCGTCGGCGATGCAGAAAACGATGGCGCGGGCATGGTCGGCGATGCGGTAGAGATGCCGAGTCTGTGGAGAGCCGGGCTCGGGCTCCACGCCGCAAATGTCCGCAGCGGCCTGCACAATGGGGCGGAGGATGTCTATCTCGAAGTTGGTCTCCACCCCCTGCAGCACGCGCGCCATGCGCTCCAGCCCCATACCGGTGTCAATGTTGCGCATGGGCAGGGGATCGAGCGTTCCGTCCTCCTGGCGATCATACTGCTGGAAAACCAGGTTCCAGACCTCCACGTAGCGTCCGCAGTCACAGGATGGGTCGCAGGACGGCTCTCCGCAGCCATCGCCCATGTCCACGTATATCTCGCTGCACGGCCCGCAAGGTCCGTTGGGTCCCTGGGTGCGGGCATGTGGGGGCCAGAAGTTCTCGCCCTCGCCGAACCGGAATATCCTCTCGTCCGGGAGGCCGGCCACGTCCTTCCATATCTTCTCAGCCTTCTGGTCGTCCTCAAAGATGCTGACCACCAGTTCTTCGGCCGGTATGCCCATCTCCTGGAGCATGAACTCCCAGGCCCAGCGGATGGCGTCTTCCTTGAAGTAGTCGCCGAAGGAGAAGTTGCCGAGCATCTCGAAGAAGGTGTGGTGCGAGGCCGTCTGGCCGACGTTCTCGATGTCGCCGGTGCGAAGGCACTTCTGACACGTAGCGGCGCGCTTCAGGGAGTCGTCCCCGTGGCCGTAGAACTCGTCCTTGAACTGGTTCATCCCCGCGCCGGTGAACAGCAGGGTCGGGTCGGCGCCGGGCACCAGGGAGTCCGGCGGCACGATGCGGTGATCACGCTCCCGGAAGAAGTCCAGGAATCTCTTGCGAATCTCGTCGGTTTTCATGCTCGACGCCACTGATGATTGAGGGGAGACGGGTGACCCGCGGGACGGCGGGCGATCGGGCCGACGTGCCGGCGCAGCAGACAGGCCCTGAGAGCAATAGCTTAGCAGGTGAGCCGGGGAGCGTCAAGCTCTCGCGCGGACCCGCGTTGCCCGGTGCGAGGTGCTTGTGAGGGCGCATTGGCCCGGTGATTTTCACTTGCGGTGAACGGCGATTCATATTATGAATGGATATTCACACCCGTAACAGCGGGGAATCGGGGATGGCTCCCCAGAGCAGAAAAGAGCGCGAAAGAGAGCAGCACCTCCGCAGCATCCTGCAGGCGGCCGAGGAGGTGTTTGCCCGGAAGGGCTTCCACGGGGCCACAGTGCAGGAGATTGCCGACCGGGCGGAGTTCTCGGTAGGCTATCTCTACACCCTGTTCGCCGGCAAACAGGACCTCTACGTGCGGCTTGTGGAACTGCGCGCGGGGCAGTTTCTGACCGAGCTGCGGGAGCGGCTGGCCGGGGAAGAGGGAGTGCTGGACAAGATACGCGTCTGCATCCAGGCGAAGTTCGACTTCTTCCGCCGCGACCAGCAGTTCTTCCACATCTTCACCCACATGTCGGCCGACGGCCGCGCGCGGGGGCCGGTGTTCATACCCGAGCGGTGCCAGAAGATGTATCGGGATTACCTTGCGGAAATGAGGGATATCTTCGCCGAGGGCGTGCGGCGGGGCGTATTCGTGGACGCCGAACCCATGTCCATGGCGCTGTGCATGGAGGGCATGACGCGTGCCATCCTGGCATACCGCATATTCAGCGATGGAGAGGATGCGCTCGAGGCCGATCCGGAACTGGTCGAGCGCATGTTCCTGCGAGGAGTTCTGGCGGAGGGCACGGACTCATGAGGAGCCACATGCGGACCTCGACGGCGGTCCTGGCGGCGCTGGTGGTGCTGACGGCGGGAGGCTGTTTCCGGCCGAAGGACGAGGTATACAGCGAACTGCGCCGCAGCCGGATGCGGGCCTACAGCCGATGGCGCAACGCCGCAAAAAAGGACCCGGACCTGCCGCGACTCGAGGGCGAGCTGAGCCTGAGCGATGCCGTCCGGGCCGGACTTGCGTTCAACAAGGACCTCCGGCTGGTCGTGCAGGAAAAGGCGCGTGCCGAAGGGCGCTTCGTCGAGGCCCGCTCCGAGGCGCTGCCCGCGGTGGACCTGAGCGCCGGTTACACCCGGCTGGACCAGGTGATGACGATTGACCTCGGGGCGGATTCCTTCCAGGTGGGCGACCAGGACAACTGGTTCTACCGCGTGGACGTCGTGCAGCCGCTCTTCAAGGGCGGCTCGATACCGGCCGCCATCCGGGGCGCCCAGCTTTTCCGCTACATCAGCGACGAGAAGGTGCGCGGCGGCGTCCAGGACGTTGTGCTCGCCGTGGCGTCCGCCTATTACGACGTGCTGCTGGCGCAGCATCTCTACGACGTGCAGGAGCAGGCGCTCGAGTACGCGAAGGCCAACCTGGAGGATGTGACCGCGCGGCTGGAGCACGGTGTGGCCATCCGCTTCGACCGCCTGCGGGCGGAACTGGAGGTGTCCACGGTGAAGGCCGACCTGCTGAGCAGCCGCAACGAGCTGAACCGGGCCCGCACCGCGTTCTTCCGCGCCATGGGCGTCTCGCAGGACAGCGACGTGGGTCTGACCGGTGAGCTGACGTATGCGCCTCTCCACCCGGACCGGGAGGAGGCCGTGGAGCAGGCATTCCTGAACCGGCCGGAGCTGTACGAATCCGAACTCGACGTGCGCCTGCAACAGGAGATGAAACGCGGTATGGCGGCCGATTACTGGCCCAGCCTGGAGGCCTGGGGCTGGCACCAGTGGGCCAAACCCGACCCCCACGAGGCGTCCAACATCGGTTGGGACGAGCAGTGGCAGGCGGGGCTGCGACTGGTCTGGACACTGTTCGACGGATTGGCGCGGGAGGGCCGCATCGCCCAGCAGGAAGCGACGTTGCGCCAGAGCGTCATCCACCTGGCCGACACCGAGCAGGCCATCCTGCAGGAGGTCCGCAACGCGCTCTACGACCTGGAGGACGCCGACGAGCTGGTGCAGTCGCAGCAGCTCAACGTGGGGCGGGCCAACGAGGCGCTGCGCCTGGTCAAGGTGGGCGCGCAGGAAGGGGTGAACACCGAACTGGAGGTGTTGGACGCGCGCGCGGCCCTCACCGCCGCTCAGGGCACCTACTACGAGGCGCTGCACCGCCACTCCATGGCGCGGCTGGCATACCGGCGGGCTCTGGGCCTGCTGGCGCCGGAGCCGGGGGCAGGGCGCGTGCCGCAGGAGCCACCGCCCGTTCGGGCCGAGGACCGCAGCGAGACAGCCGACAGCGATTAGCCGGGCGTCGTCTGCGAGCGGCAAGACACGATGATCGGGAGAGAATACATGGTGCGATGGCTCAAGAGACTGCTGGGTCTTCTGCTGCTCCTGCTCGGTGTGGCGGGGGCAGCGGTCCTCGTCCTTTACCGAGCGGGCGCGCCGCCTGAGCAGGCCACCAGCATTGGCAAAATCCATGCCCGCAAGGGCTTCCCCGTCGAGTTGACCCGGCCGCGCCGGATGGACTTCACCGATTACCTTGTTTGCGATGGCAATGTGGTCGTTGACGTGCGAGCCGTTCTGCGCGCCAAAGTGGCCGAGGAGGTCGAGGCCGTGCACGTTCGCGTGGGCGAGCCGGTGGAAAAGGGCCAGTTGCTGGTCGAGTTCCGCAAGACCGACCTGGAGGCCGAGATTCAGGCGGCGCAGACCGCGCACGAAGAAGCCGTCAGCAACTACGAGCGATACAAGAAGCTGGTCGAGAAAGGCGTTGTCCCCGTGGACCGGCTGGAGCAGGCGCGCACCGCCATGGAGCACGCGGCGGCCGCGCTGCGCCAGGCGAAGTCCCGTCTGAGCTTTGCGGAGGTCCATTCGCCCATCTCCGGCTATGTGGAAACGCGCATGGTCGAGCGCGGCGAATTCAAAGGCATCGGCAAAGACCTGCTGACGATCGTGGACCTGTCCACGGTCGAGGTCCGCGCCCTGGTGCCCGAGCAGGACGTGGCCGGCATCGCCGTGGGGCAGAAGGCGGAGTTCCAGCTCGAGTCCGGCCCGACCTGGCACCAGGGCACGGTCAGCCGCATCGCGCCCTCCACTCAGGACCCGAATCGTTTCTTCGACGTCTATCTGAAGGCCGAAAACCGCCACCGCGAGGGCAAGTGGCTGATGCGCCCCGGCATGTTCGCCGAGGTGCGGTTCGTCCGGTCGCAGATCGAGGACGCGCTCGCGCTTCCCGCCACAGCGGTGGTCTATCGCGGCCAGTCGCGCTACGTGTTCGTGGCCGAGCCCGGCACGATGACGATCGAGGTGCAGCCCAAACTCAACAACCCCGTGTCGGAGGAGGAGCAGGGCTTCGAGGCGCGGCTCCGACGGGGCCTGAGGCAGTTGAAGATACATTTCGGGCTGGAGGAGCCACCTCCCGTGCAGGAGAAGGAGGTCGAGGTGCTGAAGGCCCGGAGCGTCGAGGTGCGCACCGGCCTGCGAAGCGGCCGGTTCGTGCAACTGCCGGACGATCCGCTGGATGACGACGCCCGCGTGGTGCTGGCTCCCCAGGAGGCGCTGGAGCACGACACGCCCGTGCGGCCGGTGGAGGGGGGCGAGGGGCAGTGAGCATCTTCGATATCTTCGTCCGCCGCCGGGTGTTCACCAGCGTTCTGGTGCTCATCGCGGTCATCCTGGGCGCGCTCGCCTACGCGGGGCTGGGCCTGCGGCGCTTCCCCGAGATCGAGTTCCCGGTCGTCAGCGTTATCACGCGCTATCCCGGCGGCCAGCCGGAGGATATCGAGACCAACATCACCAACGAGGTCGAGGACGCGGTCAGCTCGATCTCCGACATCGAACAGATCATGTCCTACTCCCAGCAGGGCATGTCCCTGGTGATGATCGAGTTCGATCTGGAAACGGACGTTGACCTGAAGGCCGTGGATGTCCAGAACGCGGTGAGCCGGGTGGTCCCTCAATTGCCGGAGGCTGCGGACGAGCCGATTGTGCAGAAGTTCGCCATCGGTTCCTTTCCCGTGCTCACACTGGCGCTGGTCGGGCCGCAGGATGTGAACCGCCTCTACCGCCTGGCCGACGAGGACCTCTCGCCGCGCATCTCCCAGGTCTCCGGCGTAGCCGACGTGCAGATCAGCGGCGGCCAGGAGCGCGAGATACGGGTGCTGCTGGACAGCCGCAAGCTGCGCAAGCACCGCCTGCCCATCAGTGCCGTCAGCGCCGCCATACGACAGGCCGGGGCCGATATCCCGGCGGGCCATATCACCCAGCCCGGCCGCGAATACACCGTGCGCGCCGCGGGCGACTTCCAGAGCGTGGACGATATTGCACGGGTGCGTGTTTCCACTCCCGGTGACGGCATCGTAACCGTTGCCGACCTCGGCCGCGTGGTGGACACCCACGAGGAGCGGCGCAGCGTCTCCCGCTTCGACGGCCAGCAGGCCGTCGTCCTCTCCGTCCAGGCCCAGAGCGACGCCAACGAGGTGGACGTGGTGGACGGCGTCTACGCTATCCTGCCAAACCTGGAGGAGATGCTGCCCGCGGGGGCCGAGCTGCGGGTGGCGGAGGACACCTCCGACTTCGTGCGCGGCGCGCTGGCCAACGTCCGCACCAACATGGCCATCGGCATCCTGCTGACCGCAATCGTCCTCTATCTTTTCCTCAAGTCCCTGCGCGCCACCGTCATCGCCGCCGTGGCCATGCCCGCCGCCGTCATCGTCTCGTTCGTCGGGATGCTGGCCTCCGGTTTCAGCCTGAACATCATCTCGCTGACCGGCCTGGCCATCGTCATCGGCGTGCTGGTCAACAACGCCATCCTCATCCTGGAGAACGTCACCCGGCTGGTGCACCAGGGCCTGAACCCGGAGGACGCCGCCGTGCAGGGCACGCGCGGCATAGCGCTGGCCATCTTCAGCTCCACCGCCACCAACCTGGTCGTCTTCCTCCCCATCGCCTTCATGGGCGAGATGATCGGCCAGTTCTTCCGCGAACTCGGCCTCACCGTGGTCTACGCCACGGTGGTCTCCCTGCTCATCTCCTACAGCCTCACGCCCATGATGTGCGGCCTGCTGATGCGCGAGGAAAAGGAGAAGCCGGAGGGCTTCTTCGCCACCATCGGCTGGCTGATCGGCTGGGTGGTGGACCACACGCTGGGGTTCCTGGCGGACCTGTGGCGCGGGGCCTTCGGGCTGATCCACGACGCCTACATGGCCATTCTTGACTGGTGCCTGCGGCACCGCATACTCACCCTGATGGCGGTCGCCGGCGCCTTCGTGGTCGCGGTGATGGGGTTCGGGCTGCTGGGAGGCCAGTTCATGCCGCGCTCGGACGAGGGCCGGTTCCGCATCACCGTGCAGGCGCCCGGCGGCACGCCTCTGGAGCTCACCAACCGGATAATGCAGCAGGTGGAGCGGGAGGTCCAGAGGGTCCCCCACCTGCAACACTATTACCTGCGCGCCGGCCGCGTCAGCGGCTTCCTGGGCGGCAGCACCGAGGGCGTCCACCTGGGCGAGATATCCGTCACCGTCAGCGACCGGGCGGAACGCGAGATGAGCCTGGACGACCTGATGAACTGGCTCCGTCCCAGGCTGGCGGATATCTCCATGGCCCGAATCAAGGTGGAGGAGAGCGGCGGCGGCCCGCAGGAATCGCCCGTCCAGGTCGAGATCAGCGGCAACGATCTCGGGGAGCTGCAGCGGACCGCCCTCCAGATAATGGATATCGTCAAGGATGTGCCGGGCACCTCCGAGGTCACCAAATCCTGGCAGTCCGGACAGCCCCAGATGGTGCCCCGGCCCGACCGCGAGGCGCTGAATCGCCAGGCCATTGACTGGTCGCAGGTTGCCCGCGACGTGCGCGCCTACGTCGAGGGCGAGACGGCCGCCGAGTTCACCCAGGCCGACGAGAACTACGACATCCTGGTCCAGCTCCGGCAGACCGACCGCGACTGGGTCGGCGACCTGGACCGCCTGTTCGTCCACTCCGGCCGCAGCGGCAACATGCTGCGCATCGGCCAGATCACCGACTGGCGGGAGGAGCAGGCCCCCACCCTCATCATGCGCAAGGACCGCCGCCGGCTGGTGACCGTCGAGTCCGGCCTCAGCGGCGCCCGGAGCCTGCAGGATGTGCTGGACGAGATTCGCCGGCGCATGGATGAAGAGGTGGACCTGCCGTCGGACGTGGACGTGGAGTTCGGCGGCGAGGCGGAAATGATGCGCAAGAACTTCGCCGAGATACGCCAGGCCATGCTGGTGGCCGCCGTGCTGACCTTCCTCTGCATCGCCGGCATCGTCGAGTCCTTCGCGCTGGCCGCCATCATCATCGTCGCCTTCCCCGTCTGCCTCATCGGCGTGGTCGCCGCCATGCTGCTGGCGGGCGTCGGCATGAACATCTTTTCCCAGATGGCCATGGTCATCCTGATCGGCATGGTGGTCAACAACGCCATCATCATCGTGGACTACGCCACCGGCCAGGACCGCGAGGGCCGCTCGCCCGTGGACGCCATCCGGCGGGCCTGCGAGGTGCGGTTCCGCATGATCGTCATGGCCAACCTCACCACCATCGCCGCCCTCACCCCGCTGTCGCTGGGCATAGGCTTCGCCGGGGAGATATTCCAGCCCCTCGCCGTGGTGCAGATGGGAGGAGTCTTCGCCGCCGGCCTCCTCTCACTGCTGGTCATCCCCGTCGTCTACGTAATGCTCCGCGGCCGCGGCCGATCCGAGGAGTAGGGTGCGCCCAAGAGTAGGGTGCGCCTAAGAGTAGGGCGGGCAACGGGGGCGCGGGACTCTCCGTCATTTCAAAGAGCGTCCGACGTCGCTTGCGCCGTCACAGAGCAGTCGAGCAGGAGAAAAAGCTGCATGAGCAGCGCGCCGCGCGACCGCCTGCCGGGCGGCTGCCGTTTTCGCTGTTGTCGTACCTCAGGCCTCCAGCCTCCAGCCTGAAAGCCTGCCGTTTTGTTTTGTCAGACACCCCCTCGGGGCCGGTCTACGCGGTCAAATTGTTGTGA
>CAYVBE010000065.1:0-19731 GCA_964448935.1 uncultured candidatus Brocadiaceae bacterium
ACGGTCCGCCACCGGTCAGCGGATGGCACAGGCGCTTTCCCGCGGTTCGTCGAGTGCGCCGGGGAGGTTGATGGCGGGGCCCCGCCGGACGGCCTCGGACCCGAACCGCTCCCTCAGCCCGTCCAGGCAGCGGTCGAGCCGCCGGTAGCGCTCCGCCGCGTCGTCGAAAAGCGACGGCTGGAAGACGCGCGCCGGACGGAGGCCCGTGATGCCGACTCCCACCAGGCGGACGCGCCGGGACCGACGCCAACCGCTGCGCAGCATGGCGCGGGCGGCCTCGAATATCCGGTCGTCCCGGTCGGTGTATGTCCCCAGGGAACGCGACCGCTGGGCGGCGGCGCGGTTCTGGTAGCGCAGATTCAGGTGCACGGTGCGCCCTTCCAGCTTCTCCCGACGCAGGGCGCGCCCCAGCCGTTCGGTCAGATCGAACAGCATGGCCTCGACCACCTCGTAGTCCGCGCGCGCCCGCCAGAAGGTGGTCTCGCGGCTGATGCTCTGCGGCCGGTCGGGGCTCTTCGGCTCCACCGGCCCGTCGCCGCGCAGCAGCCGGTGGATGGCCCGGCCCCGGTGAGGTCCGAAGGCATCCTCCAGCAGGTCCGCCGGCAGGCGCCGCCCCTCGCGCACGGTCCGCACGTTCCACTTGTGGAACTTCCGCCGCGTGGCGGGGCCGATGCCCGGCAGGTCGCGCAGTTCCAGCCCGGCCAGGAAATCCGCCTCCCGCCCGGGCGCCACGATGGTCAGGCCCTGAGGTTTGCGGAAATCGGATGCCACCTTGGCCACCAGCTTGTTGGTGCCGACCCCCACGGAGACGCTCAGCCCGGTCTCCGCCCGCACGCGGTTCTTCAGTCCCATGGCAACGGCGGCCATCCAGCGCCACGACTCCGGCACCAGGGTCCGCCGCGATACGGGCGCCGGCCGGCCCTCCGAGCGGCAGTACACACCGTCCGGCCCCTCCAGGAAAGGCACCCGCGCCGTCGGCCGGCCGGCCCACGCGCCGTACAACCGCCGGCACCCGCGCAGGGAAAGGTACGCCTCGTCCAGCGACGCCTGCTCCACCGACGGGCTGACCCCGCATAGCAACTCGAAAACGCGCTCGGAGAAACGGTTGTAGCGCTCGAAGCTGCCGGACAGGTAAACGGCCTCCGGGCAGAGTTCGCGGGCCCGGTGGATGGGCATGCCGGCCTTCAGGCCGAACCGGCGCGCCTCGTAGGAGGCGGAGGCCACCACGCCCCTGCCGCCCGTGCCGCCGCCCACGACCACCGGCCTGCCCCGCAGCTCGGGCCGCAGAACCTGCTCAACCGAGGCGAAAAAGGCGTCAACGTCCACGTGAAGTATCCATGGTGTGTCCATCGTCCCGCTCCCGCTGCGATCACCGTGTGGTTATCCCCACGTATAGACTATACGTGATAATAGCCACCCCGTCAAGCGCAAGCTGCCCGGGAGATATTTTTTGCTGACACGCTACCCGGTCATTGCAAGCCCGCGCCGTCCGCCACCCGTTCGTCATTGCGAGCCCGCGTCGTTCAGCGGGCGCGGCAACCTCGCCGTTCACCCCCGAAAGCCAACCGCGCGCGCGGTCCCTCCCATCGTCATTGCGAGCAGCGGAGCGACGCGGCAACCTCGCCGTTTTTCCCCGAAAGCCAACCGTGGACGCACCCGAACGGCGAGATTGCTTCGCTGGCGCTCGCAATGACGGGTTGGGATGTTCGCAATGACGGGTTGGCCACCCCCGGGCCGGAGCCCCGAGGCGTTTCGCAAAGGGATGCACAACAATACGGATGGGGAAAGGATTGGTTTCCCGGCCTGGACTCGAACCAGGAATGGCAGGACCAAAACCTGCTGTGTTACCAATTACACCACCGGGAAGCCGACGACGGAATGTCTGCCCGCGCGGCCGGACCTCGCGGGCGTGCGATCAAGCCCTGTCTGCGCGAGCGCGGCGCCTCAGCCGCCGTGGAATTCGTTCCACTTCGCCTGCGCGACGAAGTAGTCCCCCTCCAGGACGTACTGCTCTTCGCTGACCAGGGTGCCGCGGGAGATGATGTCCCCCACGTGGGCGAGCACGATGACGCCCTTCCTGCGGTCTTCGCCGGAGGGCATGCGCTCGAAGACAACGTAGCGCTCGTTCTCGCGGAAGCCCTTGTCCTCGCCTCCCTCGATGTAGACGAAGTCCTGCTCCGTGTCCATGCGAATCACCTGGCCGTCGGGCTGGAGCTTTTCGCGCTTCTCAGGCCCCCTCACAATCTCCTCGTAGCGCTCTTTCCACTGCTCCAGTTCGTCCTGCAGTTCGGCGACCTTGCTTTTTGCCTGGTTGATCTGTTCCTGGTAATCCTCCTGGCGCTCGCTGGCCTGCTGGCTGCGCCGGTCCAGTTCCGCGTCCAGTTCGTCGTAGCTCTTCTGCAGCGCCGCCAGCTTGTCGTTGTAGGACTGCGTGACGGTGTTGACCTTGGTGCGCAACTGCTCCTCCAGCTCCGCCTTGGCGTCCTGGCCCTCGCTGCGCTGCTGCGTCAACTGCTGGTTCTGCGACCGCAGGGATTCCACCTGGGAGGTCGCCTGCTCGTAGAGCCTCTCATACAGTGCCAGCAGGCCCTTCAGGCTGGTCATGGGCGGCGTGCCGGTCTCCTCCGCCTCCCTCTGCACCGGTGCCGTCCGGATGGCGTCCTTCATACCGGCGACGCTCTCCCAACCCAGCTCGTTCTCCTGGAGGTCCTCGTACTCGGCGGCCAGCTCGAGCTTGCCCGCAACGTCCTTAAAACTTTGCCGGACGTATTCTACGCCCAGCGGGGACGCCTCCTGGGTGGTGAGCGTCCACCCGCTGTCGCGGAACACCTCGTGGATGCTGTCCTTTATGGCCGTCTGGGTGGTAGCCAGCGCCTGGCTGGCCTGGGCGTATCTCTGGTAGAAGTAGATGGCGCTGCCGATGCCCGCCACCGCCAGGATGACAAACACCACCAATGCGACGACGACTCCAGACCCAGAACTACGTCTTACGGCGGCCATAGTCCCTCTCCCATCGCAATCGAGTTATGCACTCCGCCCGACCGTATCGGCCCGTCGAGCGATGTTCATCTCCGATTCTGACATCCTACGCCCTATAAACTTAAACGCACGCGACCCCGTTGTCAACCTTGTTAGGCACTGTTTTTTTGGCTGGAGACCGCGCAGCACACCCGATGCAGGGACCCTGCACACCCCCGGCCGGCGCCCTCCGCAGCGCAGGAACGCCGTTCGGCCGCTTGACACGCCACAGGCTACGTGATAAGAAACAGTGGTCATGGGTCGGTTTTTAGTCCATTGAAAGATACCCGGAGGAACGTATGCCCGAAGTCCACGTCAAAGAAGTGCCGGAAATGACCGTGATGAGTCTGCCGTTTACGGGTTCCTACGACCAGACCCAGACGAAGCTGGACCGGCTGATGTCCTGGCTTCTGCGTGTAGGGCATCCCTACAGCAGTCCGCCCATGGGGATTTACCACGACGACCCGGCCCAGGTACCGGAAGAGGAGCTGCGGGCCGAGGTCTGCCTGCCCATCGAGGAGGAGTGCGAAGGCGAAGAGGACGTCGTGCGCAAGGAGCTGCCCGCCGTCACCGTCGCCTACGCCGTCCACAAGGGACCCTACCACCAGATCCCGCCGATCTACGAAGATATCTTCGAGTGGATGGAGGAGAACGGCTACGAATACGTCGAGGACATGCCGACGCGCGAGGTGTTCCTGAAGCTCTACGGCCAGGTGGAAGAGCCCGAGGAGTACGTGACCGAGGTCCAGGTGCCCGTCCAGCCCGTCGGCGCCGCCGGGGAAGAAAGCGAACCCCGGGAGGAAGGCGAGGAGCCGGAAGAGGAAGCGCCCGAACCCGAACAGCCGGCCGAACCGGAGGAACCGGAGGCCGATGAGCCGGCCGAAGAAGAAGAGCCCGAGGAAGAAGTGGAGGAGGAGTGAGCATCCTCCGCCGGCCTGCCCGGGAACATCATACCGACCGGTAGACGTTGATGAAGGGCACCAGTTGCTCCCACCCGGCGATGCGAGAGGTAACCACACCGAACAGCGCACCGGAGGTGCCCACCACCGCCGAGGCGCCGGCCTTCAGGCAGGACGCCGTGATGTAGTCCGAATAGGCGTCGTCCACAACCGCCACGAGGGGCATCTGCGCCGGCAGCCGGGGGCGCAGGCCCTCCAGCAATTCCTGTGGCCCGAACACCGTGTCCAGCCCGACCTCCATGTACCCGCTCTCCCGCTGCAGAGCGCTCAGACCGCCCAGGACGGCCACCGCATCACAATCATCGGGGACGGCCCCGTCCCTCTGAGCGGCGTCGTAATCCCGCCTGTCCAACTCCGCCCGCTGCGCCAGACGGTCCAGGTACGCACGGGCATCCAGGGACTTGTCAATGACGTCGTCCGACGGACCGAAGATCAGAATCTTCACCGGCAAAGACTCCTCGTGGGCTTCGTGGATGGGGCCATGTACCTTATACGCCATCGCGGGCGGGGTGGCAACCTTCGGCGGTGCGGCAGGGGACTCTACGGGCTCTCGGAAGCAAACGACGAGATTGCGGCGGGGGGCACGGCCCGCTCTTGTGGCAGCGGTGGAGCGCGAACTGTGCGGGCACGTAGTGACGGCGGAGAGGTAAAGACCGGGGTTCATCCGAACCAAACGGGGCTGGACACGATCTGCTCCACGGCGCGCCGGACGGGGTCGGACAGGTCGTCGCCGAAGGCGACCCGGGCGGGCTGGATGGCCAGCACGCAGCGCAGCACGCCGCCCTCGGCCCGCAGGAACTCCATGAGCGGGCCCAGGCCGGAAGCATGGGTGGAGACGGCCTGCGCGCCGAACTGCGTGCCCTCGAACACGCGGACGGTCCCCGGGGACGCGTCGAAGTCAACGGCGTCCACCACGCAGATATCGCAGGGAAGGTGGGAGTGGAGCGTGCCCAGGAAGTTCTCGGGCGCCTCGCCGCAGTCGAAGGCCCGATCGAGGCCCCTGCGCGCCAGCAACTCGGCGATCAGCGAGCCGGCGCCGTCGTCGCCGCGCAGGCGGTTGCCCATTCCCAGGACCAGGTATCCGGGCCGGAGACCCGAGCGGAGTTTTTGTTCCCAGTTCGGCCCCATCCGGTCCGCGGGATGCTGACGGGAGGCCCGGCGGTCGCCCACGATCAGGTGATCTCCTCGAAGACCACCACGCGGCGGCAGTGCGGGCAGAGCACCCGCATGATGTCGCTGCGGTCAACGCCCTTCCCCGCCCCTGCCCGGGGCTGGGGCGCGCTGATCAGGTCGCCCTCGAGCGTCAGGGCCAGTCCGGGGTTGGCGTATGCCTTGGGGCCTACCTTGCGTGCCACCCAGCGCACGTGGTCCTTGGGACCGACCACGCCCCCGCAGGAGCCGCACATCAGCAGTTCCTTGTCCACGCTGGTGGTGGACTCCTCGCGCTTGTAGGTGGCCAGGTCCCAGTCGGTGGTCTGATAGATGCCGTCGTCCGTGGTGCAGTGATAGTGGCAGTGGCCGCAGAAGATGCAGCGGTCGTAGCGCAGCTTAAACCGGCGCACGGGCGGGTCGGCGTCGGTGTCGTCCCACATCTCGATCGCCGAGGAGGGGCAGACCTCGTAGCAGGCGCCGCAGCCGATGCAGACATCCTCGTCCCAGACGGTGGCGCCGCGGTAGCAGCCCGTGTCGAAGGTCTCGCCGAACGGGAAGTCAACCGTGTAAGGCCCTTTCACGACGGCGCGGATGGCTTCCGGCAGGTAGGGTATCTTGAGGGTCCAGAGAACCTTTTTCGCCAGGCTTTTTATTGCTTCAACCATGCTGTTCCGTTGGGCCAGGGGATGAGGCTTCGGTCTCCTGCTGCGCTCCTGCGCTTGTCCGCTCGATCTTTTCGGCATCCTCTTCGTATTTGTCCTCGACGCTCTTCTCCCACAGCTTCACGCCACCCAGGTGTGCGCCGCGGGCCAGGGCGTGGGCGGCCACGGGCGAGGTGAGCAGCACAAAGCCGGCGCACAGAATGGCGCGCACCGCGAGCTGGGCGGAGTTGCCGCCGATGGCGGTGCCGATCAGGATCAGGCACGTGCCGAGTGTGACGCACTTGGTGGCGGCCTGGAGCCTGTTGTAGACATCCGGCAGGCGCACCAGGCCCAGCGTGCCGAAGAAGTCGAATAGCAGACCCACGGCGATCAGCACGTAGCTCAGCTCAGTCATCGAAAGCCTTCCCTTCCAGGTATTTTGCCAGCGCTATGGTGCCCACAAAGCTGAGCAGCGCCCAGGCAATGCCCACGGTAAGATAGAAGACCTTGCCGGTGTGGAGCGAGTAGAGGGAGCAGAAGCCCACCACCAGCGTGCCGAGGATGTCCACCGCCACGGTCCGGTCCGGGGCCGTGGGGCCGCGCTCCAGCCTGTAGAGGCAGAAGAACGCGCAGACCATCAGAATCCCGAATGCCACCATCAGCCAGTTCATTCGAAAATCCTCGTCAGAAATCCCTCGAACCTCCCCGCGATCTCGCGGGTGCGCGCTTCGGGGTCGTCCGTGTCCACGTTGATCCAGTGCACGTAGATGTCCTCGCCGGACATGTCCACCGTCAGCGTGCCCGGAGTGAGCGTTATCGAGTTGGCCAGAAACGTCTTCGCCAGCTTGGTCTGCAGCTTCGTCTTCACCTTGACGATGCCGGGGCGGATGGGCATGTCCGGGTGCAGCACACGGTAGGCCACGTCCAGGTTGGCCTTCAGGCAGTAGTAGAAAAAGTACGGAATGTAGAGCAGAAGCCAGAAGACGCGCACCGGGTTGAGCAGCCACTCCCTGTGCGGGTACTTGCCCGAGGTCAGCACGGCCACCAGCACCACCAGCAGCACGCCCACACCCAGCATCCCCCAGTCCACCTCCCACCCCGCCGCGGGCGGCGGCGCCGGCGAGAAAGGCCAGGCCAGCAGAACCCAGAAAACGAACAGGATGACGAAAGCCGATATCTTCTTGGTCATCCCTATCCTCCCAGCACCGTTGAAGCGTACTCGAACAGCCCACCGGTCAGTGCATCCGCGGCCGGCCTCAGCAGGAAGTCCCCGTGCAGCGGCAGCAGCACGCCGAGCAGCAGGCAGGCGAGTCCCAGAATGCCCATCGCCGCCAGCATGGGGACCGGCGACTCGCGGACGTCCCGCAGCGCCTCCGGCACATCTCCCTCTATCACGTAACGCTGCACCTTGGTGAACGACAGCAGCGTCATGAAGCTGACCAGCACCGTCAGCGCGCCCAGGCCCCAGTGGCCCGCCCACACGACCGCCACCACGATGAGCAGCTTGCTGAAAAAGCCGTTGAACGGAGGCACTCCCGAGATGCTCAAGGAACCCACCCGGACCAGCCAGCTCGTCACCGGCATCTGCCGGGCCATGCCGCCCAGCTTCTTCAACTGCCGCGTGCCCGCGCTGTGGACGATTGAGCCGGAGGTCAGGAACAGCAGGGACTTGAAGGCAGCGTGGTTCAGCAGGTGGAACAGCCCGCCGCCCACCGCCACGGCCGCCAGCAGCTCCCAGTGCGGGGTCAGCCTGCCCCGCAGAACCATCACCTCGGCGCCGACGCCCAGGGCCAGCACCACGTAGCCCATCTGGCTGATGCTGTGATAGGCAAGCAGCCGCTTGAAGTCCCACTGCCCCACCGCCAGGAACACGCCGACGACCATGGAAAGGATGCCCATCAGCATCAGCACCCAGGCCACCGCCGTGCTGGTGCCGAGAACGTTGAACACCAGCCGTGCCAGCACGTAAACGCCGCACGCCTTGATCAGCACGCCCGAGAGCATGGCGGAAACCGGCGCGGGGGCGGAGGGGTGGGCGTCCGGCAGCCAGGCGTGGAAAGGCACCATGGCGGCCTTCAGCCCGAAGCCCGCCACGAAGAATCCCAGCGCCAGCCACATGGCGTCGTTGGTCATCCCGGCCTGCCCGCCCGCCGCGAGCTGGGCCAGGTTCAGGGTCCCCCTCAGGCCGTAAACGATGCCGATTCCCAGCAGGATGAACCCGCTGGCGACGGCGCTGAGCACCAGGTATTTGAACGACGCCTCCAGCTCCTCGCTCTCCACGCCGAACCCGACCAGCGCGTAGCTGGCCACGGCGGCCACCTCCAGGAAGACGTAGATGTTGAACAGGTCCCCGCTGATCACCACGCCGCACATTCCGGCGACCATCAGCATGAGGGGGCTGTAATAGAGGTGGACCTGCGTGTAGGCGCGCATGTAGTTGATCGAGAACAGCATGGCGGCGAAGCTCACCACGGTGATCACCAGCAGCAGAAGCCGGGTGAGGCCGTCGCTGACCACGGCGATGCCGGTGACGCTCTTGCCTGCGGTAACGTGCACCTCCTGCAGCCGGCCCTGCCGGAAAACAGTCAACCGCAGCGGCGTCTGATGGGGAAGCCCGGCGTTGAAGCGGCGCAGCGCGTTAATGGTGGTGACTTTCCGGAATTCCTGGGACTTGCCCAGTCCGCCCTCGGAGTACCCGACGATGAGGTCCCCCCGGCTGATTCCCGCCCGGTGCGCCGCGCTGCCGTTGACGACCTCCTGCACCAGCAGCCCCTCGCGCCCGCGAGTATCGGGCACCTGTGCCCTCTCGACGCGGCTGAGCCCCAGCAGGTCGCGCTCGCCCTTGTAGCCGCCGATCCATGTGACGACGGTGTCCTCGCCGAAGAAGAACACCACGCTGAGCACCACCAGCGCGCCGGTGAAGACCACGGCCAGGATGCCGGCGACGGACCGGCCCCACCTGGCCACCAGCAGGTGGACCAACGGTATGAGGAACGCCGCCGCGAGCGGTATCACGACCAGAAGCGGTAGCAGATGTTTCACGCCTGCCTCTCCCCGAGCGTCAACCCTTGAGCTTCGTTATGTGCGTCAGATCGAACGTGCCGTACTTCTCGTGCAGCCGCACCGCCATCACCACCATCAGGGCAACCACGGACAGCCCGATGACAATGGAGGTCAGCACCAGCGCCTGCGGCACCGGGTCCACCCCCCGCAGCAGCAACTGCTGCCAGGGCTCCGGCCCGCGCAGCACCTCGGCGGACACGATGGGCGCCATCGGGTCGCCGACCGCCGGCACACGGTAGCCGACCAGCACCAGGAACAGATTCACCGCGTGGTGGATGATGATAACCCCGATGATGACCTTGATCAGGTTCTTCTTCACCGCGATCGCGTAGAGCCCGATCACGAACATGAGCACCGTCAGCACGTATGGCAGCACGGCGTGCATTATCAGTCCTCTCCCTCATCTTCATCGGTGGACTGCTTCTTCTCGCCCTCGCGGAAAGCGGCCAGCATAAGGAACGCGCCAAACAGGCCGGCCCCCACCTTCAGACCGATCGCCAGGTTGGAGACCGGCATGGAGCCGCCCGTAAACAGCTTGAAGTGCGGCGCGGTCGGCAGGAACTGGGTGAAAAAAGTGCCGGTTATGAAACCCAGCAGCGCCACGGCCAGAAAGCCGATGGCCCCCAGGCTCTCCCACAGGACCGCCATGCGGTGACCCATGCGCTCCTTGACGGCGTCCGCGCCGAACGCCAGCACCACCAGCAGCAGGCCGGCTGCGCAGATGACCCCGCCCGCGAAACCGCCGCCGGGCGAGAGGTGACCGGTCAGGATCACGTAGAACCCGAACAGCAGGATGAACCCGATCAGCAGGGCCGTGATCGTCTTGACGATGAGCGTCATCCCTTTCATTCTGTCTCTTCCTTCTTGCCCCTGGTTCGCAGCAACGCGTAGCAGCCCAGGATGGCGGCAAAGATCACCGTGGCCTCTCCCAGCGTGTCATAGGCCCGGAAGTCCAGCAGCACGGCCGTGACCATGTTGGTGGCGCCGGTCTGCTGCGCGCCGCGGATGTAGCTGAGGCCCATGTTCATGGGCGGGTCGCCGAAGGGCACCATCTGTCGGAAGCACAGGTAACTGCCAAGCAGCACGGCCATCAGCACGGCGCCCATGAACGCCACGTGTGGCGTGTCCCGGATGAACTCCTTCGTTCTGTCCTCCCTCACCAGAACGGTCCGGATCAGCAGCACGACGGCGAATATTTCCACCACCACCTGGGTGAGCGCCAGGTCCGGCGCCCCCAGCATCAGGTCCATCAGCGCCAGGCCGAAACCGACGGCGCCCAGGCACAGCACGCTGGACAGCAGGTCCTTTGTCTCCACGGCCACAATGGCCGCCAGGATCATGAACACCAGCACCCCGTAGAGCACGCCCGGCGCGACCGTCATGTGCGATCTCCTATCGCAGCAGGAACAGCAGTGCGACAACCGCCGCCACCCCGACCACAACCCAGGTGACGTAGACCTCCAACACACCCGTGTGCAGCGCGCGCAATCCGCGCACCACCACCGACCCCAGCATTCCGCTGATGCGGTAAACGTCCAGAGCCCCGCTCTCCGCGTCGTCGTAGAGACGGCTCAGAACCGGCAGGTTCCGCACCGTCAGGTAGAAGCCCGTGCCACTCACGTGCGTCGGGCCCGGCGGGTTGACCTCTCCCGCCAGGAAAGGCCGAACCTTGCGGATGCGCAGCGTCCGTCCGACCATGTAGATAATGACTCCAAGCACCAGGGCCAGCAGGATCAGCGCCATCGCCGGCAACGGACCCCAAAGGCCCACCTTCGACGAGATGGCGGCGCCGGAGCCCATGTCCACATGCGCCAGACCGAACTCCTCCTGCACCGATGCCAGTATCCCGCGTGCCACATAACCGCCCCCCACGCCGAACGCCACGCAGATGCCCGCCAGCACGCCCATGGGAAACAGCATGTTCCAGCCGACCTCCCTGACCTCCGGCCTGTTGGCGACGGCCGATTTATCGCCGTAAAATACGCTGTGCATTGCTTTTACGAACGAGGCCAACGTCAGCGCGCTGCCCAGCACAGCGCCCGCCAGCAGCAGAGGCATCCACGACCCGCCGGCCTCGATGACGCCCTGGTAGACCATCCACTTCGAGACGAACCCGTTCAGCGGCGGCACGCCGCTTATAGCCAGCGCACCGACCATGAACCCGGCGGCCGTCAGCGGCATGGCGCCGGCCAGGCCGCCCAGGTTGTCCAGGTCCAGATCGCCCGTGCGGGACTCGACCGCCCCGCCGCCCAGGAACAGCAGGTTCTTGTACACCGCGTTGTTGATCATGTGGAACAGCCCGCCCACGATGCCCAGCGGCACCCCCGTGCCGATGCCCAGCACCATGTAGCCCACCTGGCTGACGGCGTGGAAGGACAGCAGCTTCTTGAGCTGGTGCTGGACCATGGCCATCATCACGGCGGCCAGGATGGTGACCACGCCGATGACCATCAGCAGCAGGTGAAGGCCCTCGCCCAGGCGGAAGAAGCCCAGGGAGACGCGCGCCAGCAGCATGATGCCCAGCAGCTTGTCCAGCGAGGCGGGCAGGAGTGCCATGGTGGGCACGGGCGCACCCTCGGCGGCCTCGGGGATCCAGGTGTGCAGCGGCACCGCGCCGGCCTTGGCCAGCGCCGCGACCAGGAACAGCGCGAACAGGCCCCCCTCCGCCCAGTTGGAGACCACGATGCGGCTGCCCTGCAGCGTGTCTATGTTCAGCAGCTCCGGGCCGCGGGCGAACAGGCAGGCGATGGCCAGCACCAGGGCCACGTCGCTGAAACCCAGCATGGAGAATGTCTTGGCAGCGCCCGCCTTCGCCTCCTCGCCGCCGATGCTCACCAGCAGGTAAAGCATGACCGTCACGGCCTCCCAGGCGAACAGGAAGACCAGCAGGTTGCGCGTCACCAGCGCCACGCTGGCCCCGGCCACCGACCACAGCGCAAAGGCGTAGAAACGGGCGTGGTCCTCCCCGTCGCGCCAGTAGGAGAGCGAATACAGCACAACGCAGAAACCGAAAAGCACGGCAAAAGCGTTCAGCAGCGCCGTCAGGGAGGTGAACTTGAACGTGAGGAAGGCCACGAACTCCCAATGCCGGACCGCCACCAGGCGGAAGACGCCCAGCGGTATCTCGGGCGCGGCACCGGCCCCCACCGTCTGGGCCGCTATGGCGATGCCGCCCAGCAGTGCGCCCGCGGAGCACAGCGTCGCCAGCGGGCCGGCTATCCTGCCCATGGCGTCCCGCAGCACATAACACAGCGCCCCTCCCAGCACCAGCAGAGCGACCGATACGAAGTAGAGTTGGGTCACGTCCATCTATGTCTCTCCACTCTATGCTTGCCGGCGGATCTGCTCCGTCTTCTGCTGCGACAGCTTCACCAGATCGTCGAAACCCATCAGCTTCTCGCCCGTATTCGCGTCCCGCGCGACCAGCATCCGCTCCGTGCAGCTATAGCACGGGTCCACCGAGGCCAGTGTGATAGTCACGTCGGCGATGGTCTCGCCGATGCAGCTTGCCTTGAACGTGGGCACGTTGACGTAACTGGGGGCGCGTATCTTGTGCCGCTCGGGGTAGGGGCCGCCGTTGCTCTTGACGAAGTGGAACGTCTCCCCGCGCGGCGCCTCCACGTGCCCCACGCCCTCCCCCGGCGGCACTTCCTTCACCTTGGTCTGCACGGGACCCTCGGGCAGGTCGTCCAGCGCCTGGTGGATGATCTTGATGGACTCCTTCGTCTCCAGCAAGCGCACCACCACCTTGTCGAACACATCGCCGTTCGGCTGCGTGATGACGTCCCAATCCAGACGGTCATAGGCTGCATAGGGATCGTCGCGTCGCACGTCAATGGGCACGTTGGACGCGCGCGCCGTGGGGCCGGTGGCGCCCAGCCGCACGGCATCCTCCTCGGTCAGCACGCCCACGCCCTTGAGCCGCAGCGCCAGGATGGGGTCCTCCAGCGCCGTGGTGATCAGCATGTCCAGCGGCTTCCCGATCTCCTCGACCTTTTCCCGGATGCATTTCACCATCTCGGGGGTCAGGTCCTTGCGGGAGCCGCCCACGGTGTGGTTGGCGTAGTTGATACGGCTGCCGGTGACCACCTCCAGCGCGTCCAGGCACGGGTCGCGGTAGCGCCAGGCCCACATGAACACCGTGTTGTAGCCGATGAAGTGGCCGGCCAGTCCGAACCACAGCAGGTGGCTGTGGATGCGCTCCAGCTCGTTGATGATGGTGCGCACGTAGAGCGCCCTCTCCGGCACCTCGGCCTCGGCCAGCTCCTCCACCGCCTGCACGTAGGCCAGCGGGTGAGAGGCCGAGCAGATGCCGCAGACGCGCTCGACCAGGTAGGGCACCTGGTCCCAGGTGCGTTTCATCGCCACGCCCTCGATGCCGCGATGGTTGTAGGATATGCGCACGTCCATGTCCACCACGGTCTCGCCCTCCACCATGAGCTGGAAGAACTCGGCCTCTTCCTGCAGCGGGTGGTACGGACCGATGGGTATGAGCGTTCTATGCGTCATCTCTGTCTTCCCTTCGCAGCGGGTGGACGCCTTCCGGCCAGTTGTCCGCCAGGATCAGCCGGCGGGGGTCGGGATGCCCGTCAAAGCGAACTCCGAGCAGGTCCTGAATCTCCCGCTCGATCCACTCGGCCGCCGGCACCTCGGGCGTGACGGCCGGCAGCACCGGATCGTTTTTCGGGGTTCTGACCCTCATGTTGACGACCAATCCCACTGCGTCGTATGGAAAATGATAGACGACCTCCAGTTCGGGCCCCAGGTCGGTGCCCGTGGCCGTCGCAAACCGCGCCCCGAAATCCTGGAACAGCCGGCGGCCCAGCGAAGGCGCGTTCCGCTTGTCCACCCCGATGTAAACGCGGTTCGGCCACGGCCTGGCCCAATCCGTGGCCAGGTCCTCGGTCAGCTCCCTGAGGCGGGTCACTGCGCTGTCCAGCTCCTCAGCCACCTCTTCGCTCCGTCAAAGGTCGTTAAGCGCCTTCGCAATCCCGGCTATCATGGCCTCCGGCTTGGGCGGGCAGCCGGGGATGTAGATGATCTTCGCGTCGGGGTCCACCTCCCGGATGGCCTCGTCCACCGGGCCGTCGAAATGCCACGCGTCGTGGAAAATGCCGCCCGTGCACGCGCAGGCGCCCAGGCAGACCACCAGGCAGGGCTGCGACGCCTGACGATAGATCTCCTGCAGCCGCGGCCGGGCCTGTTTGGTGCAGATGCCGGTGACCATCAGGGCATCGGCGTGCCGCGGCGAAGGCGCCAGCAGAACGCCCAGCCGTTCTGCATCGAACCGCGGCGTCAGCAGCTCCAGCACCTCGATGTCGCAGTTGTTGCAGGCGCCCGTGTTCACGTGGTAGACCCAGGGCGACTTCTTAAGGCCCCACAGCTTTAGCCCGTCCAAAAGCGCCACGTTCTCGCTCGCTTCCCGCGTTTATTGAGCGGCGTATTGGTGAATGCTCAGCGCCGCAGCCACCACGGCCAGCGGCGTGACGATGAACCAGAAAAACCGCAGCGCCTGATCTGTCCGCAGGCGCGCGTTTGTGTTGCGCATCAGCACGACGACCACGAGCAAGGCCACGAACTTCAGCGGCGTCGCAATCCAGCCCCACCCGGTCAGGTTCACTCCGCCCCAGAATACCGTGACCACGAACAGCGGCAGCACGAACAACAGCATCCCGCGCACCAGACGGATCACCGCCAGCGGCGGCCCCGAGTATTCCAACAATACGCCGCCGGTCAACTCCGTCTCGGCCTCCGCCTGATCGAAGGGCACCACACCCAGCTTGGCCTGCACGACGGCCAGAACGCAGAGGAAACCCAGGAATCCGCTCAGGTGCAGCAGCATGGGCGACTGGGCCTGCGCCGCCAGTATGCCGGACAGATTCAGCGTGCCGCCGCTCAGCAGGATGGGCGGCACCAGCGCCAGGACGAAGGGCAGCTCGTAGCCGATCACCAGCTTCATTTCTCGCGCGGCGCCCGTGGCACCGTAGGGACTGCCACTGGCGGAGCCCCCGAGAATCAGCATCAGCGAGGGGAACGTCAGGAAATAGACCACCACGATCAGGTCCCCCACGAACCCGGCCTCGGGCTTCAGGATGCCGGCCCACAGTATGGTGGCCGCCACGCAGACGCCGACGAACCCGACCAGCGGGGCAAGCAGGAAGAGCCCCGTCGAGGTATTGTCGGAGATGACGGTCTCCTTGCCCAGCAGCTTCACCAGGTCCGCGAAGGGCTGGTAGAACGGCGGCCCCTTGCGCCACTGGATGCGAGCGGTCACCAACCGGTCCACCCACTGAAACACCAGGCCGAACAGGATGGTCCCGAAAATGCCGAGCACAACGGCCAGGATGATGTGAAGCTCTGTGCTCATTTGACCTCGTCTTTAGCCAGAACGATGCAATGTGCGTCCACTGACCAGCGTGTAACCCTTCTGAGCCGCCTCCTCGGCAAGCTCCAGGAATTGCAGCGCGCCCGAGGGGCAGACGGCCACGCAGCGCGGCAGCAGCCCCTGCGGCGTGCGGTCCGCGCACAGGTCGCACTTGGCCACCTCCAGCCGCACGATCTCACCGTCTATCACGCCGAACGGGCAGGCCATCACGCAACTGCGGCAGCCCGTGCAGCGGATGGGACTGCGCCGGACGATGCCGTCCTCGTCGGTGTACATGGCCTCGTTGGGGCAGGCCTCCACGCACGGCGCCTCCTCGCACTGCCGGCAGACCGCCGGCATCGCGGTGCCCTGACCCACCTCCTCGTAGCGGAGGGCCGGCGTGTCCACGTGGCCGAAGTAACAGGCCGCCGCACAGCTCTTGCACCCGATGCAGCGCTCGGTGTCCACGACCAGCTTCTTCTCAAAGGTCTTCACTTCGGCCATTTATCCGTGCCTCGTAACATCTCAATCGTCCTTCTCGATGCGCACCTTCGCCGGCGCCGGCTCGATGCCGCCCTCCTCGGTCCGCCAGGAGAAAAGCTCGCGAGCGGCGCCCCAGTGGGCCGGAACCGCCACCGTGCCCGGCATCCCTTTCTTTACCTCGTACGGCAGCGCTGCCTGCGCCTCGCCGTCCAGCTTCACCACGCCCTCCGGCGCCAGGCCGGCCGACTCCGCAAGCCCGGCGTCCAGGAAAGCGGCCTCCTCCGCAACCAGCCGCCGCTGCCAGTTCGCATCGGACAGCGGGATGAGGCCCGTCGCGCCCTGCGGTTCGGGCGAACCCACCAGAACCGCCTCGCCCTCCGCCGGGCCGGATACCTCCAGAATCTCGGGGCCTACCAGTTCGGAAACGTCCGGCTTTGCCGGAGCATCGCCCGAGGGCACCTCCGGAATGTCAATATCCAGCCCCGCCGCAGCGGCCATGCGGTTCGCCAGTTCCGCCGCGTCCGGCAGCCCCTCCGGTCGGGGCATCCACGCCGGACAGTCCACTCGCTCACCCGACGGCGCCAGCACGGTGCCCTGCTCCTCCCAGGGCAGCGCGAGCGGCAGCACCACGTTCGCCGCCTCGGCAAAAGGACCGCCCAGCGACGCGGCAAAGCAGACCACCCGCGTGCCCTCGCACAGGCCGCGCCAGAGCCGCTCCGGCAGCACGGCGGCAGGGTCGCAGCCCACCACCAGCAGAATGCCGGACGCCCCGCCGCCCTCTCCCATCAGGGCGCCAGACTCAACGGCGCCCATCTCGCTCCGCAGCCACGGCAGCAGGGCGGAATTCGTCGAACTCAGCAGCGGCCAGACCCCGCAGTCCAGCGCCGCCCCGAGCTCTCCCGCAATGCCGACCACCGCCTCCGGATGCGCGTATCGGCCGGGGGTGTTCGAGACGACGATCCCCGGCGCCTTGGCCTTCTTGAGCGCCTCCGCCGCCTGCTCCACCTGCGCGTGGTCGAGGGCGAGTTTATCGCCGACATGCCCGGCAGTCATGCCGTTTAGAGCCTGCGCGACGCTTTCCGCGCCGCACTCGATGGCCAGGGCGGCCAGGAACCCGGCCAGCTTCCGAGGGCCGACCACCGGGGCTGTGTCTGCGCCGCGTCCGGTGCGCCCCTCCGCCGTATCCACGCTCAGCAACTTGTTGCCGCGCTCACCGAACTGCATGTCGCGTACCCATCTGGCAACAGCGGGATGGGTGCTGAACGGATCGCCCACGGCGAGAACCAGGTCACAGTCGGCCAACGCGGCGAAATCGGGGCAGGAGGTGAGCCCGGCGCGCACGAACGGCAGGTCCTGCGGCGGTGCGAAGGGGACGAAATCGGCCCCCGTCGCGCGGCACAGCGCGCCCATGCCCAGCACCCCCTCCAGGGGGCGGTTCAGGTCCACCAGCACGGAGGCGCGGGCCCGGCCGGCGCCGAGCAGATTGGCCATCTCCCGCAACGCATCGTCCAGGGAAACCGGCCGCCCCTCGTCCGTGGTGATGAACACCCTCTCCGGCACTCCGCACAGCCGCGCGGCGGTCATGCCCCTGACGCAGGCACCCTGCTCCACGCCCAGGTCCTGCGGGAAAACGGTCCTCACGTGCCCCAGCCCGTCATCCTCCGCCCCCATGGGGCAGTGCATCGAGCACAGAAGGCAGCGCGGCACCGGACCGTCAGAATGAGAAGGCATCCTTATATTCCTCTATCTCCGCGTAACAGACGTCGGGCCCGTCCTTGCACAAATAGAGCGGCCCGATGTTGCAGCGGCCGCACTTGCCGAACCCACAGCTCATCTTGCGGTTCATCGAAAGGTAGATCTGCTCCGGCTTGAAGCCCGTGTTCAGGCAGGTGAGCGTGACGAAGCGCAGCATGATCAGCGGGCCGCAGCTCACCACGTAGGTGTTCTCGATGTCCAGGTCCAGGTTTTCCAGCAGCGTGGTGACCACGCCCACGTTGCCGTCCCAGGTCTCGTCCGGGATGTCCACCGTTATGTCCAGCGTCACCCCGTCGCGCGAGGCCCATTCCTCAAACACGTCCCGGTAGAGCAGTTCGGAGGGATTGCGTGCGCCGTATTTGATGGCGACCAGTGGAAAGTCCTCCGGGTGCTCGAAGGCGTGATGCAGCAGCGAGCGCAGCGGCGCCAGCCCCACTCCCCCGCCCACGACCACCAGGTTGTGCCCCTTCATCTTGTCGGTGGGGTAGCCCTTGCCGTAGGGGCCGCGCACCCCCAGCGTCGTGCCCTCCTCGGCCGCATGGAGGGCGTCGGTCACCGTGCCGGTGCGCAGGATGGTGATCTCCATCTCCTCGTCCACCGAGGGCGAGGAGGACGGCGTGAAGGGGGCCTCACCCAGGCCGGGGAAGGTAAGCTGCACGAACTGGCCGGCCCTGAAGGGAACGGGTTCCTCGGGCGCAATGCGGAAAGTCTTGATGGTCGGCGTCTCCGGCCTTACTTCCAGCAGGCGGGCCGGAATCGGTGTGTAGATGTTTTGCTCAGCCATTTTTGACGCGCTGTCTGCTAACCTCGGTCAGAACCCGGCGCAGGTCAATGGCGCCCGGACAGGTGTCCCGGCACCGGCCGCATCCGACGCAGCCCAGAATGCCCGGCGAGACGGCGTTATACCAGAACTTGTGAGCGAATCTATGCTGGAACTTGCTCATGTGGTTGCGGCGCGGATCGGGCGCCAGTGTGCCCGGCGGCCCGGCCATCTGGGAGTAGCCGGTGAACTGGCAGCTATCCCAGGCACGGGTCCGCTCGTAGGCGCCTTCGGCGTACTCCTCGTCGCTCAGCAGGAAGCAGTAGCAGGCCGGGCAGACATTGGTGCACCCGCCACACTGGACGCACTCGGCCATCTCCACGCGCCAGAACAGTTCCTGCAGGGTTGCCGGAAGGCTCTCCTCCCAGTCCTCGGGAAAATGGTAATCCGCGTTCTGCTCCGCCAGTTGAGCGGCGGCCTCCTCGCGCATGGTCTCCCGCTGCTCCGTCTGCTCCTCGGACGCCTCCTTCAGCAGGCTATCCGCGCCCTGCAGTATCTGGGCACCCCGATCGCTGCCGGACCGGACGAGGAACCCCCGCTCCACGGGGGACAGGTTCAGGTCGTAGTTGACCTCGGGGTAGGCGGCCTCGCCCAGCAGGTCGCAGAAACAGGAAGGCGCGGGCACGGCGCAGTCCACGCCCACGACAGTGCAGTTGTTGCGCCGCGCTTCATAGAAGGGCTCGGGCGTGGGCTCTCCCAGCATGATGGCGTCCAGGTACTCCAGCACGCGGCATTCGCAGCCGCGCACGCCGATCAGCGTCACGTGGTCGCCGGTGCCCTGTTCGAACGGGTCGGTTGCGTCGGCGCCGTAGCGGGCGACGACTTCCCGGGCGGGCAGCAGGATGCTCTTGAACGAATAGAAGGGACGGTCGCCGCGAAGGCCGGCGACCACTTCGGCGGGGTCTGCATCGTCGAGCGGAACCCACACACCTTGACCATCCTGCCGGGCATTGGCATACCGGCGGTCACCCGGCAGTTCAGCCAGGAACGAACAGAGATCGTCCTCGCTGACGAACCAGCACTCAGCCATGAGGCGCCTCCTGTGCGAAGAAGGCCGACTCCTCAAAGATGCTTCCCGGGCCGATTCAGGGCAACGCCCCGCAGGCCCGGTTCATCCAGGCGTGCAGTCGCTCTTATCAAAGCAGGGCAGCTATTTTACGGGCCGCCAGAATCCCTGTCAACAAGAGGCAAGAACTCCGGCTGAAGTTTGTTTTACGCAGTGCGCGACAGCCGCATGACGCTGTAACCATTTGCTGGCACGTGGCTTATGACCCGCGCGGCCTGTCAGTCGGGGGCTTCCCCGGCTCGCGTCGTCCGCCGGGATGGACGATAAGGCCGGATATTTCCGGCGGAAATGCTCCGGCATCGCCGCATGGCCCGTTCCTTTAGTCCCGGCACGTGCCGGGCTCCGGCACGCCGGACAACCCCTCTTCCGGCAGTCGAATTCCGGGCATTCCGGGGCCATTTCGGCAGGCT
>CAYVBE010000066.1:0-19167 GCA_964448935.1 uncultured candidatus Brocadiaceae bacterium
GCGCGATGCACAGCCGCTGCTGCTGGCCGCCGGAAAGGCCCAGCGCGTTATCGTGCAGCCGGTGTTTCACCTCGTCCCACAGGCCCGCGTGGCGGAGGCTTTCTTCCACGATTTCGTAAAGGCGGGATTTGTTCCGGGTGCCGTGGAGCCGCGGGCCGTAGGCAATGTTGTCGAAGATGGACTTGGGGAACGGATTGGGCTTTTGGAAGACCATCCCCACTACCTTGCGCAGCCCCACCACGTCCACGCCGGGGTCGTAGAGGTCCTGCCCTTCCAGCAGCAGGCCGCCTTCGCTGTGGCAGTGCGGGATGAGGTCGTTCATGCGGTTCATGGCCCGCAGGAAGGTGCTCTTGCCGCACCCGCTGGGGCCGATCACCGCCGTCACCAGACCGGCGGGGATTTCCACAGTGACCTTCTCCACCGCCTCGTTGTCCCCGTAGAAAACGGAGAACTCCTCCGCTCGGATGATGGACTCGGCGCCCGTTATGTCTTCGGGATGTTTCTTCGAGTCGGCTACGTCATCGCTGATACTGATCAACGCCATGCCGGTTCGCTCCTCAACCCCTGAGCTTGCGGGAGATGCGCGCCCGCAGCCAGATGGCAGTAAGATTCAACAGAAGCACCAGTGTAACAAGGGTAACCACCATGCCAAACGGAACATGCAGGATCTCCGACCTGGCCTCATGCTCCGCCACTGCGGAGTAGATGTTGGAAGGCAGAGCGGGCGTTCCGCGGCTGAATATCTGGCGAACGGCGACCGGGGGCGCGAAAGCAACCGCCGCGGTGAACAGAATCGGCGCAGTCTCGCCGGCAGCGCGCCCCAGGCTTATGATTACGCTGGTGATAATGCCCGGAAGGGAGGCCGGCAGGATGACCTTCAGGATCGTCTTCCATTTGGTGGCCCCCAGGCTCAACGAGGCCTCCTTGTACGTCTTGGGCACGGCCCGCAGGGCTTCTTCGCTGGCCCGGATCACGGTGGGCAGCACCAGCAGGGCCAGCGTCAGGGCTCCCACCACCACGCTCCTGCCATCCGAGACGTTCAACGTGTCTATGAAAAACACCAGCCCGAACAGGCCGAAAACCACGCTGGGCACGCCGGCAAGCGTGCTGATGCTGGCCCTCAGCAGGCTGATGAACCGGGTGTCCGGCGCATACTCGGTCAGGTAGATGGCCGCGATAACCCCCACCGGTGCGGCCACGATCATGGCCCCGATGGCCAGGTAGAGGGTCCCCAGCACCTCCGCCCAGATGCCGCCGAAAAAATACGCGTCCACGTTCTTGTCGAACCAGAACCGCCAATAGAACGTCCACCGGGGCCGCAACATCTCTTCAATGTTCTTCTCCACGTAGCCGAACAGCGGCTCCAGCGGGGTGCCCTGGTAATCCTGGACCCGCGGCACCTTTACCTCTTTGCCCATTTTGGAGGGGTCGGAGTAGTCGTATTCAACGCGGTACAGCAGATGGTCCAGATGGACCTTAGCGCGCGCCCAGCGTGTGTCTCCGTACTGCATGCGCGGCGTCAGCGGCTTCTCCCCCGGCAGAGGCCCCAGCAGCTCCCTGAGAGGTTTCTTGATGACATCCTCCAGTTCCCGCTTTTTCGAGAAGCCCGCGAACCCGAGGCTTTCCTCGTATTCCTCCAGCATGTCGTAGACCGGCCGGCGGACCTCTTCCGCCATGGCCAGCTCTCGCTCGACCGCCTCCCGGTCACGCCTGTCGAACCGTTCCAGCATGAACTGCCGCCGCTCAACGGTCTCCCGAAATATGAAGGCCGCAACGCCGCGGTTGAACATGGGCGCCAGGATGGCCACCAGGGCAATGCACATGGCCACCAGGGCCAACACACCCACCCCGGAAAACGCCCTGTCCAGCAGTTTTCGAGTCCCCAGCCGCATCCGCGTCAACCTTCCAGTTTCTTCTTGGTATGGCGAACCGCCCACTCACTGACGACGTTCAGAAGGAAACAAAACAGCACCAGGCAGAACCCGAGCGCGAACAGCGCGTGGTAGTGTTCGCCGCCGTGGGCCGTCTCGCCCATCTCCAGGGCGATGGTGGCCGTCAGCGTGCGAACGCCGCTCAGCACGTTGTACAGGGGCTGCGGCACCTCAATGCGGTTTCCGGCGGCCATCAGCACCACCATCGTCTCGCCTATGGCACGCATGATCCCCAGCAGCACGGCAGCCAGTATGCCGCCACGGGCCGCCGGGATTACGACCTTCAACATAGTCTCCGCTCGTGTGGCTCCCAGGGCATAGCTGCCCTCCCGCAGCTCGCGCGGCACAGCAGTCAGTGCGTCCTCGCAGACGCTCACCACGGTGGGCAGCGCCATGATGGCCAGGATTATGGAGGCGTTCAGCGCGTTCACCCCGCTGGGTATGGCCAGCCCCATGATTTTTCGTCCCAACACATACAGCACCCAGAGGGCAACCGCCCCGAGCGCCACCCCGATGACAGCGCGGGCGATCCTGCGGGACTTCTCCGACAACAACCCGCTGCCGACATCGCTGATCACCACCACGGCCAGAAATGCTATGGGAGCCGACAAGAGCCAGAATCCCACCGCCAGAAGCGTGCCGCCCTGGCGCTGAAGCAGGGGGGCAAAGATCACGAGCGCAAAGAAACCGTAAGCCACTGACGGAATGGCGGCCAGCAATTCGATCACGGGCTTAACGACCTGCCGGACATCGAACGGCACAACGTCGCTGAGACACACTGCGGCCGCGATGCCCATGGGGACGGCGATCAGGCAGGAGGCGGCGGTGACCATCGCGCTGCCCACGAATATGCCCAGCGCGCCGAACGAGGGCGGATCGTCCGTCGGGTACCAGTTCTGACTCTCAAACAGCGTGGAAAGGGAGAACTTCCGGAAGAACGGCAGCGCCTCGCGGAAGACAAAGATCAAAATGAGCAGAATGGCTGTGGCGGCGGCGAACGTGACGACAAACAGGAATCCGTGGCCGATGAAGGTGGCGATCTTCTCCCGCAGCTCGGTCCCCTTGCCCTTCATCAGAACGTCTGTGTCCACCGTGCCCACCGTTGCATCGCTCCCCTGGCTGCGGCCTTAATCTGACACTCTCGGAAACCTTTCAAACCCACGCGGGGCCATCCGCATGGCACGGATGGCCCCGTCGCAGGAAAACATCCATCAATAATCGGTAACCGGCACGAAGCCGATTTCCTGGACGATCGTCTGACCGTCCCGGCTCAGGTGCAGCGTCACGAACTGATGCACCGGCGAGCCGAGCTGGGGGTAGCCATCGGTATACATGAACAGCGGCCGGGCGATGGGATAGGTGCCCGAGGCCACGGTGCGCGGATTGGCTTCCACGCCATTCACGGTGACAGCCTTGACCTCGCGGTCAACGAATCCCAGTCCCACGTAGCCGATGGCGGCCCGAGTGGTCGCCACCCGGTCGTGGGCCTGGCCGTTGTGCTGGACGTACTCGGCGCCCTTGATCTCGTCGTCACCCATGACCAGCTTCTCGAACGTCTCGTAGGTGCCGCTGCTGCTGTCGCGGCTGATCTTGACCACGGGCATGTTGGGGCCGCCCAGCTGGCTCCAGTTGCTGATCCTGCCCGTGTAGATGTCATGGATCTGCTCCACGCTCAGCTCCCCGACGGGGTTGCTGGGGTGGACAACCATGGCGATGCCGTCCATGGCCACCACGTGCGCCACGGGCATACTGCCGTTCTCCACCGCCTCCTTGAACTCCTTGGCCTTCATGGGGCGGGACATGTTAGCGATGTCGCACCGGCCGGCGATCATGCTCCTGGCACCATCGCCGCTGCCGGTCTCGCTGATGGTGATGCTTACGTCAGGGTGTGCGTCCATGTAATACTGGGCAAAAGCCTTCGCGATTGGCCCCACGGTGGTGGAGCCGTCAATCTCGATCGTAGACTTCGCCATCTGCGCGCCGGCCTGGGGTGACGCCGTCAGCAGAGCACCGCAGGCAATTACCAGGGCAATCAACGGAACACTCAACACAGCCTTAACCTTCGTCTTCATCGAACTTCCTCCTTTGGATGCGGGCCGGCGCGCAGGTTCGGTCCTCTTCAGTCCTTTCCCTGCTCCGCCGATCCTTAGCATTGTCTAACTCACATGTGTTAGATTTTAGTTAGGAACGTTTGAGCAAACGGACAGCCAGGGCTTAGAAGTCCACCTGGAAACGCATCATGAATGCGTCCGTGTCCGCGTCGTAACTGGAGTACTCGAGCGTGGAATTGATGTAATTCCACATGATCCGCATGTTGGGGTTCAGGTACCAGTTCAGCGCCAGCGTGATGGCGTCCATCTCGGCCGTGCTGGCAACGTCGCCTTCCACGTGGTCATACCGCGCAGCGGCTTCCCACGCGCCCCAACCGCCCTCGTCGGGGTCGAAGTTGTTGATGGGCTTGACGCGGCTGAAGGAGCCGGCGCTGGTCTTGTACGGCCGGTGTTCGCCGGTCAGGAAGTAGCTGGCAAACACGTAATAGCCGTCCACGTCCACATCGGGGTCACCGCCGTCCCCCTCGATGTCGGCCTGGATGTACTCACCCTGCAGAGAGAAGGGCCCGCAGACCCACGCTGCTTCCAGACCGGTCAGAAGCACGGAGTCCGAGTTCACCTCCATGGTCTCCAGCAGTTTCTCCGCCTGATGGATGTCGGGACGGAACTTATACTGAGCCGTCTCCGGGCTGCGGAGGCTGGCCCCCAGGCCAAGATGCACCAGCTGCGCGCCGTCCTGGGCGTAAACCGGCAGGCCGGTGATGCGCCCGGTGATGGCCGCACCGTCCTCGGTGTTGGTCTCGGCGCTGCCGTCTACGTCCCAGAACGCGCCGACGGCCCAGGTCATCCGCTTGTCCATCGCGTGGTCGGAGACCTGGATACCCACGTTCCGGCTGGGCGCCATGGACACCGGCATCGAGCGCTCCATGAAGGTGATGTACTTGCTGCTGGTCAGCTCTTCAAGGCTGAACGGCTCCTTGAACTGACCGATCTTGATGGACCATGGGAGAAGTTCCTTGATGGCCAGGTAGGCATCCTTCAGCGTGACTTCGTTATCGGCGAAGTCAATCTGCAGCTTGTAGCCGGTGTTCCCGTACACGCTTCCCGACATGAACATACGGGCCCTGCGGAATTCGGTGCCGTCCTGAACATGGTCATCATAGTCAGACGCACCCAGGAGGCTCTCCAGTTCGTCGTCGGCGCTGATCGCCGCGTAGTCCAGCATCACGCGGCCGCCGATCTTGAGCGCGAAGTTGCCGTCCATGGTCTTCAGCTTCAGGCCCTTATCCCAATAGACCCGGAAGGTGTCGTCGCCCTGGACTTCTTCCAGCTCTTGCCTGACCAGGTCCTGGATCTGCTGCCGGCTCAAGCCCTGCTGGGACGAGCCGAGGGACCGACGCAGCTTTGCCACTTCATTCTCCAACTGTTCCAGACGTTTCCGCATTACTTCTTCCCGGGTGAACTGACCCCAGGCGGCACTGCTCAGCACAAATGACGCTGCCAGTGCCAGAACCGCACATCTCCTCAGGAACTTAACCATTACTGGCTTCCTTTCACGAAGAACTTCAGAACCGTTTCACAGAAGCAAAAACCACGAGACGTCCTCTCAGACGGTCGCCGCAGGCGCCGCCCGGACAGGCGCAAACCGACTGCGCCACCGACAGTCAAAGCACATAACACTACCCCTCCGAACAATGGAAAAGGGAACATCGCCGCGAGTATTTGTACCCCGCCAGACCGAGCACGTACCGAGAGACAAACGAGGATTCTGTTAGCACGGAAGTTTCCGCCGCCGGCAGCATCTGCCGCCCCCGGCGGAACTGAGGCCGGGCGCGTTCATCGGCACAGAACTGCCAGAAGGAGCACAAGCAGGGCCGGGCCGCGGAAGGCCAGCTGCACGGCCCAGTCGTCAAGCGGACGGACGCGGCGGCGCTCTGCTCTCGCACGGCGCACGCGTCGCACCGCAAACCGGTAACTCAGCCAGAGCAGGGCCGTAAGAAGGCAGGACAGCAGAACTGAGGTCACGGATACCTCCGCGCATTGAGTGGTTTCAGCGAACGCAGAGGATACGGCGGGCGTGTGTGCCGCGTGTGAGCGGCGACTGAGAATAGCACGGGTGAGGGATCAGCCCACGGGCAGGTAAATGGTGAAGGTGCTGCCCCGGCCGGGCGTGCTGTCCACCGTCACGCGGCCCCCGTGCGCGTGAGCGATGTGTTTTACGATGGCAAGACCCAGGCCGGTGCCACCGCTCTTGCGGTCCCGGCCGCCATCCGCCCGGTAAAAGCGCTCGAACAGGCGCGGCAGGTGCCGGCGCGCGATTCCCGGCCCGTCGTCCGAGACGCTGATGCTCACCTCGTCGTCCTGTCCGGTGACGGCCACCTGCACGTGCGACTCCGGCGGGCTGTAGTTCACCGCGTTCTCCAGCAGGTTATACACGGCCTGTTCGAGCAGCGCCGGGTTTATCCGTGCTTCGATCTCCTCCGGGCAGTCCGCTTCAACGTCAATACCTTTCTCCCTGGCGGCGCGTCTGCACGCAACCACGGCCGACTCCACCACCGGCCACACCGGAGCCTGTTCCAGGGATATCTCCCCGCGTTCCGCCTGGCGCTCCGTCTGGGAAAGCGTCAGCAGGTCGTCGAAGAGGCTCTGCAGACGATCGGACTGCCGCGCGATGATCTGCAGGTAGCGTCCGCGCGTGTCGGCGTCCTGCCCCTGCTCCAGCAGCGTCTCGGAAAACCCCTTTATGGCGGTGATGGGTGTTCTGAGTTCGTGCGACACATTGGCCACGAACTCGCGCCGCACGTTCTCCAGCCGCCGCAGGCGCGTCACATCGTTCAGCACCAGCAGAGTGCCCTGGTTCTCGCCGTCGGCGTCCAAAAGCGGCACCGCTCTGGCCTGCAGAAAGCGCTCCTGCTCCTGGCCGGGAAGGGTTATATCGTCCTCCACCATGCCCTTGCTGGCCAGCGCGCGGGCCACGAACGTCTGCAACTGCGGGTTGCGCACCACTTCCTGCACGCGCCGCCCGACTGCTTTCTCCGGGTCCACGTCCAGCAGCCGCGCGCCTGCGGGGTTCACGCTCAGGACGCACTGGTCCTGATCGAACGCCATCACGCCCTCCTTCATGCTGTCCAGCACGGCCTCCATCTCATTGCGCTGCTCCAGAACGGTGCGGATCCGTTCGTCCAGCCGCGAGGCCATCAGGTTCATGGCATCCGCGAGCGCGGCCACCTCGGGTGGGCCGGACAGGGGGAGTTTCCGGTCGAATGCGCCCTCGGCGAAACGAGTTGCCCCGCGTTGCAGTTCCTCCAGCGGGCCGGCGATGCGTCGGGAAAGCACAAAACTGGCGCCCGCGGCCAGCAGGGCCACGATGACGGCCACGAACAGTATCTCGGCGTACACGGGCCGCAGCGCGTTTTCGATGCCGCCGACCGGCAGGGCCGTCCGCATGACACCCAGGAATTCGTCCTCCGACTCGATGGGGACGGCCACATACATCAGCCGACGTTTCAGGGTGGGGCTGGGCCGCGTGACGGCCCCGGTCTCTCCGCCCAGGGCTCGCCTTATCTCCGGACGGTTGGCGTGATTGTCCATCACGGCGGGGTCTTCATCCGAATCCCCCACCACAACGCCGTCCGGCAGGATGATCGTGAAACGAGCGTTGGCCTTCTCGCCCATGGCCCGGGCCATCTGCTGGACTTCGTCTATCCGCCCAGCGGCGAGCTGACGCTCGGAACAGTCCCCGGCCAGGCGGGCCCTGGCCTCGAGTTCCTGCCGGATTCGCTGCTCGTGAAAGTCATACACCACGTGGCGCACGTACAGGCTGACGGCCACGATGGCCCCCAGCGTTATCAGCAGAAAGGGCGGATATATCTGCCAGAACGGTTTTCCCCTGGGCAATTCTCACTCCTTGAATCGGTAGCCCACGCCTCGGACGGTCTCGATGTAATCCGCCGCGTCCCCCAGCTTCTTCCGCAGGGTGGCGATATGGAAATCCACGGAACGGTCAGTCACCGGATAGCCCTGGCCGCGCACGGCGTCAATGATCTGGTGCCGGGTGAACACCCACCCCGGCCGGCGGGCCAGGAAGTGCAGAATCCTGAACTCCGTGTAGGTCAGGTCCACCTCCTCGCCGTCCACCACCACCTCGTGCCGGCCGGGGTGGATCAGCACGTCGTGCGCCTCCACCGGCTGGCTCTCGTCCACGGGCTGGCGGCTTTTCCGCCGCAGCACGGCGCGTACGCGGGCGATCAGCACCTTGGGGCTGAACGGTTTGGTGATGTAGTCGTCCGCGCCAAGTTCCAGGCCGGCCACTATGTCCGACTCCTCACCCTTGGCCGTCAGCATGACAATGGGTATGCGGGCCGTTTCCGGATCGCCCTTCAGCCGCCGGCACACCTCCAGCCCGTCCAGGCCGGGCAGCAACAGGTCCAGCACAATCAGGTCGGGCCGCTCGGACCGGACCTCCCGCATTGCCTCCTCGCCCGTCTCCACGCAGATCGTCTCATAACCCTCGCGCTCCACGTGATGTCGCACCAGTTCGAGGATGTCCTCCTCGTCGTCCACCACCAGGATGGTTTCTTCCGGCATACCAATCTCCCAGTATGACCAGTTACAATTGGTACCAGTGTACCCGCCGATGTTAGGCTGAGGTGAGAACTGCGTTTTAGTCTGTTGAGCCCCTAATCGGTGTAGATGCGTCCGAAGTAGGGGGTGAACCCGGCGGGGCCGGGGTATCCGTCCCAGAACCGGCACTCGGCCGGCCAATCCCCGCGCCCGCCGTCGCGCAGCCACCTCATCAGCGCCTGGTCCGTGCCCCGGCGCTCCAGTTCGTCCAGCGCGTCCCCGTGCAGCCTTTCCACCACGTCCGCATTGTGATCGGACACCTCATCATGCGAACCCAGGGGCGTCAGCCGGCTGTCCTCCGGCCTCGCGGCCACCTCCAGGCACCACTGCCGTGTGAAGGCAGTGAACAAGACACTGCCCTCCTCCTGTGACCAGCCGTCGGCCGACCGTCCACACAAAGCCACTTCACGCCCTTCCGTATGCTCTGCAGCGGCCACCATGTCGTGCGAATCGAGCACCTCGGGCGTATCCACACCGGCCAGGCCCAGGACGGTGGCAAAGATGTCCTGCGGCTGCACGATGGCATCGCAGCGCCCCGTCGGACCGTCCGGAACACGCAGCAGCAGCGGCGTGTGGCCCTCGGGTTCCCGCACGGGCGCGCCTTTGCCGAATCGGCCGTAGTCCCCCACGTTGGTCCCGTGGTCGGAGGTCAGCAGCAGGGCCGTCCGCCCGGCCAGGCCGGTGGCGTCCAGCGTATCCAGCAGGTCGCCCAGCCATCGGTCCACCCAGCTCACCTTCGCGGCGTAGGCGGCGGCCACCCGGTTCCGGGCGTCGGGGGTGATGTCGGCATCATTGCGGGCCACGAAGGACCGGGGGTCTATGCGGCCGTCGTAACCGGGGGTCTCATCGTACATCTTCATGAACTCGGGCGGTGCGTCCCAGGGCTCGTGCGGGTCAAAGCAGTCCAGCCACAGCAGAAATCTATCGCGGCTCTTGTTGTCCCTCAACCATTGCGAGGCGGTCAGGAACAGCTTCGCGCAGTTCCAGTCCCCCGGCTCGCGGCGCTCGCGGTTGGCGCGCGCGTAGCTTTGGAAGCCCGGCCAGCCGGAGGGCTGGCTTTCGGCGAAGTCGAACACCGGGTCCGGCGCCCAGTTGGGCGGCCATTCGGTCCGGTCGTCTATCCAGGGGCGGTCCACCTCCGCCCCCCTGACGAAAGTCCACGCGTGGAAGGGCCAGTCGAAGTTGTGCCCGCCGTTGACCAGGTGCGGGGTGTCGTGGATGAGCTGCGTGCAGTAGCCGGCATCCTTGAGCAGTTCCGGAAAGGTCAGCGCATCGTGCCGCAGGGGCTGCCAGGGGCGGAACGGCCCCCCGTAGCGCCCGGTCAGGACGTCGGTTCGGTGCGGGATGGTGGGGAAGCTGGCGGCGAAACTGAAGTCGAAAACCAACGATTCGGCGGCCAGCCGGTCCATGTTGGGCGTCCGGATCCAATCGTTGCCGTACGCACCCAGATAGTCGTGGCGCAGAGTGTCAACGACTACGATCACCAGGTTCATGCCTTCGCTCCGTGTCCGGGGGATATCGAAAGGCGAACTATCCACGGTCACGGAGGATGCTACGCGAAACACGGCGCACCGTCAAAGACCCGGACGCCCGACCCCGGGTAGGAAACGCCCGGTGGTTTACTGCAGTTCCCGCAGCTTCTCCAGGTTCGCTGCGCGGGGCTCGCTACGACCGGTCTCCCAATTGGAAATTGTGTTTGCCGATACCCCGAGCCGTTCTGCGAACTCACCCTGTGACAGTTCCAGCCCGTCCCTTATGGCCCGGATACCCTCGGGCGACATCTCCTCCCCGCTCTCCTCGGAGCTGCCCTGCGGCTTCCCGTTCTTTACGGGGCGACCCAGGCGTTCCGCCACTTCCCCACGCGTTAACTCGCTCAGTTCAACGAGTGCTTTTCGGTTTTCCCGCCCCGGTTCGGTCTTGCCGGTCTCCCAAGAGGTAACGGAGCCGCCGGAGACACCCAGCAGTTGGGCCAGTTCCGCCTGCGTAAGGCCCAGCTTACCTCGCAACCGCTTGATCCACTCCGGATCGAGCGAGGCCGGCACGTGCTCGCGCCCCAGGGCTTCGTCCACCTCTTCCAGGTCCATCTCGCGCAGGGTTATAATGCGCGCCTGGTTGTTCTTGCGCGGGCGCGACTTGCCGGTCTCCCACGCGGTAACCGTCACCGGGGAGACGTCCAGCAACCTGGCCAGCTCTTCCTGGGTCAGGTCAAAACGCCGCCGCATGCTCTTCAACGTCCGCGTCGTCACGCGGGACTTCTCCACCTCCTCCTCTTCGGCCGGCGGCACGTCCATTCTCTCGCGCCTGGCGGCCATCAGCTCATTGACGTCTCCGCGAAGTTCCTCCACGGACCTCTCCAGGTCGCGCAGTCTCTTGCCCATGTCGCGAACCCGGTCGGGCAGATTGCCCAGCACTTCGCGCGCCGCGCGCCGGCCGTGATAATAGATCAAGTCCCGGAGCGCGTCCTCAACTTTTCCCATTTTTCCACTCTCCCATTCGCCTTCCGGTCAGCAGTCCCAACCGCTCCCCAAATGCCGCCGCCCGTGTGGCGAGCAGCACTACGTGCCTGCCTCCCGTTCCCAAAAAACAGCCAACCCAAATGAAAACCCCCACAGACCTTGTCCAAGTATACCGATGTGGAACCAGATATGCAACTACGTAATTCTACTTTATTGGCCACCACACGGATTCCGCGATTCACCCGTCTGCGGCGGGGCCGGTCCGGGTTTATGCCGGGCACTCTCAGCGGTCCTGCCGTTCCCTCCGTCCTCCCACCGCGCCATGCGGTGGCCGTAGACCCCCATCACCCGTGTCGGCCCCAGGCGTGTCTCTGCATCCGTGTGCTGGTGCCCATGAAAGAACAGGCACGGCCGGTGTGTAACGATGTAACGGCGAAACGCGGCGAAGCCCCGGTGCACGTGCGGGTCTCCCTCGTGGATGCCAGCCGGGCAATTGTGGGCCACGAAGACGTCCACCGCCGGCATCTCGCCCAACAGCGCTTCCACTTCCGCGTCCTCGTACAGATAATGCCCGCGCGGCTTGTAACGCCGGCAGCCGTTGAAGCCGCCGATCCGGATTCCGCGGAACGGCTCGCAGTGGAGATGCACGTCAATGATGGGCGGCCGGAACAGTCCCCTCGGATCGTGGTTGCCTTTCACGGCGAACACCGCGTCACAGCCGAAGGCGTCGGCCGCCTCCAGGATCACCTCGTCCATCACGTCTCCACAGGAGAGCAGGGCATCCGCGCTGCCCCGGCCGCCCCGCCAGCGCAGGTCGTCAATGTCCGCCAGAACGAGCAGGTCCATGTCGCTCCCGTCTCAAGTGATGTTACACTCCCACATTTTCCGCTGAGACCCCGACCGGTGCAAACGACTGCGGATATGGGCGGGGCGCTTTACGGGGCTGGCGGGGCATGGTATTATCCGCGCTTCGTCAACCCGAACTTCCCCTTGCTACCGCTCCCCGACCGACCCATGGCAGCGCGCTACCTGAAAAGAAACTGTGTCTTTCACATACTGGACGGCATCTTCTTCTTTGCCGCACTGACCATCCTGAGCCGCCAGGTTTTGATCCCTCAGATGATCGCGGAACTCACCGACTCCGAGCTGCTTCTGGGGCTGGTGCCGTTGGTCTTCTCGTTGGGCATTCTGGTGCCTCAGGCATTTCACGCAAAAAACGTGGAAGGGCTGCCTTACAAGAAGCGGCGTGTCCTGCTCTGTGCGTGCATTCAGCGGGTCGGCTGGCTGTTGCTGCTTCTCTCCATGTTCTTCTTCTGGCGGACGCCACACAGTCTGGTGGTCCTGTTCGTGGCCCTGGGCCTCTCCGCGCTGGGCTCGGGCCTCATAATACCGGTCTGGACGGACTGGTTCGCCAAGACCACACCCGATGGGCTGTGGGGAAAGCTATTGGGCGCCCGGCGCGCCATGGCAGGACCCCTGGGCATTGCGGCAGGCCTGTTCCTGATCCCGCCGGTCATGACCCACTTCCCCGCTCCTGCGCGCTACAGGATACTGACCGGCATTGCCATCGGCTTCTACGCCCTCTCCATCCTGATGGTGGCAATGGTGAAGGAAGACGAGCAGCCCGGTCTGCCCAACCACCGCGCCACGCCCTGGGGCGACTACTTCAAGAACCTGGCCCGCATCCTGTTCCGCCGCCGGGATTTCCGCCGATTCATGATCGCCTCGCAGCTCCTCGGCGTGCCCGTGGTGGTCATGATGACCTTCCTGGCCAAATACGGGCTCACGTGGGGGCCGGCGGACGACGCGGTCAGCGGCACCTTCACGTTGTTCTTTTTCGGCGCCTCCGCCCTGGGCGGACTGGTCGGCGGAGTTTTCAGCGACAGGGCAGGGCCGGTGCCGGTGCTGCGGGTGCTGCCCGGGGTGGTCATCGCCTCGGCCGGGCTGGCCTGCATCTCGCAGCACACGGCGGTGGTCTCGGGCGCATTTGCGCTGCTCGGGTTCGCCTTCGGCGCCCTGCTGGTCGTGCGCCTGCCGGCGGTGTTTTTGTATGCCGGTCCGGAGCGGCGGCCCAGCTACGCGGCGGTTTCGTTCATGTTCTTGGGCCTGGGCAACGCGCTCACGCCCGTGACGGCCGGCGCCCTGCTGGACGTCGGCCTGCTGACTTTCCGGAGCATGTTCGTGGCCTGCGCGGTGCTGGCGGCGGCCGGCTCGGCGGTCTTCTTCACAGTCGCCCGGCCCCGGCCGCACACGACATGAGGGCGGCTCATTCGGAAAAGGCCGCCGGCTCCGGCAACTCGCGCTCCTGCGGGGCAGCGCCGTAGCCGAAACCCGCTCCGATCAGACTGCTCAGGTCCACTTGCCCATTGCGCCGCTTGTACAGGCCCGGGTGCGCCCGCGCCTCGGGGCGCGATGCCTCCGGGTAGAACTGCATCGCGTTTGTCTCCACCCCCATGATGGTGCCGGCGTGCGCCGCCAGCAAACAGTGCGGCACCTGCGCCAGCATGGGATTGGTCAGGTCCTGCACCATCAGGGTCATTCCGTGCGCCCGCGCCCAGCACAGGCTCAGCAGTGCCCCCGTCTGCGTCTTGCAGGTCTTCAGCGCCGCCCCGGTCCATCCCAGGCGCCGTCCCAGCCGGATAAGTCGCCAGTTGTGGCAGCTCTCGTCCATGAACAGCGGCTTACGGGCGGAAACGCCGTGCACGTCAATGCAGTGTGCCTCCAGATCGTAGGGGAACGGCTGCTCCACGTAGAGTATCATTGCATAGATGCGCGGCTCCTCGTGCATGAGCCGGTCCAGGACCGCGTTCACGTAGGCGGGATCCTGCACGGTGCAGTTGAAGTCGCTGCTCAGCCAGTGCGCGCCCTCCTCCACGGCCATCCTGCCCACCTTCACCAGCCGGGCATAATCCCACTCGGCGTCGTCGCCGCGCAGTTTGACCTTCAGGCACTTCAGTCCGTCCTCCCGTATCCAATCCCGCAGCAGCACGGGATAGTCGTCGTTCGGTTCGTCTCCGGTCAGTTCGGAGGCGTCAACCGGGTCCTTCCCCCCCACCAGGTGCCACGCGGGCAGCCGGTCCGGGCGGTCTGCCACCAGGAAATCTTCGGGGTAAGCACCGTCGAAAGAGACGTCGGCATCCGCCGCAGGATCGAGGAACGCCCCCAGGTCACGGTTCATCCAATCCGGACCATAGGTCCGATACACGGGCACGTTATGCAGCACGCCGTAAGCGTCGTGCAGCGCGATGTCGAAGGCGGAGCAGCAGACCAGCGCCGCCAGCCACGGCATCGGCTCCCGGCCCGGTCGGGATGCGTTGAACTCCTCCAGCAGAGCCGGCAGCGCCTCCTCCTGAAAAGCCCATCCCACCTCCACCGGGTGGCCCAAGCAATCGTAGTCCCCCCAGGCCCCGATCAGCCGCCGGGTGAACTCCGTCAGGGCATCGTGTCGCTCCGCATAGCTCACACTGGAGGGCCAGACCCACTGCACGCTGAGGGGGGTCTCCCCCCAGCCCTCGGCCCTGCGGCCATCGGCGGTCTCCACGGTCAGGCGCACCCGCGCGCAGGTCACGTGGGTCAGCGTCTCCGGTCCGAACTTCAGCGGCACCCGCGTCTCCACGGGTATGAAGTACAGCGCCGCCCCAACGGGCCACACGTCCGTACGCTCGCCTGCGGGCATCGTGCTGCCCCTTGTCGGCAGGTAGAAGGCAAACGCAACCTACTCGGCGCCGGTCACCGGCTCCACCACGATGTGATGGCTCACAAGGTCGGCATACTTGACGCACGCCCGGATCTGCTGCTGCTGACCGTCCAGGTTCTTCAGCAGCAGGCCGTCTTCGGTCTCTTCGATCCAGCTCACGTCCTTCATCAGCAGCGATTCGCCCTCACCTTCCACCACGTAGACGTCCGATTGACACATGGGTGTGTCCTCCCTGCAGAGGTCTGATGTGCGTCCGATCGCGATTATAGCACACAGCGCCTCCGCGTAAACCCGCTCGGCCGGGACCACCTGCTTGACATATGGCATCCTCTCCGCCATACTCGGGCGCACGGGACGAACCTGCACAAGCCTGCGAGGTCCGGACGCTTGCATATCCCACTTACCGGGTATGGACGACGGGAGATTCTTCTGGGCGGCCTCGTGTGCATCGCGGCCCTGGTGGCCGGTGTGGTCCTCTTCTGGCCCCTGGCGCTCATCGGGCTCCTGCTGTGGGGCTGCCTGCTGGCCTTCTTCCGGGACCCGGAACGTTCCGTTCGTTCCACACCCGACACGCTTCTGAGCCCCGCCGACGGTGTGGTTCAGGACATTCAGGAGGTGGCCAACCCGCCGGGCGATTTTCTCTCCGGACCCGCCCTGCGCATCGGCATTTTCATGTCCATTCTCAACTGCCACGTCAACCGAGCGCCCGCAGCGGGCACGGTGCGGTTCGTCCGCCACTATCCCGGCCGGTTTCATGACGCGCGGAACCCGCGTGCGGCTTCCGAGAACGAACATAACCTGCTGGGGGTCGAGTTGCCGGACGGCCGCAGGATACTGGTCAATCAGATCGCCGGCCGCATCGCCCGGCGCATCGTCTGCGCGGTGCAGCCCGGCGACACGCTGGAAGCCGGGAAGCGATTCGGAATGGTCAAGTTCGGCAGCCGGCTTGAACTTTTTGTGCCTGCGTCGGACAAAGTAGCTGTGTTCGTACACCCTTCGCAAAAGGTCAAAGCCGGCATTGACGCCCTCGCTTCATACAAAGACGCCCCCTGACCGGCCGCGGCCCGGTTGTGCGGCCAGAAGGCAGTTCCTCCCGGCTCTCATGCCCGCCGTGCTTCTGCTGCTCTGCGCGTCGGCGCTCGCGGGGCCGACGGAGCCCATGCTTCGGAAGGCGCGCCAACTGGCTGCGCACGAACCCCAGATTGACATCCGCATCCGACTGCTCGCAGAGGTGGGCGCCGCCTGCGCGGAGACGGGGCACGCCGGACTGGCCGAAGAAGTTTTCCGTCAGGCGGCCGCCGACACCAAGAACGCCGACGACCCCGACACGTTGCTCGCCATCCTGTCCCGCACGTGCGCCGAGAGCCACCTGTACGAACTGGCCCGGGAGTGCGCGGCCGGTATAAGCCTGCCCGGACACCGGGCGGCGGCCCTGCTGGACGCCGCCGAAAAAGCGGGCGCGAAGGCGGACCCGCTCGCGCTTCTGATGGACAACGTCCTTGAGGCCGTCCGTGAGGAGTACAGCGCAGACCGACGCGCCCGACACCTTGCGCGCGGTGCGATGATCTGCGCCGAGGCCGGCATGCCTGCTCGGGCAAATGAACTGCTCGAAGAGGCGCGGGGAGCGGCGACGGCCGAGGTGGCCGTAGCGCACTGTGTGGCGGCGCAGCCCGATCAGGCCCGCGCGCTGGTCTCCGAGATGCAGCCGCCGCCCGCGCGCGCGGCGGCCCTCCTGGAATGCGCGGGCGCCCTGTTGGACCGAGAGAGGACCGACGAGGCAAGCGGCTTCATGTCCGAGGCCCTCGGACTGCGGGAGAAACTCGACTCCGCCGCCGGCATCACCACCCTTCTCGACGCGGCCGCCGGCTACGGCCGAAACGGACACGTGGAGGCCGCGAAAATCCTGCTGGAGACAGCCGAACGCATCGGCGCCGAGATCGGTCTTGAGTCCGGGCAGAGGAAGCGACTGGAGTATCTCTACGGGGAACTGGGCCTTTGGGTGGACGCGGCCCGGATTGCGCGGGAAGACGGCAAGACGGGACAGGTCTACCGGTACGAGATCAAGGCGCTCCTGGCGCGCGCCCGCCGGGGGGAGACCGAGGCCGCGTTCGAGGACCTGGTGGCACTGGACGGTGAGTATGCCAGCTACGCCGGTCCGCAACTACTGGGCGATATCTACGAACTCTACCTCCGCCGCCTGCCCGATACGTCGCTGAGCGAACTGGCAGCTCTGGGCCCCGTCGGTTCGGAATACGTAGCCATCCAGGCGCTGGCCAGGGCCGCCGTGCGGAGGGGGGACTACCCGGCCGTCATCCCCCTGCTGGAAAAGCGCGAGAAGGTTCCCGCCACGCAGAGCATTGTGGCCGACATCGCCTCCTACGCGCTGCAACAGTCCGGTCCGGAAGAGGCAAAGGAAGCCATCGCCATGGCGGAAGAGGCGCTGGAGATGCTGACGACTACCGCCCGCTACCTGGAGATCCTCTACCAGATAGGCAGCAACGCGCTGGAAGCGGGATACCGCGATCGGGCGCGCAGCGTGGCCGATCGCATTTTGGCACGGCTCGCCACGTCCAACCTCCACGACCAGGAGGCGCGCCAACTGGTACAGGTCGCCATCCTGGAAAACTGGCTCGGAAGGCCGGACACGGCGCAGGAACTCATCTCCACCGCACTGCCAAGAGCACAGGAGATCGGCTGCCACAGTTGCCAAATCGAGACGCTGCAGGGCATCTTCGACGACCTCCGCAACGCCGACGCGCGCGACCTGCTCCTCGCCGCACTGGAGGAGACCCATCTCTCGCAGACACTTCTGGAGCAGTCGCTGAACACTCTACAGAGGTCCCCAGAATGGCCGGACTCGGATGTGCGCCGCCTGCTGCGGATGGCCCTGGACGGCGCGCTGCGGCGCGGACGGCAGGAGCAGCGCGTGCGGGCCGTCCTGCAGGTGGCGTCGGCATACCGGCGGGCCGGCGTCGCGCCCGGTTCTCGTGCGCTTGCTATCCTGGCCGAAGCCCCACTGGAGCCCGGCCGCCGGTCGCTGGGTGCGCAGGAGTCCCCGGAAGAGCTTATAGACCGGCTGAACCGACAGGGCTCGGTTCCGGTGTCTCTGGCATTTTTCACCGACGAGGCCTGCCCGGAATGCACCAGAGCGAAAGGACTGCTGGAAGAGGTGAAGAAGAGCCTGACCGGCCCGGACCTGACGATCAGCGAGTACGATCTGGACGCTTCGGCCAAGAACGCGCACATGAACAAGGCACTCTGCGGCTACCTGCGCCTCCCACAGGAGTTTCACGGCAAGAGGCCCGCCGTCTTCTCGTCCGCCGGCGCGCTGTTCGGTGAGGAAATCACGGAATCCAACGTCCTGGCGCTCGTCGCCACGGCCCGCTACAAACCGTCGCCGGAGGAGATATACAGCCGGGGCAAGGGCGAGCGCAGCGTGACCGAAGACCTGCAGAAGGAGTATGAAGCCCTGGCCTTCACAGGCGTGGTCGTGGCGGGCCTGGCCGACGGCGTGAACCCCTGCGCCTTCACGGTCATCATTTTCCTGCTCTCCTACCTGACTCTGGTCGGCAAAGACCGCCACCAGGTGCTCGCCGTCGGGGCGGTATTCGCCCTGGCGGTGTTCCTGACCTATTTCGCCGCCGGGCTGGGCCTTTCGCAGGTGGTGGGGCGGCTGAAGGAGATATCCCAGGTCGTCCGTGTCGTCCTCTACGGCGCGGCGGCCGCACTGCTGCTGGTGGCGGCGGTCCTGAGCTTCCGCGACGCATGGCTCTGTGCGAACGGCAAGAGCAAGGATATGGCGCTCTCCCTGCCGGACGCACTGAAGAGCACAATTCGCCGCAGAATCTCCCATGAGGCGCGGCTGGGTCTCACCGTGGGGGGCACCGCCCTGCTGGGGGTTGTGGTAGCGCTGTTCGAGCTGCCCTGCACGGGACAGGTCTATATCCCTATAATCCTCGCGCTGCACGATCTGCCGCAACACTTCTGGGGTCCGGTGGGCTGGCTGCTGCTCTACAACCTCTGCTTCATCGTGCCGCTGCTGATCGTCATCGGCGCGGTCTTTTGCGGGCTGACCTCGGAAAAACTCACCGACCTGTTCCGCCGACACGTGGCCAAAACGAAGCTGGCCCTCGGGACCGCTTTCCTGCTGCTCTGCGCCCTTATGCTGGCGCTCATCTTCTGGAAACCGGTGTGATGGTGGTCGGCAGGGTACGTAGAAATGGTGGGCGGTACAGGACTTGAACCTGTGGCCTCCAGCGTGTCGAGCTGGCGCTCTGCCCAATTGAGCTAACCGCCCACCGAAAGAACGATTCTATAGGACAGCCCGGAAGCTGTCAAGAAATTCGCCACGGCTACAGGGTCATTCAATTATCGGTTTTCTGTTGTCCTTTCCGGATCACCGCTGCGCA
>CAYVBE010000067.1:0-18170 GCA_964448935.1 uncultured candidatus Brocadiaceae bacterium
CGCATCATGAAGTCCGGCTCGTCCAGGATCACCTTCTGCTTCAGATCATACTGTGTGGTGGTTCTTCCGTAGAGTTCGCGTTCGCCCAGGAAGCGGTTGCGCTCGATCGCCTTGCGCTCCACGCCGCCCTGAGCGAAAACCGTGTTTCTGTGGGTCTCACGCTCGCCGGAGAGCACCGGCAGGAAGGACTTCCCCTGCACCCACCGGGGGACCTCCATCCCCGCCAGCTCCAGGAGCGTGGGGGCCAGGTCAATCTGCTCGATCATGCATTCCGCGAAGCGCCCCTCCGGGTACCCCGGCGGCATCACCGCAATGAACGGCAGGCGGGTGAGGCAGTCGTAGAGGAACGGATCGTGCTTCTCCACACAGCCGTGCTCGCGGCAAAGTCGCCGTGGTCGGCCGTGAAGATCACCACCGTGTCCCGACTCAGGCCTTCCTGCTCAACCGCGTCCAGCACCCGGCCGAACAGCATGTCGGCGACGCTGACGCCGGAGAGGTACGCGCGCGCGATGCGCGACCATTTCTCCGGGGCCATGTTCTCCAGGTCGTAGGTTTTGCGGTAGACACGCTCGGTCCACGGCGCCTCTTCCAGGGACGCCTTCGGTGGGGGAGGAAGGTCCAGCCCCGCGTAGTGATAGGCGAAGACGGGCCAGTCCCGGTAGCGCGGGTGGGGCGTGCGGAGGTCCAGGTAGGCGAAGAACGGGCGCCCGCCGTCGCGGTCCCGCAGGAACTCCACCATCTGCCGCGTGGGCTCGGCGTCCTTTGTGAGTTCAAGATCGTAGTCGTCGGGTATGCGACCGTAGTACTGGCCGCGTATCAGCTCCGGGTCGTCGGTGGTGCGCGGCGGGTCCACGCACTTCTTGGCCGTTTCCCAGTTCATGGGCACGTCGAACCAATCTTCGTAGGCGTCCCATGTGACCAGGTGATTCGGCCCCTTGTGACACAGCTCGTATCCCGCTTCCTTCAGCAGGGGCAGCACGTTGGGCATGTCGCGGGGTATCAGGAACAGGTCCGTGCCGCCCACCGGATGCAGCCTGCCCTTGAGCGCGCGCAGGCCGTCCACGTGGGGGTAGCGCCCCGTGAGCATGGTGGACCGGTTGGGCACGCACTTGGGCATCTGTCCGAAGCAATGGGACACCGTGACACCGCGCGCCGCAGCCCGCTCCACGTTCGGCGTCCGGCAGTAAGGATTGCCGTAGACAGGCAGGGCCGTGGCCTTCACCGAATCCACCACGACCATCAAGATGTTGAACTGTCCCATGGCAGCTTCCTCCGCAGTCATTAGCGGAACGCCGGGTATGCGCGACACGGTAGAATCCAACGGATTCTTCCACGCTGCTTTAGCAGCCCGCTCACCTGCTCTCCTGTTCGCCTGCTCTGCGTCGTCCGGCGCCGCCGGGCGACGCTGGTGGGCAAGGGGGGATTCGAACCCCCACGGGGGATGGTCCCCCACTGGATTTTAAGTCCAGAGCGTCTGCCATTCCGCCACTCGCCCATGGTCCCCCATTCTACGGGTCGAGTGGCCTTGTGGTAAAGCAGAAACCCCGCGCGCCGGCAGCGTGAGCGGGCAATCCTGGTGGAAATCTACGCGCCCACCTTGACGGCGACAGAGGGATGGGATAATTTACACGTGTCACAGTCAGGGAGCGGCAAGAGATGGAACGCCCGAACGTAGTCCTTTTTGTAACGCACGATACCGGACGCTGGGTCTCGCCTTACGGGCTGGACACGGTGCACACGCCCAACTGCGAGCGCCTGGCCGCACAGAGTGTGCGCTTCACCAACAGCTACTGCACGGCGCCCCTGTGCAGCCCCAGCCGCGCCGCGCTGGTGACCGGGCGATACCCGCACCAGAACGGCGTGATGGGCCTGACGGGCCGGTGGACCGGCGCGTTCCGGTTTTTCGAGGGGGAACAGCACGCGGCGCAGATTTTCCGCGACGCGGGCTACGAGTCCGTGCTCTGCGGATTCGAGCACGAAGCGCCGTTCTGGGAAGAAGTCGGCTTCCATCGGGCCATCTCCGGGCCGGGCGGCTGGTACAACGGCGGCGGGGACCTGCTGGAGCACGGACAGGAGATCGAGAAGTGGCTGGGGCAGCGCGACGCGGAGCGCCCGTTCTATCTCCAGATAGGCTGCGGCGAGACTCATCGCAACTGGGGCGCCGGCGAAGTGCCCGCGGACGATTCACTTGGCGTGACGGTCCCGCCATATCTCCACGACATGCCGGAGGTGCGTGAGGAAATTGCGCAGTTCCAGGGCTCCATCCGGCGTCTGGACGAGGGGCTGGGGCGGATCCTGGCCGCCTTCGATCGCTCCGGGCTGGCCGAGGACACGATCTTCGTCTTCACCACGGACCACGGGGTGGACCTGCCGCGCGCCAAGGGCACATTCTACGATCCCGGCATCGGCGTTTTCCTGTTCATGCGGTATCCCGGCTGGGGCGAGGGTCGCGTCGCGGATGAACTGATCAGCAACGTGGACGTGCTGCCCACGCTGCTGGAAGCCTGCGGCATTGAAGTGCCGGACAACGTGGCCGGCCGCAGCTTCCTGCCCCTTCTGGAAGGGCGCGACTACGCCGAAAATGCCCACGTTTTCGCCGAGAAGACCTACCACGACACCTACGATCCGACGCGCGCCGTGTGCGACAGCCGCTTCAAATACATCCGTTACTTCGAGGTGTGCATCTTCCAGGACCTGCGCCTGGCCACCGAGACCCGCCGGCACCAGATCAAGCCCGGCTGGCGCCGCCGGACCGTCGAGGAACTCTACGACCTGGAGCGAGATCCGAACGAATTCCACGATCTCTCCGACGACCCCGCCCACGCCGAAGTGCTGAAGGACATGCGCGCCACACTGCTGGACTGGATGCAGCGCACGGACGATCCGCTGCTGGAGGGCCCGGTCTCCAGCCCCTTCCACCGCGAGCAACTGGAGCAATTCCTCGAATCCGCGAAGGAGTGATCTTGCTGCCCGGACCGCCTCGTGTCGTGTTGGTAAGTACTATCGCCGGGATGCCGGCTACGGCGCCGGGCTCGGAGATCCCGGCATACGGCGGCAGGGCCCGTGGCAGAAAAGGAGATGGCTGTGCAAGCTGAAGAAGTAGAGAACGGCACGGGCAAAACCAGACACCGTATCATCGCCGTCCTGCTGGCGGCCTGCACGTTCGCGGCGGCCGCTTCCAACCGTCCCGCTTCGGCCTACGATCTCGGTGAGTCGTTCCGGAGTCCCCCGCCCGAGTATCGCCCGATGGCGTGGTATTTCTGGAACGGCGGGCATGTCTCGCGAGATGGGTTGACGAAAGACCTCGACGACATGCGTGCGACAGGCATCGGCGGCGGCATGGTGATGCACGTCGCCAGCCTCACGCGGGGTGGGCCGGTGGAGTTCTTGTCTGGCGAGTGGCGGGCGCTGATGGCCCACATGTTCCGGGAAGCCGCCCGGAACAGCCTGCGGTTCGGCGTGCACAACTGCCCCGGCTACAGCTCCTCGGGCGGGCCGTGGGTCCCCGTCGAGCAGTCCATGAAGTCGCTGGGATGGACGGAAACACCGGTGACCGGTCCCGGACGGCGGAAGGTCCGTCTGCCACGCCCCCCGGCCAGACTGGACTTCTACCGCGACGTCGCCGTGCTCGCCTATCCCGAAAGGAAGGGCGGCGGCGATCTGCTGCGCCGACACCGGGAGGCGGTTTCGGTGAAGTCCGGAGGCCGGGCGCTCGAACTCGACAAGCTGACCGACCGCAACCCGGCAACCGACCTCGTCGTCGCCACCTCGGTAGCGGTGACCGTCGCTTTCGCGGAGCCGGTGACGGTCTGCGCCGCGCTCTGGGGCGGGCGCGGGGCCGGAAAGGACGCCGCGGGGACGCTCTCGTATGTTGACGAGACAGGGGCGGCAACGAAAATCGCTCGATTCGCCTTCGCCCGCCGGTCGGCGATGAATAAGACGGCCAACTTCACGCCGGTCACGGCGCGTTCGTTCCGGTTCGAGTTCGACGAGTCGTACCGGCAGTCACGCGAAACCCGGCTTGCGGAGCTGGGCCTGTTCACCTCGCCACTGATTGCCGATCCCGCATGGAAGGCCCATTTCGCCAGCCAGTTGCACGCGACAGACCCCGACTGGCAGCAGCTCCATGAACTCGCCGGGAAAGCCGACCCGCCCGGATCGGCGCCCGAGGGGCTGCCCGCCGTGCCGTCCGCCGGCGACGTACTCGACCTCACCGAGTTTCTGGGGCCGGACGGCACGCTCGACTGGGACGCACCGCCCGGCGACTGGACCGTGATCCGTTTCGGAATGACCACGAACGGCAAGGGGCCGCATCCGGCGCCGCCCACCGGCTCGGCGAGCCTCGAGTGCGACAAGCTTGACGGGCGGGCCATGCGCGCGCATCTGGAGAGCTACATCGGCCGGCTGGCCGAGGATGCCGGGCCGCTGGCCGGCGGGAGCTTCCGCTTCTCGGAGATAGACAGCTACGAGGTGGGCTTCCAGAACTGGACGGCCCGGATGCCTGAGAAGTTCCGGGCCCTGCGCGGCTACGAGATCGGACCGTGGATGGTAACTCTGGCCGCGCGCCCGCTGAACAGCCTCCAGGAGTCGGACCGTTTCCTCTGGGACTTCCGGCGCACGGTGCTGGACCTGTTCGCCGATGAATACTACGGGGTTTTCAACAGCTTTCTGGACGAGCGCGGCATGCTCTCCTACGCCGAGGCGTACGGCCCTCAGGTCTTTGAATCCTCCCGGTGCGGCGGGCGCGTGGACGTGCCGATGGCCGAGGTCTGGTGGGGTGAGCCCGACGAGAACGCGACGCGCACCATGGGGCGGGTGCAGGGATATTGCCGGGGCGCGCACGCTGCCAATACTTACGGCCGCCGGATCGTGGCCTGCGAGGCGTTTTCGACCGGCCCCCCTGACGCCGGCTGGCGCAACCATCCCCGCGCGATGAAAATGCGGGCCGACGGAATGTTCCTGTCCGGGATCAATCAGCTCATCTTCCACGCCTATTGCCACCAGGCATATGACGCGGCGCCGGGCCAGACCATGTCGGTCTGGGGCAGTCAGTTCGGCCGCCATGTCACCTGGTGGCCGATCTCCCGGGGCTGGCATGACTACCTGGCGCGATGCCAGTTCCTGCTCCGGCAGGGGGGCAGCCGCAGCGACATCGCCCGCCATCTCGGAGAGCAGGCGCCGGAAAGGCCGTGGATGCCCGGCGTGACGCCGGCAGGTTACCGCACCGATCAGATCAACACCGAAGTGATCGTCAGGGACATGTCCGTCCGCGACGGCAAGCTCGTCCTGCCCCACGGCGCCGAATACAGCCTGCTCTATCTTGAGCAGGTCATGATGCGCCCGGAGCTGGCCAGGAAGATCGAGTCGCTCGTCAGAAAGGGGGCGACGGTCGTAGGCCCCCGGCCCGCCCGGACGCCCGGCCTCCACAACTGGCGAGAAGCCGACGCCGAGGTAAAGGCCATAGGCGACCGCGTCTGGGGCGATTGCGACGGAAAGAGGGTGACCGAACATCGCTACGGCAAAGGACGCGTATTCTGGGGCAGGCCGGTCGCAGAAGTGCTCGCGTCGCTCGGCGCGAGGCCCGATTTTGAGTGCGAACCGGGCCCACTCGGCTGGATCCACCGGGTGGCCGATGGGCTGGATATCTACCTTGTGGTCAACGGGTCGAAGCCCATCAGCACCGAAGGCGTCTTCCGCGTCACGGGACGGATGCCGGAACTCTGGGACCCGATGACCGGTCAGATCACTCGCCCCCGCGCCTTCTCCGTTGCCGACGACGGGCGCACGCGGGTGACCCTGGACCTGCCGGCCGACGGAACGGTCTTCGTGGTATTCCGCGAGGACGGCCCGGCGGACCTGCCGGCGGCGCTCGACCCGGCGACAATCGAGGCGGCGGCGAAGATCGCGGGGCCGTGGGACGTCTCTTTCCAGCCCGGACGCGGCGCTCCTGCGCACGCTCGTTTCGACTGCTTGCTCTCATGGCCGGAGCACGACGACGCGGGGATACGGTATTTCTCCGGAATCGCTACGTATTGCAAGACGTTCGAAGTTCAGCCGGGAACGATAGAGGCGGGCGGGCGGCTTCTCCTTGATCTGGGGAAGCTGGCCGATGTGGCGCGCGTGCGGCTCAACGGCAGGGAGGCGGGTTACGTCTGGGCGCGTCCGGCGCGGGTGGAGATCACGAAGCTCGTCCGGCCCGGTGAGAATCGGCTGGAGATCGAGGTGGCCAACCGGTGGATCAACCGGCTGATCGGCGACGAACAGTTCCCCGACGACGTCCAATGGGAGCGCGCGCCGCACTTCGGTTCGACGGGCTACGCGCTGGCGAAGGTGCCCGATTGGTTTCCCGACCTGAGCGGACGCGGTGAACCGCGCCGCATCGCCTTCCCCTTTTTCAAGCACTACACCAGGGACGACCCGCTCGTCCCATCCGGCCTGCTCGGCCCGGTCACGTTGTGCCGAGCCTCGGGAGCGGAGACGAACTGATGGGCGAACGTGAGCCAGGGACCATGGCGCAGAATGGCTAAACAGTGGCCCAGGCGAACTTCCAGATTCTGAGCAGCACGGCAACAAGGAGAAAACCGTGAACAGCCCCATGCACACCATCATGGCCGCGACGCTGCTGGCAGCCTCCGTGCTGGCCGGCGGTGCGGCGGAAGTCATCCGACCCGACGTCGGCGAACCGACGCGCGACCGGGCTCACTACCAGCGGCCCGAAGATCCACCGGGACGCACCGCGTTCCTGCGGCTTCCGGTGGGCGTGGTCCGGCCCGAGGGGTGGCTGCGGGACTGGTGCGAGGCGACGCGGGACGGCGTCCTCGGCCATCCCTACGACTACCCGCCGCCGGAATGCGCACAGGTTTACGGCAAAGGGTGGACCGGAGTTGATCTTCCGGGTTCCAAAGGCGCTCGCGGCCACGGCGCCCATTGGCCGGCCGAGCAGTGCGCCACCTGGTTCGAGGGCGCCATCAAACTGGGCGCCATCCTTGAGGACGAGGCCCTCGTGAACCGGATCAAAGAGCGTCTCCTCGTGGTTGCCGAAAACGTGCAGAAGGCCCCCGAGGACAGCTTCCTGTTCTACTGGTGGACCAGCAATGCCTATCCGTGGTCTCCCAAGGGAACGCCGAACAAGCCCGGTTACTTCGACCAGTATTACTCGTGCGGCAACCTGGGAACGGCCATGGCGGCCGGGTACGAAGTCACCGGCGACCGGCGCATTCTCAAAGCCATGGAGACCGCCTACAGCAGACAGTGGCGCGAACGTCCGGACCGCGGCAGCGTCGGGTCCACCAACGGGGAGGCGATCCTGAGGGCCTGGGCCGCCAGCGGCTCGCCGACGCTCGCGAAGGTTGCCCGGCAGTTAATTGAGAACACCAATGCGGGTCTGGAATGGCATTTCAAACACCACAAAGGCCCCAGGACGGGGAACCTGCTCGGCTTTGAGAATCGCACCCACACCGCCTCCTTCCTCTACGGCCGCATCTGCTCCACCCGCACCTCGCCGTGGCACGATTACACGCTGAAAACGATCGAGGCCAACGAGCGCATCTTCCGTGCGGTCGAGCAGTACTACATGCTGCCCAGCGGCGCCATGCAGGGCGACGAGGTGGCGCGCGGCATCGGCGCCTACAAAGGCAACGAGAGCTGCACGAACATGCAGGTCCGGTGGACGGCGGATCTGCTGCGCATTGGCGGCCGCGGCTACTACGGAGACCGCAGCGAGGAATGCTTCTTCAACTTCCTGCCGTCCTGCTGGACGCGGGACATGCAGGGCTACACGTATTTCTCCAGGTTGAACAATCATGCCGCATCGAACATGCAGGGCCAACGGTACAAACCGCTGCACGGGACGCTCTGTTGTCCGGGGCAGATGGCCAAGGCCATGGCCTCCTTCGTCCAGAACATGTGGATGGCCACCCGGGACAACGGGTTGGCGTGGACGGCTTACGGGCCGTGCGCGGTCCGGGCGCGGGCCGGCGACGGCGACGGGATATGGGTGGACCTGCGCAGCACCACGGCCTATCCCTTCGAGGAGACCGTCGCCCTCGATGTGGACCCTCAGGAAGCGGCGACGTTCCCGCTGCTGTTCCGCGTGCCGCAGTGGTGCGAGGGGTTCGAAGTGGAGGTGAACGGCAAACCGGCGGCCGCGACGCCGGATAAGGGCTTCGTGACCATCCGCCGGGAGTGGAAGCACGGCGACAGGGTGAGACTGCACCTGCCGATGGCGCCGCGCGTCCACGTGGCGCGGGAGCTGGAGGGCGCGCCGTTCGCCGCGGTCTTCTACGGCCCGCTGCACTTCGGCCTGCCGGTGGAAAAGGACGGGAGGATGGACCCGGATGCACAATGGAAGTTCGCCCTCGACGCGCCGGAGGGCGCGGAAGCGCAGTGGAAGCTCGAACGCCGGCCCATGCCGGAGGACTGGGACTGGCCGCTCGAAGCCCCCCTGACACTCTCGGTCACCGCCGTCGAGGCCGATTGGGAGCCGGTCCTGCGCAAAGCGCACGACGTGGCCGAGGAACTCAAGCGCCGGGATAACATCGTCACCTACACCCAGAACGACGTGACCTGCCTGCCGGCCGATCCGTTCCCGGACGCCGAACCGACCGTCATCAAACTGGTCCCGTACGGCTGCACGCTGTACCGGGTCTCGATGTTCCCCATCACGTCCCGCACGGCCCCGAGGATCGCGGTGCCCAACCCGGACCCGGCTTTGGATGCCCCGTTGTTCATCGGGGAGTCGGAGTTTAACAAGAAGGTCCGCGAGTCGGAGTCATAGAGTACGGCATGGGATAAGGCTAAAGGAGGCCGCAGTGATCAAGCGACGGATTCTGGCGTTGTGGGCGTTCGTGATAATGGTCCCGTGTGTCACACCGATGGTGTCAGCCCTGGAGCCGGTTGATCCGCACCTCATCCCGGAGGCGCGGCGGCTGCTGGACTACATGATGAGCGTGCAGGGGGAGAAGATCATCACGGGGCTCTCGCGAAAGGGGCCGCTGCCGGCGGTGCTGCTCACCACCGGGCGCGACGCGGCCATGTGGGGCACCGATATCTACGGCTGGAGCACCAAATACGACGAAGGCTACCACGGCACCCTCAGGATGGTGGTGGACGGCTGCCTCTACTGGTGGCAGCAGAAGGGCGGCATCGTCCAGATACACTTCCACTGGGGCATGCCCACCAAAGAAAAGGGAACGGCATGGACCCGCCGTAACCCGGGCGAACCGGTGGACCTGGACAAAATGCTGGTCCCCGGCACGGAGGAATACAAGGCATTCCACGAGGACCTGAGCGTCACCGCCGACTACCTGGAGCAGCTTGCCGAGGCCCGTGTGCCGATCGTGTGGCGCCCCTTCCACGAGATTGACGGGGGCTGGTTCTGGTGGACCGATCATGAGAAGCCGGAGAACACGGCCGCGCTGTATCGGCAGATGTTCGACTATCTGGTCAACGAACGTGGCCTCCACAACCTGATATGGGTGTATAACGCCGCGCACCGGTGCGGCCGATGCGAGGGGATGGCCCGCAGGGATGAGTCGTTTACGCTGGAGGACGAGATAGCCTACCGCCGGCGGTTCTACCCCGGCGACGAATACGTGGATATCGCCAGCATTGACTGCTACGGAAACCCCCGCATCGGGTGGGGCGCGCCGCAGGAGGACGCCCGGCGGGCGGCCTACGAGCTGATGCAAGGCGTGGCCCCCGGCAAGCCGCTGGCCATCGGGGAAGACCCGGGCATTCTCAACCCCGATATCGCGCAGAAGGAAGGCCCGCCGTGGCTGTTCACGATGGCCTGGTGGACGCACGACCACAAGTGGATGCGCCACGCGTACAACCACGACCACATGATTACGCTGGACGAACTGCCGCTGCTCCACGAGGGCAACGTGATGCCCAACGTGCGGATCGTGGATCCCCCGGAGGGTGCCGCGCTGTATGGCGAGGAGATTGACCTGACCGGCTTCGCCTCCGACCGCAACGACAATCTGGAAAACGTGACCGTCTACGCCCTGAGCGAGCCGTGGCTGACTCTGCGCACCCGGGCGGGCAACGACTCCCGCATCCAGAATCCGTCCCTGGCGGAGATGTTTGCCGGAGGCACTGAACTCGGCCGGGCGCAGATGGGCGCGCAGGGCCGATGGACGTTCACGTGGAAGGACGTACCGGCGGGGTACCATCACATCGCGGCGATTGCGCGGGACGCCGAAGGCGCCACCATGTGCTCGAATGTCGTGCGCGTGACCGTGCGATTGGACAATCTGGCGCAGGGCAGGCCGGCCACGGCGTCTTCAAACAGCAAATGGGGCGGGCCGCCCGAAGACGCCGTGGACGGCGACCCTTACACCTCCTGGTGGGCGGACAAGGACGCAGCCGACCCGCAATGGGTGCAGGTGGACCTGGGCGCCCAGAAGACCGTCGGCGCGGTCTGCGTCACCTGGTGGAAGGCATACGCGAAGAACTACAAGGTCCAGGTGTCCCCCGATGGGAAGACCTGGCGCGAGGTAGCCAGCGTGGAGAGCAGGCGTAAACGTAACGGAGATTCGGACCTCCTGCGTTTCGAGCCGACGATGGCGCGCTACGTGCGTCTGCACTGTAGCGACCCGGCTGTGGATTGGCAGCACTACTGCATCTACGAGTTCGCGGTTTACGAGAAAGTCCCGGATTGACCTGTGATCGGCCCACAAAAGGGGGGGAAGAGCCATGAGAAGGCAACCGACGGTCCATCTCCTTGCTATCGACTGTCTGTTCGTTCTTTTCGCGGCGCGGCTTTCCGCCGGCGAAGCCGAGCTGCCGGCCTGGGCGGCAAAGACCATTCCTCGCGCCGAGACCTACGAGAAGAACCGGGCCGACAAGGAATACGCCGAAAAGGTGCAGCCGAACCTGCCCGACAAAGCCTCCGTGAAGCCCGCCGAAACGTGCAGACTGCTGGTCTTCCACAATCCGCGCAACTACCGCCACACGGCGGAGATACCGCTTCGGCGTGCCGTGGTCGAGATGGGCGAGAAGATCGGGGCCTATACGGCGACGGTCACCGACGATCCGCGTGTTTTCACCCCCGAGAACCTGGCCGAGTTCGATGCGGTTTTCTTCAGCAATGTCAACAACGCCGGCAACCTGGGCATCGGCCTCCCGGACGACAAGGGCGCGCAGGCGCTGATGGACTATGTCGCCGCGGGCGGCGGCTGGGTGGGTAACCACGCCTCGATCCAGTCGCTCACGCCCTGCAAACCCTTTCCGGAAATGGTGGGTGGGACTTTCATGTGGCATCCCTTTGGCACCAACGAGACGATCCTTAAGAACGAGATACCCGACAGTCCGTTTACCGCGGCCTACGGCAGCGACCCCATACCGTGCCGGGATTAGATATTCACCATTAAAAGCCCGCCTTTCTCGCGCGAGAAACAGCAGGTGCTGCTCTCGATCGACTGGGAGCGCTCCGCCAGGGCACGGGAGATCGCCGCGAAGTTGCGGGAAGAGAGCAAGAACTTCGCCCTGCGCGAGGACAACGACTACGCCGTGAGCCGGGTCAAGCCTTACGCCAATGGCCGGGTCTTCTACACGTCCCTCGGCCATGCCCACGAGACCATCGCCGACCCGCGCTTCTTGAAGCACATGCTGGCGGGCATTCAGTATGCAATCGGCGATCTGCCTCCTGCCGGTCCGAAGGACAGATAATCGCGTTCAGATCAAAAAGCGGGGCGCCATAAGGAGAACAAAGCGTGCAGAAGAAACCGAGCGACATCAAGGCGAATCGCTGCGATGCGGCGCGACACGACGCACAGATGCAGGCCATTCGTCCACTGCTTCTGGGGGAATGGGCGGACATCTGTGTCAAGCGCGACGGTCAGGACTACTACCTCACGCAGTCCAGCGGCGAGTTCAAGCCGGGGATGCTGATCTGGCACTCGCGCGATCTCATCTCCTGGGAGCCGCTTAGCTACGCCGTGCCGGAGTTCGATGGCCAGGTCTGGACGACCGATCTGGTGAAAGACGAAGGCCGCTGGCGCGGGCTCTTCCTTTCCGACTGGAAGTGCAACCACGTCGTGGAGGCCGAAACGCCGGCCGGTCCCTGGACCAGGCCCCGGGACTGGAACGTCCATGCCGACACGATCATCGCGCACGGTCCGGAGGGCGAACGATACGCATACCACAACGGGAAGACCGCCAGCAAACTCGGCAGCGGTCTCACGGTGCAGGAGGGGCCGGTCGAGGTCTACGAGGGCGAGCCGATTCCCGAGGAATACCCCGTGGAGTGCTTCTGCCTGGAAGCCCCCAAGATGCTCTACCGCGAGGGGTGGTGGCACTTCATGAACGCCCAGGGAGGAACGTTCGGCCCCTCGACCAGTCACATGATCGTCAGCGCGCGCTCGCGGAACCCCTTCGGACCGTTCCAGAACAGCCCGCACAATCCCATCGCGCGTACCTGCTCCCCCGACGATCCCTGGTGGAGCATCGGGCACGGTGAACTGGTGGACACCCCCGACGGCCATTGGTTCTGCATCTTCCACGGCTACCCGCGACACAATCGCTGGATCGGTCGTTCCACGTTGATCGCGCCGGTCGAGTGGACAGAAGACGGCTGGTACCGGTTCGCTACGGAATGGCCCGCGGCTTACGACAGGCCCTTCCGGATAGGGATGCCGCTTTCGGACGACTTCACGGGCGTGGCGCCGAGCATGCAATGGCAGAGCTTCGGTCCGTTCGACTCGTCGCGCTACCGGGTGGGCGACGGCGAACTGAGGATCAAGACCCCGAAGAAGCCCTTTCTCTCCAGGCGCGGGCACGCGGTCGGCTATGCCGGGGGCTCCCCTGCAATCCATCCCGGGACCTGCTCGCCGCTGACGGTCCAGCCGCGCGACCTGGCCTACGAGGTGACGGTGAAGATCGAGGCGCACGGGAAGGCGCGCGCCGGGCTGGGGCTTTTCACGCGGGAGAATGAATACATCGGGGAATTCGTGGATGCAGACGGTGCGATAACCCGGGAGCAGATGAAATACCGCAAGTACGTCTATTCGGGCCGTCCGTCACGTACCGGCTCGTCTCCCGTGCGTCTGCGCATCGTTCAGAATCAGGGCGACGCCGGCTTCTTCTACTACCACGATGGAGGATGGCGCAGAATCACACCGGGTGTCATAGCAACGATGAACCAGGCTCAACCTTACCCCGTGCGACCCGCGCTGTTTGTGGTCGGCGAGGATGGCGAAGGTGTCTTCCGCAACTTCACCTATCGGCCTCTGCGCAGCAACTGGCCCGGGTTACTGGGATGAATTCCTGCCGGGCAACGGCGCTCACAGCATAGAGAGGAAAAAGAAACCGTGCCAAAGAAGCCGAATATCGTCGTGATCATTCCGGAGCAGTGGCGGGGCGACATGGTGGGCTGCGCCGGACATCCCGTTGTGCAAACGCCCAACCTGGACGCGTTGTCGGAAGAAGGGCTGTACCTGAGCCGCGCCTTCACAACGAACCCGATCTGCACTCCTTCGCGATGCAGCCTCTTCACCGGCTGGTATCCGCATACGCGGGGCCATCGCACCCAGCGCTACCTCCTCCAGCCCGAGGAGCCGAACCTGTTGAAGTGCCTTCGCAACGAGGGCTACCGGGTGGGGTATTTCGGCAAGAACGACCTGCTCAGCGAGGAGGCCGCCTCCGAAAGCGTGGATGTGTGCGTTAGCCCGGGGCTCGAGGCGGAAACAGGATGGAAGCCGAACCTGAACGATCCAAACGTGTACTCCTTCGTGCAAGGCAAGGTCCGGGGGACGGGCGGCGAGCATGCCGACGACCCATCCGTACGGCTCGCCCGGCGGTTCATCTCGGAAGTGCCCCGGGACAGACCTTACGCGGTCTTCCTGACATGGGGGTTCGTACATCCGCCTTACCGGGCACACGATCCATGGTATTCGATGTACTCGCCGGAAGACGCCGGCTACCTTTCCTCACCCGAACTGCCGGGAAAGCCACAGTTCTACCATCTTCTGCGGGAGTATCACAAACTCGACGAAGCCGACCCGGACATCGTTCGGCAGCAACGCGCTATTTACGCCGCGATGATCTCGGAGGCTGACGACCTGCTCGGGCAGTTCGTCTCGTGGCTCAGGGAAGAAGGTGAGTGGGACAACACGGCCTTCTTCCTCGTGTCCGATCACGGCAATTACGCCGGCCAGTATGGTCTGCCCACAAAGTGGTGGACGGGTATGGAGGACGCTCTCACACACGTGCCGATGTACGCGCATGTGCCGGGCTGCTCGGCCAGGGGGGTGAGCGATGCCCTTGTGCAGCATATGGACATGTTCGCCACGATTCTGGAACTGGCCGGAGCCGAGACGACCTGGACGCACTTCAGCCGATCACTGCTCCCTCTGCTGAACGGACGGACGGGGGAGCACCGCAGCGAGGTGCTGGCCATGAGCGGGTGCAACCGACCCCATGAGAGTGCGCTCCAGCTTGACCGCAATTTCCTGGAGGAACCTCTCCCGCCCGGTGCAATTTACCGTCCCTGGCGTGAGGTACTGGCCCGCCACCCGGATGCGGCGTGCCAGACGTTTATGCTGCGCAACAACAAGTGGAAGTATATCCATCGCACTCAGGACGTCTGCGAGCTGTATGATGTGCGCGATGACCCACACGAGGAGCGGAATCTGCTGTGCCATGCGACCCGTGAGGCGGAAGCCACGGCACGGGAAATGCGCCGGAAGCTGCTGGACGCCATTGCGCACACCGTGGACACCACTCCGCCGGACACAGGGGACGCGGGTGGCTTCGTGCCTGTGATGAGTCCCGAATGGCGCGGCTTCGCCAAATGACCGCCAATCACTGTGGAGTGTGTGGAGAGGATAACCGGTTCCGGACGCGAGGTGGCTGTGGTAACGCAACATGCAGATATTGAGGAGGTGGGCATCGTGTTCAACAGGTGGGTGTTGGCAGTCCATGTGATCTTGGTGCTTGGCTTTGGGGTCAGTGCAACCGCGGCGGCACAGGAGCCGGTGAACCCGGACCTGATTGCGGCGGGCAGGGCGGTCCTCGAATACCTGCAGGGCCGGGACGGCCGGGGCATCATCAGCGGGCAGAACGTGTATCCGCACGCCCCCAACTCCTATCAGAGCGTCGGACGCAGACCGGCCATCTGGATGGAAAACATGGAGTGGATGACGGTCGAAAGGGCGCAGGTCTATATTCGCGACTACCAGCGCTGCCGTCCGATTCTATGCTTCGGCTGGCACTGGGCCCTGGGGCGCAAGTGGGATGCCTGGGGCCGGTCCTGCAACCGCGAAGGTCCCGACCCCTATCCGACCACCCGGCCGGACGTGGGCCGGGTGATCACGCCCGGCACGCCCGAGCACGAACTCATGCTGGGGGACCTGCGACGCGTCACAGAGGTGTTTCTGGCGTTCCAGGAAGCCGGCATCCCCATCCTGTGGCGCGGCATGCACGAGCACGGCGGCGGGTGGTTCTGGTATGACGACAGGAAGACCCCCGAGAACAGCGCGGAGTTGTGGCGCATCAGCTTCAACTACTTCAAGAAGGCGGGCGTCAACAACCTGATCTGGCAGTACAACTCGGCGCACGGCCTCACGGACGAAAACGACTACCGCAAGCGCTTCTACCCCGGTAACGAGTACGTGGACATCGTGGACGTGAACATGTACGACAGCGACCACCACGTGGACGTAAAGGGGCAGTGGCGGTACTGGGACCGGATGCGCTACCTCAGCGACGGGGAAAAACCCGTTGGCGGCGGCGACCAGCCCGTGCCGCACAACCCGGACTACATTGCGGAAGGCATATTCCCCCCGTGGCTCTTCGGCACGGCCTGGGAGGGCGCGCCCTTCACGCCTCACCGCCATACCATCAGTTGGGCGCGGTATTACTACGGCGCCGCCAACGTCGTCACCCTCGCTGACCTGCCGCTCTTTGACAACGGCGGAGCGAATCCCGACACCTACGGCAACGTGTATCCGGAAGTCGGCGTCGTGAACCCCGCGCCTCAGACATGGGTCTACGACTCCGACCCGGTCATCGAGGTCCACGCGAAAGACCGTGACGGTCATGTGACGCGGCTGGAGCTGTTCGCCGAGGACGTCCTGACGGGCCGGAGGCAACGCATCGCCTCGATGGTCGGTGAGGATGCGAACGAGTCCGACGTCTACCGTTTCACCTGGACGGACATGCCCGACGGCACGTTCATGGTGTCCGCCGCCGCCACAGACGACAGCGGCCATGTGTCCGACAGCCTGGACATGGGCGAAACCTGGATGTGGAGCAACTGGGTGTGGGTCACCAAAGGGTATCACAATATCGCCAAGGGGAAGCCGGCGATCGCCTCCTCTCATTTTCTGGACCGGACGGCGGACCGCGTCACCGACGACAACTACGAGACGGCATGGGAGAGCGATTATAAAGGCTCTCCCGATCCGCACGATGCCTGGGTGTACGTGGACCTTGAAGATTCGTATCCAATAGACCAGGTCAATCTGCGTTGGAATTGGCGGGCGTACGCCCGGGACTTCGAGATTCAGGTCTCGGACGACGCCGATTCCTGGACGACGGTCTACGAGAAAAGCCGGTTCACGGGGAGCGTCCCGGCCGACTGGGCGGAGGTCAATTTCTGTACGTTCCCGACCGTGGAAGCCCGTTACGTTCGCTTCCTTGGGAAGCGCATCCGGCACGGGCATGAACCGTACTTCGGATATAAACTCTCCCAGATCGAGGTCCCCGTTCCGCTGGATGCGACCCCGCCCGGGACGCCCGTCTACCTGGACCTTCACAACGACAATCAACTCTGGGAACGGCGTTTCGAGCGCACGGCGCTCGGTACCCCGCCCAGCGTTGTCCACACCGGTAGCAACTACGCCTACCAGCGGCAGTATTTCGACCGCGTGGGCCAGCAACTCTGCGGCCGGGTCAGGTTCGGCCCCGGCGACGGCCGCTTTGCCCTCCGGCTTTACGACGGCGCGCCGCACGATCTGGCTGAGTTCGCGGGCGGACACCTGCATTTCTGGGCGCGGTCCGACGGGGAGCGTTCCTATCCACTATGCGTTCGAGACGCAGCGGGCCTGCACGAGGTTTGCCGCCTTAAGCTGTCCCCCGAGTGGCGCCGCTTCCGGATTTCGGTCGCGGACATCGCACGGACCGCGGACCTGAGTTCGGTCAGTGCCCCCTTCGTCATAACGGATGACGGCAACGCCGCGGCGTTCTGCTTCCGCGATCTTTACTGGTCCTCTGTCCCGCCGTCCGCCCCTCCGGCCAACATCGTCATGGATCCGTCGTTCGATGCCAGCGAGGAACCGTTCGCGGGCCTCCTGCGGATTTCCGGCGCCCAGCGCAACCGGGGCTGGCATGTCGGGTCCTACCGGGACGCCCCACCGCGCTGGGAGCGCGACGTCGCCGGGGGGCGGGCGCGGGTGGTTGGCGGAAGGGGGCAGGGCATGGCGCAGGTTATCCTCGACGAAAGGGCGACCACGGGCTTGTGGGAGTTCTCATTCAGGGTCGGAATCGGGGAAGAGTTCGGGCCGGGCCCCGGGTTCTCGGCCGCTGTCTTCGGCCTCAACCGGGGATTCAATGCGGACCTCCTGGTCTTCGGAAAGCCGGAGCATATCGGCCCCCGGCTTCCGGGTTCGGGCTCTTCGGGAAGGTGGCCGGTGGGCACCTTGCTGGGCCGTGTCGAGATCGGAGGGGATGAGCCGCCGGCGGAGACGGAGAGCGTCTCGGTTCCCCTGGATTTCGGGCCGGGTTTCGACAACATCCTCATCCTGTTCTGGTCGGAGGCTGTGCGTCCCGATGCCGGAGAGGTCTTCTGGATGGACGATGTGGCGATCAGTCCGGCCGCTGACAGGGATGATGAAACTTGACAGGGCGGCAACGCGCCTGTCTAAACGGGCAAGTAACCGTGAGCAGTTACACAGATCAGGGAGGCGCATGTGATGGATGGCTTGAGGAAAGACGGGGCGGTTGTTGGTTGGCGTCTGGTGTGCGCAGTGGCCTTTGCGCAGCTGGTTCTGCTTTCAGGTGCCGTGCGGGCCGCGGAGCCGGCGGACCCGGACCTGATACCGGAGGCGCGGAGGTTGCTGCAGTACCTGGAAGGCATTCAGGGCGAAGGCATCCTGGCCGGCAAGCAGAGCAGCGGCGGCGGCTCTCGTCTCTTGAAGGGGCCCTTGCCCTTCTTGCGCCCCGGGCTT
>CAYVBE010000068.1:0-18111 GCA_964448935.1 uncultured candidatus Brocadiaceae bacterium
CGCCCTGCCGGCACCTCAATCCCGTCGTTGCCGTCGCCGTCAATCCGCGTTAATCTGCGTTAATCTGTGTCTAAAAAGCCGTTGCCCTTCCCAGGTCAGAAAACCGTGTCTATCCGTTCGCGGAAACCTCCAGCCCCTCCCGGTCAAACAGCACGTTCAGGCTTGCTTCGAAGTGCGCCGGGTCCCGCACGAAGTCGAAGTATTCGCCGAGTTTCGCGGCGCAGTTGTGGCTGTTGTGGGCCAGGACCAGCGCGCCCTCGGAAAGCCGGTCGTAGCCGGCCTTCAGGATATCCAGGTAGATCGCCTTTCCGCGCCCCCCTGCGCCGTCGGCGTCCAGGTAGAGCAGGTCCACGGGGTGCGGGTAGTCCGCCAGGAACCGGACGGCGTCGGCGGCCACGATGCGCGCCGGGCCGGCGGGCGCTATGCGCTGCACGTTGCGGCGGGCACGGTCGGCTTCTTCCTCGTCTATCTCCACGCCCACCAGGTCGCGCGCGTCGTAGCACCGCCCCGGCCCCGCGCCGGCGCCGGCGTTGCAGATGAAGGTGAACCCGCAGAAAACCCCTGCGGCGATCATGCGGGCCGGCCGGTGAATGGCGTTGAGGGCGTAGATCAACCGCTCCATGCGGGGTGTGATGGCCGTCCAGGGAATCTCGAAGGACGCGTGGGCGGCGTGCCGATGCGCGGCCAGTCGGTCCTCGGGGTACTCCGTGCCCTTCAGCATTCCCGCATCCCGAAGCGCCCGGAGCGCCTCGTCCACAACCTCCCGCTCGCGCTCCGGCGGCTCCAGCTCGCGGAACGGGTCGTGGTAGTCCATCCTGTAATCCTCGCGGTCTTCCGTCGTCAATTGCAAGGTCATCACAGTTTTTCCTCAGGGTTCCGGGACTTTGAGCCCGAATACGGGGCGCATTTCAGAGATCCGGAAGACCCATATAATACAAGATAAGCTCCCCTGACTGAATGGAGTGCGCATTTTTCGCCCGACCAGTCGTTTTTTGATGGGGCGTACTGCTTGACTCGGCGATGTTCTGCTGTGTAAGATGCTTTATCCGAGAGGGATTGTGCATAATTTGTTGCGGTGTATCATTTACAGCGTCGCGGAGACCCACAAGATGGCCAATGAAAGTGAGCTGCTGGACGCCCGGGAAGCTGCTGTTTATCTGAAGTTGAACGAGCAAACGGTACGACGGCTGGCCCGCGAGAAGCAAATACCGGCGTTCAAAGTAGGCGGTAGCTGGCGTTTCAAGCGTAGTTCTCTGGAAGAGTGGGCGGAAGAGCAGCAAACTCTCAGTGAACCTAAGAGAATGCTGGTTGTGGACGATGAAGAACCGGTGCGCGACTTTCTGAGCCGGGTGCTCGAGCGTCACGGCTATCAAGTCCGTTGTGCACAGGAGGGAGGCGAAGCGCTGGAGCTGATGGCAGAAGAGGTTCCGGACTGCGTTTTGCTGGATCTGAAGATGCCGGGTATGGATGGGCCCGAGACGCTCAAAAGGATCCGTGAGAGTTACCAGGCGCTACCTGTTGTGATTCTGACAGGCTATCCGGAGATCGCCCTTGTGCATCGGGCGTTGCAGTACACTCCGGTCACGCTGCTGTCAAAACCGGTTACCCGCGATGAAATCTTGCAGGCAGTGAAAACCCTGACCGGATGACCGGGGCGAAAGGACATCGCCGTGAAGCCAAGGATGCAGAGGAACGAAATCGCGCAGTCTGCGGGCGACGCCTCGGGCGAGTTGGAGCCAGAACGTTGCGCGTCCGACGAACAAGTTGCAGAAAGTATTCTGGTCGTGGACGACCAGAAATCCGTACGATCCATTCTCACGGCCTACCTGGAAGCAGATGGCTACAACTGCAAGGCGGCGAGCAGCGCCGAAGAAGCTCTTGGCCTGCTCGACCGCAGGAGCTTCGATCTCGTCATCTCGGACATCTTGATGCCTGGCATGTCGGGCCTTGAGCTGCTTCAGGAACTGCAGCCCCGGCGCCCGGACACGGCCGTGATCATGCTCACCGCGCGCGGAGGTCGAGACATCGCAGTCAGGGCCCTCAAAATGGGGGCTTATGGGTATATAACCAAACCCTTCAAGCGCGATGAGATACTGATCAACGTGTTCAATGCCCTTGAACGCCGCCGCCTGAAGATCGAGGCCAAAAACTACGCCCGGCAACTGGAAGACAGGGTCCGCGACCAGACCAGAGACCTGCGGCACTCCCATGAGGAGATCTGCCTCCGGCTAATACAGGCATCTCAGTTCCATCACGATGAGACCGCAGCACATGTCCGGCGGATCGGAAGTTACGCGCAACTGATCGCGCGACACATGGAACTGCCGGATGAACAGACCGACGTCATTCGCCTGGTGGCTGCAACGCACGACATCGGCAAAATCGGTGTGCCTGACACAATACTAAACAAGCCCAAAAAGCTCACCGGGAAAGAGTGGGAAGTGATGAAAACCCACACCACCATGGGCGGACGGATACTTGGCCACAGTTCCATACCCGTCCTGCGGCTCGGCCAGGAGGTGGCTATATACCACCATGAGCGTTGGGACGGCCGCGGCTACCCGGACGGGTTATGTCGCGACGAATGTCCCCTGGTAGCCAGAATCGTGAAAGTGCTGGATGTCTACGATGCTCTCGTTCACGACCGCGTCTATCGTCCCGCCGTTCCGGAGGATCACGCGCTTGGAATGATCGCGGCCGGGCGGGAGACACGGTTTTGCCCCGATGTGTGCGACGCTTTTTTCGAGAAACTTCCGGAGATCCAGCAGATCCGTGCGAGCATTCAATGCGGGAGCGATGCCGGACCCGATTCGGATACCCTGGATCGAGTGGAAGACGCCCTGGCGGAATAGCCGTGCCTCCTTCCCACACCCCGTCTTGCCCCACGCCGAGCCTGTGTGGTATCCTCATGCTCGCTCCAGAAATCGGGGGGATCACACGTGCTTTTTCCAATCCGCGATCGTAATCCCTCCAACATGACCCCATGGGTTGTCTTCGGCCTGATCGCCGCCAATGCACTGGTTTTTCTACTCGAAACATCCATGGCCCGTGCGACATTGCAGGAATGGATGATGCGTTATGGCTTTGTGGCAGCGAACGCGACGGAGGCCCTGCGCTCAGGAACGAACGTGGTGGGTGGCATCCTGGTGCCGCTTTTCACCAGCATGTTCATCCACGGCGGATGGTTGCACCTGATCTTCAACCTGTGGTTCCTGTACATTTTCGGTGACAACGTTGAGGCGCGCCTCGGCCACATTGGTTTCCTTCCTTTCTACTTTGTATGCGGTTTGCTGGCGACGCTGGTCCACTATGCGCTGGCGCCGAATGCCGCGATGCCAACGATCGGTGCCAGCGGAGCGATCGCCGGGGTGCTGGGGGCTTACATCGTCTGCTGGCCCAGGGCCCGGGTACTGGTCCTGGTGCCCATCTTCTACTTCCTGCACTTCATGGAACTGCCGGCCCTCGTCGTACTTGGCATGTGGTTTGTGTTGCAGGTGTTCGGCGGCCTGGCTTCGCTGGGGGTATCGTATGCCCACGGCGGTGTGGCCTACGGAGCGCACATCGGCGGCTTTCTGGCCGGGATGCTCCTGGTCACGCTCTGGCCGGGCCAAAAAGAGGATTCCCGGCCCTCTTCGAGCAAAATCCGCGGACGGTGGCGGCCGTGAGCGAAGCTGCCCACAACAGCGAAAGGAGCGAGAGGCGTCAGGAGGAGAGCTTCGTCCGCAGCGCCGGCGTCATCTCGGCTCTCACCCTTCTGAGCCGCCTTCTGGGTGTGGCGCGCGACGTCACCTGCGCGGCGGTCTTCGGGGCGGGCATGGTGTGGGACGCCTTCAGCTTTGCGTTCCGGGTGCCCAACCTGTTCCGCCGGCTGCTGGGCGAGGGAGCGTTGAGCGCGGCCTTTGTGCCCGTGCTGAGCGAGTATCTGGAACGCCGCTCTGCGGAAGAGGCCGAGCAGCTCAGCGGCCGCGTCGCCGGCGCCCTGCTGACCGTCCTGGCTGCGCTGACCGTCCTGGGGGAGACGCTGGTTCTGCTGCTGGTAGCTACGGTGGACCTGACCGAGCAGTGGCGGCTGGCACTGCTGCTGACGGCGGTGCTGCTGCCCTACATGGTTTTCATCTGTCTGACGGCGCTGGCCGGGGCCGCGCTGCACTGCTTGAGGCACTTCGCCGCTCCGGCGCTGGCGCCCGTGGTGCTGAACGCGTGCTGGATACTGGCCGTGGTGGCCGTGGGACCGCACGTCTCCGACGACCCGCGCGTGCGCGTTTACGTGCTGGCGGGCGCCATCCTGGCGGGCGGGGTGCTGCAACTGCTGCTGCAGGTGGTTGTGCTGCGGGCACGGGGGTTCCGGGTGCGCCTGACGCTGCGACCATGGCACCCACAGGTGCGCCGCGTGGTGGCCGGCATGGCGCCCGTGGCGCTGGGCATGGCGGCCTTTCAGGCCAACGCGTTCCTGGACGGGGTGATCGCCCTATCGCTGGCGGCCCCGGCCGGGCGGGAGACCTTTCGGTTGCTGGGCGGGGTGTTCCACTACCCGATGGCGCTGGGAGCGAACAGCGTGCTGTATTACGCCAACCGCCTCATGCAGGCGCCGTTGGGCATCTTCGGCATAGCGCTGGCCACGGCCGTGTTTCCCACGCTGAGCCGCCAGGCGGCGCGGGGCGACCACGGGGCGTTCGCGCGCACCGTGTTGCGTGGGCTGGGGCTGGTCATATTCGCCGGCCTGCCGGCCGGAGCCGGGCTCATCGTGCTGCGCCGGCCCATCATCGCGCTGCTGTTCCAGCGTGGCGCCTTCACCGCGCCCATGGCGGAGCGGACGGCGCACATGCTGGTCTTCTACTCCCTGGGCATCTGGGCCTACTGCGCCCTGCACGTGCTCACGCGCGCGTTTTACGGCCTGGGCTGCCCGGCGGTCCCGGCGAAGGTGGCCGCCGCCGCCGTGGGACTGAACCTGGCGCTGAACCTGACGCTGGTCTGGCCCCTCGGCGCGGCCGGGCTGGCGGCCTCCACAGCGGCGTGCGCGGCGCTGCAGGTGGCGGCGCTCGCCCTGCTGCTGTCGCGCAGGGTGCCCCTGACGGGCATCGGGCGGCTGGTGGGCACGACGTGGAACACAGTGCTGGCCGGCGCGGTAGCGGTGGGGGCGGCATGGCTGGCCCTGCGGCTGACCCCGGCGGCATCGCCGGAGTTGGGCGTCAAGCTGGTGCGGGCGCTGGTGCCCGCCGCGGCGGGGGGGATGGGCTACGTGCTGGCAGCCGCGGCGCTGGGGACCGAGGAGTTGTCGCTCCTGCTGAGCGCCCTGCGGCGGTAGGCAGTGCCGGGGCTACTCGCTTTCGCCCCTGTCTTCCGCCAGGCGGATGGCGACGATTGCATGGCACATGATCTGCACTTCGGACCCGTCGCGGGTGAGCACGATGTAGTTGTCCGTCACTTCGTCCAGCGTGCCCGTCACGGATTTACCCGTCACCATGAGCACGGTGATGCGCCGGGAAAACCACCCGGTTTTTACCACATTTGCCACGGAAATCCTCCTTCGTCTGCCCGCGCAACGGCCGGCGTCAGTCCTGGATGCCTTCCAGAATCTCCTCGATGCTCCTGGAGCCCTCGGGCACGAGCAGTATCTCGACGCGCCGGTTCTCGGCGATCGGCTGACTCGGCTGATCCGGTTCCACAACGGGCTTACTGGGCCCGAAGCCCACGATGAACATGCGCTCGCGGTTCACGCCCTGCTCTGCCAGGTACTGCATCACGCTGTGGGCCCGCATCGCGGAGAGGTGGTAGTTGTCCTCCCAGGAGGAGTGGGTGATGGGCACGGCATCGGTGTGCCCGTCCACCCGTATGGTCAGGCCCCGTCGCTCCTTCAGATACTCGGCCACCGACGCAAGGGACTGCGTGGCTTCGTCGGCCAGATCGGCCTCGCCGGACTCGAACAGGATATCGTTCTCCACCACGATGAAGTTGCCTTCCTCACGCGTCTCAACGCTGAAGCCGGAGAGGTCGCGCACGAGCTTCTGCAGCTCCTGGCGCTCCTGCTGTAGCCGGGACTGCTCCTGCTGAAGCCTTTCCACAACCCCGCTCATCTGCTGGGACTCGGCACGGGCCTGCTCCAGATTTTCCTGCAGCCCGCGGCGGTCCGTCTCCAGCATGGAGATGGTATTCTCCAGAGCGTCACGTTCATCCTCACAGCGGCGGAGCTGCCGGGTGAGGTTTGCGTTCTGGTTGCGCAACTCTTTGGTGCCCGCACAGCCAGTCAGGACAGCCAGGGCCAACACAAGTGCCATCGTTTTCCTTGGCATCAAACTTCGCTCCTCCAGGCTTTAAGATGCGATTCTCGCGCACTGCCCCGAGCCGGCACCGCGGCGGACTGGCGGGTCAAAGCGGCAGCCAGCCCGTCAGCGGAGTGGAGAAATCGGGGTGTACGGTATTCTCCACCATAAAGACAGCGGCCAGCGCCAGCACGATCAGGGCAACCACCAGCACGACCGTGGGCCACGTGCTGGCCTGCTCGACCGGACGCATCGCCACGGCCGTCGGAATCTCGACGTCGGCCGGCTCGGCCGCCTCGTCCAGCTCCACCTCTTCCTCGCGGAAGCCCGCCGGCTCGGCGTATTCCGGCTCTTCGATAGCCGTGATATCGGCCGTCACTTCCTCCTCGCGCACGTCGGCCACTTCCGTGGGCGCGATCGGGGCTTCCTCTTCGTCTTCTTCGATTTCGAGGATTTCGTTCAGCAGCTCCGCCTCGTCAACGTCGTCACCGGTTGGCTCGATGACCGCCGTAACGATCTCCTCTTCCTCGTCCGTCTCTTCTTCCAGTTCGATGGTCGGCAGATCTTCCTCCTCCTCCGCCGTCTCCACCGTCTCGGCCTCTTCCAGCTCGAAATCCTCTTCCAGGGCCTCGGAGAAATCGAAGAAGTCCTCCCGTGACTCCTCCTCGGCGGCCGTCTCCTCCTCGTCTTCGACTTCGATCTCGTCCTTCATCACGGCCGTCTCGCCGGACTCCATGTCGCCGCCGGCCAGCAGGTCCTCCTTGGCGGCCATCACCTGGTCGCGGGCAAACCTGGTCTGGCCCTCGACCACCTGTTCTTCCAGACGCCCTTCCCGGATCAGTCCGTTCAACTCGCTACGGTCAACGCCCAGTTCCACAAGCGCCTCTTCGTAGGTCAGATATTCCTGTCCGTCTGCCATTGTCCTTTCTCCCGCAACAGCGTGGACGATGAATCTTCCCGGAAATTCGCCGGATGCACGCCGCTATTATAGCACCACAACCACCCTTTTCAACCAATGATGGTCCCGCTTATTCGCCGTACACGTCCTCGGGGTCGAACACACGCTCCTCGCATACGCGAAGGACGTCTTCCTGCGCATCGTAGCGCCGGTAATAGCAGGTATAGTATCCGGCGTGGCACGCCGCCACTTTCTGCTCCACCACGACCAACAGCGAATTGTCCGCGCAGTCAACGCGCATCTCGACCACCCGCTGGGTGTGCCCGCTGGTTCCGCCCTTGGGCATAACGCGCCCGCGCGAGCGGCGGAAAACGTGCACCTGACCGCTCTCCACGGTCCTGCGCAGCGCCTCCTCGTCCATGTAGCAGAGCGTCAGCACATTGCCCTCCCGGTCCGCAATGACCGCGGGGATCAGCCCATCCTGGAAATTCAGCTTTTCCAACAATTTCTGCATCGTATGCTCCGTGTTCTCGATTGCGTCCATGGTAGGGCTTTTGCCCGCCCGTTGTCAAAAGCAGGACGCGCCGGCCCGATGCGCAGCGTTTGACCCTCCGGAAGCCTCCGGATACAATGAACTTACAATAACCGGAACCCATGGGGGAAAGAGCACCTATGAGCCAGAAAGAGGCCTCGCCGCTACAGACGGCAGCCGAGCAGATAGAAGAACTGATAGCGGAGATCGAGAAGGTCTACGTGGGCAGGCACGACCGCGTCGAGCTCGCCCTGGTCGCCCTCCTCGGCGGCGGTCACCTGATCATCGAGGACGTCCCGGGCGTGGGAAAGACCATCCTGGCCCGGACCGTCGCCGCCGCGCTGGACTGCAAGTTCCGCCGCATTCAGTTCACCCCGGACCTGCTGCCCGCCGACCTGCTGGGCGTCAACATCTACGACGAGACCAAGGGGAAGTTCGTCTTCAAACGGGGGCCGCTGTTCGCCAACATCGTCCTGGCCGACGAGATCAACCGCACCGCCCCCAAGACGCAGAGCTGCCTGCTGGAGGCCATGAACGAGAGCCAGATCACGGTGGACGGAGTGGTGCATCCCCTGCCCGAGCCTTTCTGCGTGCTGGCCACCCAGAACCCGTTTGAGTTCGAGGGCACCTATCCCCTGCCCGAGTCCCAGTTGGACCGATTCTTCCTGCGGATGAATCTGGGATATCCGACGCGCGAGCAGAACAAGGAGATCATCCGCGCCCAGCGCATCCGCCATCCCATCGAGGACGTGCGACCCGTCATGCGCGGGCCGGACGTGGTGCGACTGCGGCAACTGGTCCGCCGGGTACACGTCTCCGAGGAGGTCCTGGAGTATCTGATGCGCGTCGTGGACGCGACGCGGGCGCACGAAGAGGTGGTGTTCGGCATCAGTCCGCGGGGGGCGATTCACCTGTTCCGGGCGGCTCAGGCGCTGGCGCTGCTGCGGGGCCGCGATTACGTGGAGCCCGATGAGGTCAAGGAACTGGCCGGACCCGTCCTGTCCCACCGCATGAGGGTGCGGGGCATTCCTCCGCAGAGCGGCGGATTCGAGGAAGCCGCCCGGCTGGTGCGCGGGATACTGGAGGACACGGCGGTGCCGCGATGACTCTCCGGTCCTCGGCACATGAGTCCTTGTATGATGGCTGAATCACCACAACTCACGCATCTCCGGCTCCGCAGGGCGTCTCGCTTCGCGGCACTTGCCGGCTGGCTGGTCGCGTTGGTAGGTCTGGCTCTGGCCGTCCTGGCGGGCAGCGCAGGGGCCGCGCTGCTGGTCAGCCTGTTCGCGGCGGCCTGGCTTGCGGCCTCCGTGGCGCTGGACAGACTGGCGCGGCGCCAGATGTCCCACCTGCGGATGCGTTCTGCCGTGCGGCCCACGCGGTGGGGGTTGCTATTCCTGCTGATGACCCTCGGCTTCGCCGGATGGGCAGTCCACACCGGCATCAACCTGTTCTGCCTGACCGCCTCGTTCCTGCTGGGGGCGGTCTTGTGCTGCGCGATTCTGGCCCTGCCGGCCCTGCGCCACCTGCACATCCACTGGACTCTCCCGGAACACATCCATGCCGGGAACGTGTTTCCGATGCAGGTGAGGGTCCGCAATGATCGGCCCTTCCTCCCGATCTTCGCCCTGAATGTGGCCAGTGCCGCCCCGGACGGGCCGGCGGGGCCCGGCGTCGTCCGGCTGCCGGCGGGCGGACGGGTCTCCCGCGCCCTGCGGCTATCCATGCCCCAACGCGGGCTGCACCCGATGCCCCACGTGCGCGCGTCCAGCGTGTTTCCGCTGGGCCTCCTGGAAAGTTCCTTGCAGGTCGAAAGCCGGCAGAAGATTTTGGTGCTCCCCAGGCTGGGGACCGTACGCCGCGAGGCTTTTCTGCGCCGGACCGAGGGCGACGCCACGTGGCAGACCGTACTGCAGCGCAGGCGGCCGGAGGGCGAGACGCGCTCGCTGAGGCAATACCGCCCCGGCGACGACCCCCGTCACATTCACTGGCCCACCACGGCCAGGATGGGAGAACTGCACGTGCGGGAATTCGACCAGCAGCGCGGCGAGCGCGTTCTGCTGGTCCTGGACGCCTTCCTGCCGGAAGCCGGCCGGCCGGAGCTGGACGGCCGCCGGGAACGCTTCGAGAAAGCCGTGAGCTTCGTGGCCACCATGGCCCGGATGCTGGCGGAGCGGAACGTGCTCTTCGCCTTCGCCTCGTACTGCGCGGAACTGATTTCCCTGCCGTTCCGCACCGGCCGGGCGCACAGCTACGACGTGATGGAAGCACTGGCCAGAAGTGAGATGACCGGGCGGCACAGCGTGCGCGAACTGTTCGGCAGGATTACCCCGCTGAGAGCCGGCAGCGGGGTCTGCGTGGTTACACCAGGGCCGGCCGGGAGCAGCATTGCCGGCCGACAGGAACCCGGCACGGTTATCGTTGACGTCAGCGAGCCAGATTTTGATGGCATCTTCAGCTACCAGCATTGAGACGGACGGGCGGACAGCGCCGGCGGTGCACCCGAACTGGCTGCTGCTCCTGACCACGTACGGCCTCATCGTCAGCGGAGGGCTGCTGGTCGGAATCCGTCAGGCGCGGCCGGTGTACGCCCTTGTGCCGCTGCTTGTGTGCATTGCACACGCCCTGACGATCGGCCCGCACCGACGAGGCGTCGTGGGGAACGTGGGGAAAAACCTGCTGACCCTCGGGGCGTTCGGGGCGTGTCTGGGCCACGCCCACCTGGCGGAGCAGCCGCTCAGTTACGGGCTGGAACGCTTCCTGATCGTCGCACAGCTCATCCTGCTCTACAGCAAGGGGCTCTCAGTGCGCGATTTCCGCCTGGTGCAGGTTATGGCCATCATCACCCTGATGGCCGCCGGCCGGTGGGTGCGGGAGTTCACCTACTTTCCCGCATTCCTGCTCAGCGTTTTCTTCGTGCTGGCGAACATGCTGGCGCTGGAGCTTCGCCGGGCGGGCGACGACGGAGCAGCGGAGCGCCGGGAGGACACCCGCTCCCTGCCGGGGCTCGCGGATTTCCTCACCGCGCTGTGGCTGCCCGGTCTGCTGGTGACCGCCTTCACCGCCCTGCTCTTCGTCGGGCTGCCCAGGTACGAGCGCGTCGGTGCCGGACCGGACCGGGATACCCCGGTCGGCGCGTTCTCCGAGGAGGTATCGCTGCTCTCGGTGGGCGAGACCCGGCAGGACGAGTCAGTGGCTTTCCGCGCGAGCTTACAGCCGGACAACCCGGAGGCCTGCCCGCCCGACCTGCTGGACACCGTGCTGATGCGCGGAACGGCCCTTTTCTACTATCGAGCGGGCCGCTGGCTGAGCATGTCCGAGAGCCTCAAACTGTGGAGCCGCAGCGGGCGGGACCGCGGCGAAATCCCGCGCGACGAGTTCTTTCTCACCAAACCCTATGAGATCGCATCTCCGGACGTGCAGGTCTGCCGCGTGATCCAGAAGGTGGAGATGGAGAAAACGCGCTCCTCCTTCGTGTTCGCTCTCTACCGGCCCGCATCCTTCGTCGGCGATGGGGAGCGGAAGATGTTCATCAATAGCCTGACACATCACGCGACGCTGTTCCCGCGCGGCAGCGCGCCGTTTGACTACACCATCGAGTCGGCGGTGCCGCTCTTCACGCCGGAGCAGCTCCGACGGGCCGGCACCCCCCCGCCGGAGGGGCACTGGCCGTATCTGTTCTTTGTCCCACCGGAAATCCGTCCGGAAATAGAGCGGATCGCCGACGGCATCGCGGAGCGGCACGGCGCAAACACGGATTACGACCGGGTTCTGGCAGTGGAGGAACACCTGACGGAGTCCGGCGAGTTTGCCGCCAGGTCCACGCTCCCGGACTTCGGCGACAGGGACCCGATCGTGGCCTTCCTGACCGAGACGCGCCGGGGAAGCTGCGAGCAGTTCGCCACGGCCATGGCCCTGCTGGTCCGGGCGTGGGACCTTCCCAGCCGCCTGGTGGTCGGCTACAAGGGCGGCAGCGGCCAGACGGAGGACGGCAAATACGTCTTTCGCGAGCGGGATGGTCACACCTGGGTCGAGATATACTTCAACGGGCTGGGCTGGGTGCCGTTCGATCCCACGCCCTCCACGATGCTCATGGAAGGCGACTCGCCCTTCAGCGGCCTGGCCGCGGCAATAACCCGTCAGCTCAGCCCGGTCGTGGGCCCCGTCAATTCCGTCTGGCAGAAAGTGCTGGCCTACGACCAGCAGACCCAGGACGAGATATACACCGCCCTGGAAACGGCTACCGAGAACATGGCCGCCGATGCCACAACCGTCCTGCGCCACGTTCTGCCGGCCGTCCCCGACCGGGGCGCCGTGCGGGTGGTCGCGCTGGTGGTCCTGTTTCTGGCGGCGGGAGTCGTGCTCTACGCGGGCGCAACCTGGCTGGAAGGCAAACTGCGGAGCTGGCGCGGACGTCCCCGGCGGGGCTCGGCCCTGTATTTCTACCAGGTTATGCTACGCATCCTGCGCCGCAAAGGCATGCCGGGCCCCCCGTCCGCCGCGCCGCGGGAACTTGCCCGGCGCGCCGCCGCCCGCCGCCCGGACCTCAAACAAGCCGTATACCTGGTCACGGAAATCTACTGCCGCGTCCGTTTCGGAAACCGGCAAATGACGGCGGAACAGAGGTCCAGCCTGCGCGACGCTATCCGGACCATCAAAGCGGCTGATCCCGTTCGGACAGAATAGCCGGCACGTCCTCCGGAGTCGCCGGAGCGCCGGCTTTTCGAAGCAACCGCAAGGCCGCGGGGACCTGCTCAAGCACATCCTCCGCGATCAGAGACAGCTCGCCCTTCTCCCGTAGCGCCAGGTCGCCCGCCAGGCCGTGCACGAACACCGCAAGCTGCAGCGCCTCGAACGGGTCCAGCCCCTGGCAGAGCAGCCCGGCCGTCAGGCCCGTCAGCACGTCACCCGTGCCGCCGGTGGCCATGCCGGGATTGCCCGTCGGATTCACGTAGACGCGGCGGCCGTCGGTGACCACCGTGCCGGCGCCCTTGAGCGCCAGCAGCACGCCGTGCTCACGCGCAAAACCCACCGCTGCGCCCCGCCGATCATCCTGCACCTCCCGCGCCGGGCAGCCCAGCAGCCGCCCCATCTCCCCCGGGTGCGGCGTCAACAGGCGCGGGGCCGGCGCGTCGGCCAGCACCCCCGTGTCTTCCGCCAGCGCGTTCAGCCCGTCGGCGTCCACCACGGCCGCGCACGGCAGCTCGGCCACCAGCCGCCGGGCGGCGCCAAAGGCCGGAGCGGTCCGCCCGATCCCCGGCCCCACGGCCACGACGTCGAATTCCTCGATGCGGCTCAGGACCTCCTCCACCGCCCTGTCACCCAGCACCGGCGCGCCGGGCTCCGGCAGGGGCATGGACATGCAGCTCATCAGCTTGATCTCCGCCACGGCGTTCAGGCTGGCCGGAAGCGCCAGCGTGACCAGTCCCGCCCCGGCCCTCTGCGCGGCCAGCGCGGCCATGCAGCCGGCACCGGTCATGCCCGGCGAGCCGGCCACGACCAGCACATGGCCGAAGTCCCCCTTGTGCGCGTCCCGCGGACGCTCGGGCAATGCGGGCAGTTCGTTAACCTCAGTGCGTTGCGAAGCTTCGGTCATTCCCGCTCACTCCCTGTCACGGCCATGGAGTTGATGAGGGCGGCGATGTAGCCGGCGCCGAAACCGTTGTCTATGTTGACCACGGCAACTCCCCCGGCGCAACTGTTGAGCATTGTCAGCAGCGGAGCAACGCCCCCGAATCCCGCGCCGTAGCCCACGCTGGTGGGCACCCCCACCACGGGCCGCGCCACCAGGCCGCCAACCACGCTGGCCAACGCGCCCTCCATGCCGGCCACCACCACGATGACGTTGGCCCGCTGCAGGCCCTCCACATGCGCCAGCAGCCTGTGCAGGCCCGCCACACCCACGTCGGTGATGAGCTGCACGTCCGCGCCCAGCATCTCGGCGGTGATCGCCGCCTCCTGAGCGACGGGCAGGTCGGCGGTGCCGGCCGTCACGATCATCACGCGCCCCATCGGCTCCACCTTCGAGCGCCGCACGGTGATGCAGCGGGCGGTCTCGTCGTAGGCGGCGTCCTCGCAAACCGCCTGGACCGCCTGCCAACAGTCGCCGTCGGCACGGGTCGCCAGCAGATCGGCGCCGGAGGACAGGATGCTCTCGGCGATCCTCGCCACTTGCTCCGGCGTCTTGCCCTGGCAGAAGATGACCTCCGGCTGGCCGCAGCGCAGTCCGCGGTGATGGTCAATCTTGGCGCATCCGATGTCCTCGAACGGCAGCGCACGTATCCTCTCCAGCGCGGCGTCGGGCTCCACCTCGCCCCGCGCCACGGCCTCCAGCAGGTCCTTTACGCTCTCCACTCTCACGTCCCGCACCACCTCTCATGGAACGGCTTCGATATCCAGCGGCGCCACCCGTCCGGCCTCCAGCAGGCGGCAACCGATGCCGGCCGTCATGGCCGCATTATCCGTGCACAGCGCCCTGGCCGCAAGGTGAAGCTTCAGCCCCCGCCCGTCGGTCTCCCGGCGCAGGCGCTCCCGCAAGCGCCCGTTCGCCGCCACTCCCCCGCCCACGATCAGGCTGCGCGCCCCGTGGCGCTCGGCGGCGTCCAGCGCCTTGCCCACCAGGACGTCCACCACCGCCTCCTGGAAGCCGGCCGCCACGTCCGCCACGAAGCCCGGCTCATAGGTCGCGTTCTCGATATCCTCGCGGGATGCGTTGGTGCCCAGGCAGTGGTAGAGGACGGCGGTCTTGAGCCCGCTGAAGCTGAAATCCGCGCTGCCTGGCTCCAGCCAGCTCCGGGGGAACTGTATGGCCTCCGGATCGCCATCCCGGGCGGCTCTCTCCACCTCGGGACCACCGGGATAGCCCAGGTGCAGGATGTTGGCCACCTTATCGAACGCCTCGCCGGCGGCGTCGTCCACGGTGCCGCCCAGAAGCTCCTGCTCCAGGGGCCCGCCCGTAAGGTACAGGCTGGTGTGCCCCCCGCTGACCACCAGGCTGACTGCCGGCAGCAGCGGTTCCTCCTCTCCCAGCCAGGCAGCGTAGATGTGCGCATGCAGGTGGTTTACGGCGATCAGCGGCAGCTCCAGCGCCCAGCTCAGCGCCTTGGCGGTGGACAGCCCCACCAGCAGAGCGCCGATCAGTCCCGGCGTATTGGTCGCCGCCACGCCGTCCAGCTCGGCCGGCTCCATGCCCGCCTCGTCCAGCGCCGTCTCCACCACCGGCAGGCAGTTCTCCGCGTGCGCCCGGCAGGCGACCTCCGGCACCACCCCGCCGAAGCGCTCGTGCAACTCGTGCTGGGTGCTGACGACGTTGGACAGGATGCGCGTGCCGTCCTCCACGACGGCCGCCGCCGTCTCGTCGCACGACGTTTCTATGCCCAGTATGCGCACGGTGACTCCGGTTTGAAGGCGCTCTGCGCGGCTCACACGCTCCATCCTACGTGCCACAGCAAAGCGCTGCAAGCGCTTCGGGGGCCCGGTGGACTTGACTGTTCAGTCGCGTAATGCTATCCATTCAGCAGCGAGATGATGTCATACCGGAGTGCGATGTGACTGAGTGCAGAGTCCAGAAGCCTGTTTTCATCCTGGCCACCGGTCGGGCGGGTTCCACCGTCCTGTACCGGATGCTGTCCGAACACCCCCGCACACGGCGGCTTACGCGCTTCGCGCGGAGGAGCGGCGGCCTGTGGCGGCTTCTCGACCGGGTGGCCATGTGGGCGGTGGACGCTCCCCTGGTGGGCGGCCCGGTGAAGCGGCTCGTCGAGGGCGGCGGGGAGCACTATGACTTCTGGGACCGGCTCTATCCCGGCTTCCGGGATACCTTTCGCGACCTGACCGCCGAGGACGCCACGCCGCGGGTTGTCCGGGATATCCGGCGCGAGCTTTCGGCTCGGGTGGGAGCCTCCGAGGATCGCCGGTTCCTGCTGAAGCTGACCGGCTGGCCGCGCGTGGGCTTTCTGAAGCGCATCCTCCCCGATGCGCGTTTCGCGCACATCATCCGGGACGGCCGCGCCGTCGCCAACTCGTGGCTGAACGTCCCGTGGTGGACCGGGTGGAGCGGGCCGCGCAACTGGCGCTGGGGCCCGTTGAACGATGAGCGCCTCCGCGAGTGGGAGAGTTGCGGCCGCTCTTTCATTGCGCTGGCGGCCATCCAATGGAAGGTGCTGATGGACGCCTTCGAAGCGGCTCGTGCACAATGCCCGGAGGAGGACTGGCTGCAGGTGCGCTACGAAGACCTGTGCGCCCGGCCGGCGGAAACCGCCGCACGCATCGCACAGCACTGCGCCCTACCCCCGTCGCGGACCTTCCGGCGCCGCCTGAAGGCCTACGCGCTCAGAAACGCCAATTTCAAATGGCGCCGCGACCTGACCGACCGCCAGCAGGAGATGCTGAACGATCTTCTGGGGGAGTATCTCGACCGATACGGTTGCCGCTCGGATTGATCGGCGCGCCCGCCGTCGGTGGCGCAACCGGGGGAGATCCGATAGAATGACAATCCTCGCTGCCGACCAGGCAAGACTCCTAATCCCCACTTCGGAAACCGTAATCCCATGCAGGATCAGGTCACCATCGTTGACTACCACGCGGGCAACCTCACCAGCGTGCGGCTGGCGGTCCAGAAGCTGGGCCGGAAAGCACAGGTAACGGAGAAACCGGAGCAGGTGCGCGTGGCGCCGAGGCTGATTTTTCCCGGCGTCGGCGCCGCGCCGGCCGCTATGCAGCAGTTGCAGGAGCTGGGCCTGGACGAGGCACTGCGCGAGTACCGCGCCACCGGACGCCCTCTGCTGGGCATCTGCCTGGGCGCGCAGATTGTCCTGGAGCACAGCGCGGAGGGAGACGTGCCCTGCCTGGGCCTGGTGCCGGGGCGGGTGGAGAAGCTGGAAGTGCCGGAAGGCGCCAAGGTGCCCCACATGGGCTGGAACGCGGTGCGGCAGGCTCGCCCTCACCCCATATGGAGCGGGATCGAGAACGAATCGCAATTCTACTTCGTCCACAGCTACAAGCCCTGCCCGACCGACGGGGCCGCCGCCATCGGCCTGACCGACTATCACGGGGAGTTCGTCAGCGCCCTTTCGCAGGAGAACCTGGTGGCCTGCCAGTTCCACCCCGAGCGCAGCGGACGGATCGGCCTGAAGCTGCTGGAGAATTTTCTAGGGTGGAATCCCTGAACCAACCCGCCGCGAACCGAGACCCGAAAAACCCATGCTGAGCAAGAGACTCATCATCTGCCTGGACGTCCGCGAAGGCCGGACCACGAAGGGCGTGAAGTTCCGCGACAACGTGGACGTGGGCGACCCGGTCAAAATGGCCGAGCGCTACTACGAGGACGGCGTGGACGAGCTGGTGTTCTACGACATCGGCGCCTCGCCGGCCCACAAGGACATCATGATTGACGTCGTGCGCGCCGTGGCCCGCAAGATATTCATCCCCTTCGCCGTCGGCGGCGGCCTGCGCAGCGTCGAGGACATGCGGCGCGTGCTGCTGGCGGGCGCGGAGAAGGTGAGCATAGACACGGCGGCCGTGCGCAATCCGGAGCTGATCGCCGAGGGGGCCGAGCGCTTCGGCAACCAGTGCATAGTGCTGGGGATGCAGGCCAGAAAGGTCGAGGAATCGCCCGAGATCCCCAGCGGCTACGAGGTCTTCATCGAGGCGGCGCGCACGGCCACCGGGCTGGACGCCGTCCAGTGGGCCAGACGCGCGGAGGAGCTGGGCGCGGGGGAGATATGCCTGAACTCCATAGACGCCGACGGCACCGAGGACGGCTACGAGCTGACCGTAACGCGCATGGTCAGCGAGGCGGTGAACATCCCGGTCATCGCCAGCGGCGGCGCCGGCGAGCCCGCCCACCTGGTCGAGGTGCTGGCCGAGGGGAAGGCAGACGCCGCCCTGATAGCCTCCATGGTGCACTACGACACCTACTCCATCGGCGCCATCAAGCGCCACATGCACACCCGAGGCGTCCCCACCCGCATGCAGTGGTGAGACAGATCATGTGAGCAGTAGAACAGGTGAGCAGGTGAGCACGGCCCGAACCCGCGTGCGCCCCGAAGAACGGGATTTGTTCCGTCAACGCACGTCCTGAATCGCCCGCTGTGCGGGCTCTGGGTTTGTTTGGGCCTCTTCCCAGGGCTCCCGCCGGTCGCCCTGGGCTAACAGTGAAACGCCCGCCCTGCGGCGGGCTGACGGATCAACCCCCGAACGGACACAGGCCCGCGTCAGGGCATTCGGCATGGCAGACCAAAGGGCGAAACTGCCCCGGGGTCCGGTCGGCGCGGGAGCCCCAGCAAGTCCGAGGAGAAACACCGCGCCGTTCCCCGTGGAGCGTTGCCGTCAGGCCCGCAGGGCCGTCTCGCGAATAGCCCGGATGTTTCAGTGCGCCGTGAAAAGGCGCGGGACTTCAGCGGGACCCGATACCCGCCCGG
>CAYVBE010000069.1:0-13108 GCA_964448935.1 uncultured candidatus Brocadiaceae bacterium
TTTCGGGTCTGTGCTCACGGTTTCACCCCGTCTGTGCGCGGGCGGAAGGAGAGGCGGTTCGGCTTACCCCGGGAAGCATGATTATATGCATTCTTCCCGGCGGCGACAAACTCTTGCTCGGGTGAGCCAGGTCAGAAAAAAGATGGAGCCAGCGGAGGGAATCGAACCCTCAACCCCGGCTTTACGAAAGCCGTGCTCTACCGTTGAGCTACGCTGGCCCCTGTGTCGGCAGGTTACCAGTTACGATTATAACGTCTGCACGCAGAGATTCCAGTTCTGGCCCCGTCCGGAAAGGTGATCGCCCGTCCCGCTGTTATGCGTCCACGCGCCCGTCGGGCAGGTCGGCGGGGAGGGGCGCGGGGCGCTCGCAGGTGCTCTCCAACACCACGTGCTCGCCGCGATCGGAGGCGTCGTGGAACGCACACATGAGGTCCAGCACGTGGAACGTCAGACGGTCGTTGGCGCGATAGGGCCGGCCGACGCGGAGCGCACGCGCCATGTCCGCCACGCCCAGGCCGCGGCTGTTGTCGGCATAGGGACGGCTCAGCTCGGCCTCCTCCCACTCCCCGGTCTCCTGCCGCCACAGCTCCACGGGGCCGCCGAAGGTGTTCGGGTCGGGCACGTTGATGGTGCCGGCGCTGCCGAACACCTGCAGGCAGGGCATCGGCGCGCTGTGCACGTCGAAGCTGGTGATGAGGGTGCCCACGGCGCCCTGATGGAAGTCCATAACCCCCACCACGTGGGTGGGCACTTCGACCTCGATCTTCTGGCCGCGCTTCGGCTCGCTGGTGATGGTGCGCTCGGGGTAGCTGATCTGCGCGGAGCCCGTGACGCGCCGCACCGGGCCGATGAGATTGACCAGCGCGGTAAGGTAGTAGGGCCCCATGTCGAACATCGGCCCGCCGCCGGGCTTGTAGAAGAACTCCGGATCGGGGTGCCAGGTCTCGTGCCCGCGGCCCAGCATGAAGGCTGTCGCGCCCACCGGCCGGCCGATGGCGCCCTCGTCTATCAGCTCGCGGCAGGTCTGCCCGCCGGCGCCCATGAAGGTGTCCGGCGCCCCGCCGATCAGCACGCCCTTCTCCTCCGCCGCCTGCAGCAGGTCGCGCCCATCCTTCCGCGTGATGGCCAGCGGCTTCTCGTTATACACCGACTTGCCCGCCTGGATGGCCTCCATCGCCACCTGCGCGTGGGCGCCCGGCGGAGTCAGGTTCACCACGATCTCGATGTCCGGGTCGGCCAGCAGCTCATCGGGGCTGCATGCCTTCGGGATATCGAATTCCGCGGCCTGCTGGCGGGCCCGCTCGGGCACCAGGTCGGCGCAGGCGACCAGGTGCAGCGCCTCGAATCTCTCCCCCGCCTTGCAGTAGATGCCGCTTATGTTGCCGCATCCGATTATGCCTATGCGCGCCGGATCGGAACTCATGTATGCTCTCCCACGTGGCGAAATTACAGGTGTGGCCGATTGCGACAGGATACAGCAATCGGCTGCCGCGCGCAAAAACCAAACCCCCCAGGCCGGCCGGGCATCCCTTTCAGGGAAGCCCGCATTCTTTGTTGCAAGCGTTCCCAGGGTAGCCCGCCTGCGGCGGCCAACCCTGGGCTTTTATGCGTACGCCTTTCAGGCGAAACGACGCAGAACGAAACGTGTGCGCCGCAAAAAGACCTGGGTAGCTCAGGCACCGTGCCTGAGGTCCAGAAAGTCCACAACGTCCACAAGGTTCTCAGAACCGTGCGGCCCGCGCCCCCGGCCCTTGAAACGCCCTCTACTTTAGTGTAGCATACGGACTGCGCTCTATGGTAACCCGGGAGAGACGTGACATGGAATCGTTCTCAGACGAACATCTCTGCATCATTGCGCTCTGCAGCACCCAGGGCATAGGGGTGGCCGGCATCGGACGGCTTCGGGAGGCGGCGCGGGAGCGGGGCTGCCCGCTGCACGCGTTCGTTGACCTGCCGGCGGGGCGGCTGGAGGATGAACTGGGACTGTCCGGCACCGCTGCCTCGAGCGTCGCTTCGCTGGAGAGGCCGCGCCTCAGCGGTCGGGCGATGCTGGAGCGGCTGGCGTCGGTGGGCGGCGGCGCGCTGCTGCAGGAGGATCGGCGCTATCCCGATCGCATCGCCCGCTTCCTGGGGGCTGAGGCGCCTCCCGTGCTCTTCATCAAGGGCAACGCGGAGTTGCTGGAAGCAGAAACCATCGGGATCGTCGGCTCACGACGGCCCGGCGGCGCGGCGCGCTCGGCGGCCAGGGAGCTGGCCCGTGCGCAGGTGGACGCCGGGACGACGGTGGTGAGCGGCGGAGCCAGGGGAATTGACCGGACGGCGCATCAGGTCGCCCTGAAAGACGGGAGCACGGTGCTGTTCGCGCCAACCGGCCTGCTGCGCTTTCGATGGCGCGGTCTGCGGCGGGGCAGGAGCACGGAAGACCGCTGGTGCCTGGTGAGCCCTTTTCCGCCGCTCAGCGGGTGGGAGACGGCGCACGCGCTGCAGCGCAACCGCCTGATCGTGGCCCTGAGCGACGCCGTCGTGGGATTCGAGCCGAGAGATACGGGGGGCACCTGGAACAGTTGCACGCACGCGCTGCGGATGCGCAAGCCGCTGTTCGTGGCCTCCGGGACGCTGGAAGGGGCCAGAGGGCGGGGCCTGCGCAGCCTGGTCAGGCGTGGCGCGGATGCGCTGGATGTGGCCCGGATGCCGGACGCCGGGGAGTTCGCCCGGATGGTTGCGGCCTACCGCCCCGCTCCGGCGGCGGCACAGGAGGAACTGTTCGAGAGCCCGTAGGGCGGGCGGTTACTCCTCGGCGCTCTGTTGCTTCAGCTCGTTAAGGCGGCGCTGGTACTGTCCTTGCAGGCGGGCGCCCTTGTTGGCGTGGATCACGTTCTTGGAGGCCGCCCGGTGGAGCAGTTTAGTGAGGGTGGCCAGTTGCTCTTCGGCTTCTGCCACGTCGCCGCGCTGCAGCAGCCGTTCGAACTTGTTCTCCTCGGTGCGCAGGCGCGACTTGACGGCGCGGTTGCGGCGCCTGCGTTTCTTGTCCTGTTTCAGCCTTTTCAGGGCAGACGGTCTGTTCGGCATCGTGTTATCCTCCGGTCAGTGGGGATCGGAAAGCCCGGTCGGGCTTCCGTTTATTCGCTCAGTTCGTCCACGCGACGGTCCACGTCGCGGTAGTTGATGTCCACGCTGTATATCTGCTTGAAGCCCTTGAGCGCTTCCTCCGTGCGCCCCATTTTCTGCAATGTCTGTGCGCGGAGGTACCGCAGCTCCTTGCCCTCATCGTCCATGTTGGGGTGGCTCTTGATGGCTTTATCGAACTGCTCCAGGGCCAGGTCGTACTGTCCTTTTTGGGTGAAGCATACCCCGAGCAGTTGCCGGCCTTCCTCCGCGTAGCGCGGATCCTGGGAGACGGCCTGGAAGGCGGCGATGGCTTCGTTGTATTCGCCCGCCTGCAGGCAGACCCGACCCAGTTGCAGTTGCACGGCACGGTCCGTGGGGTGCTGGGCGTGTCGCCATCTGAACTCCCGGAGCGCGAACTCGTCTCTGCGTTCCTGCAGTTCCTGCTTCTTTTCCTTCTTCGCCTCGTCTTCGGGGTTTTCCTTCAGCGCGCGGTCCAGCGCGGCTATCGCCTTGTCGTACATCGCCAGTTGCACGTCGCCCAGCCGTTCCCTGATCTGGTAGTCACCGGGCAGCAGCTCGTGCTTCTGGCGCAGCAGCTTGTGGGCGTCTTCCAGCCGGCCCACGTCTTGGTACAACTGGGCCAGCCGCAGTATCCTGGCGACATGCTCGGGGTTGTCCTCCACCTGCGGCTCGAGGTTTTCGATTTCGCGGACCAGGTCGCTTTTGGCGGCGGTCATGCGCTGGGACTCTTCCAGTTGTTCTGCCACCTCCTTGTCCCGGATCAGGTCGCGGAAGCTGTCCGCCGTCTCCATCTTGTGCGAAGCCATGTGCTCCGAAGCCTGCAGGTCGCGCAGTTCGCGCACCAGGTCCAGGTCGTTCGGCTTCAACTCGCTGAGGCGGCTCAGGTAGTTGACCGCTTCGCTGCTTCGGCCGCTACGGACCAGGGCGTCGGCCGTCCGCCGAAGCGCCTTCTGGTTGTCCGGCTTCTGCTTCACGACGTCCTGGAATACCTTCACGGCCTCTTCAGAGTATCCTGCCTTTGCGGCCGCGGCGCCGGCGTTCATCAGCGCCCAGAAGCTGCGCGGGTAGCTCTCCAGGTAGTCCTCGTAGGTCTCCAGCGTGCCCTGGGGGCCTTTGAACAGCGCCTTCACGAAGGTCAGCACCGCCCTGAACGGTTTGGCAACCATCGCCCCGATCGAGGCACCGCCGGCCTGCTGACGTCGCCGCTCGGCCGCCCGAAGCAGATTGCGGGCTTCCGGATGTTGCGGTTCCTGGCGGAGGACCTCCCGGCAGAGGTACACCGCGTAGTCCAGATTCTTCCGCTCCACTGCGTCGCAGGCCTGCGCGTAGAGGTCTTCTACAGCCATCTGCGCCCCTTCTCTTTTCACCAATTAAGGGATTATAAGTTAGCCGAACGTGCGCAGACTGTCAAGAGTGAACGGCGGCGGAACTTTCCCCGGACATTCGGCCGGAGCCGGCGGGGCGGTCCTGAGTCGGGCCGGGTCCGTCGGCGAATGGCAGGTTCCTCCGGGCCGGACAGGCAAGGGAACGGCGTTGCCCTACACTTCCCCCTCGCGAAATGCGACCACGGTGTTGCGCCCCGAATCTTTTGCGGCGTAAAGGGCCTCGTCGGCACGGTGCACTACATCCTCCATCGAGAGGTCTGCCTTCCAGCACCCGATACCGATGCTGACGGTGGGAACTGGTGGCGGAAAGTCTTCGACGGCCTTCCGAAGGTTCCCTGCGACTACGCGGGCGCCTTGCAGAGAAGTCTCCGGCAGAATGACGCAGAACTCCTCTCCCCCATAGCGGGCAGGGAAATCGGAACGACGTACGTTTTCTTTGAGGGCCTGTGCACATTTCTGAAGCACTTCGTCCCCGGTCTGGTGGCCGTATTGGTCGTTCACTTGTTTGAAGTGATCCAGGTCCATCATCAGCAAGGAGAAAACGTTCCCCGTGCGCGCGGAGCGCTCCGCCTCTTCCTGCAGTCGGTCATCGAAACGTCTGCGGTTGGCAAGTCGGGTCAGCTCGTCGGTTACGCTCAGCTCTTCCAGTTTGTGGAGCATCTCTTCACGTTCGTGCTCCAGCATGTGCCTCCGGCGCACGTTACGGACGGTCCGCTCGATCAAGTCCGCGTTGAGGGAATCCTTGATCAGATAATCGTATGCACCAGCCTTCATCGCTTCCACAGCTTTATTCTCGTCGCCCGTGCCAGTCACGACGACGGCGGGCACGTCCCAGCCCTGCCGGGCAAGATGCTCGATGAGGTCTATGCCGCCGGCCGCCCCGCCGAGCTGAAGGTCTATGAAGACCATGTCGAAGGTATTCGGCGCAAAGCGTTCCTCCACCTCTTCGCCGGTGACCACGTGGGCCAGATCCAGCCTGTAATCCCTGAGTTGTTCTGCGTACCGGCGAAAGATCGCCGTATCGTCCGGGTCGTCTTCCACCAGAAGTGCGCGCAAGGCCTCTCCCTCGCCCATCTGGGTCACCTCGTTATTTGCCCGGTATCTCGGCGATGGTGAGCCAGTACTCGCCGATCGTAATGACGGCTTCGAGGAAACTGCTGAATTCCACCGGTTTCGTGATGTAGGTGTTCGCCCCCCTATCGTAGCATCCCATCACGTCAGCCTCTTCGCTGGAAGTGGTAAGAACCACGACGGGGATGTGGCGCAAGTCCGCATCGTTCTTGATGACCTCCAGGACCTCCCGCCCGTCCAGGCGGGGCAGGTTCAGGTCCAACAGGATCAGGCCGGGTCGGGGGGCGGCAACGTCTTCTCCGGCGTACGGGCCGGTATGGCGCAGGAAGTGCAGGGCCTCTTCCCCATCCCGTGCCACGTACAGCGTGTTGCAGATCCGGCCCTTCCTGAAGGCCCGACGGGTTATCTCCACGTCATCCGGGTCGTCCTCCACCAGCAACACCGGCACGGGTTCCCTGCGTTGCCAAGTCATGGCAGATGCATTCCTTTCAACTGTGTCACGGAATCCGCAACGTGAAGTAGAATTGACTGCCCGCGCCGGGCTCCGATTCCACCCATATCTTGCCGCCGTGGCGACGGGCTATTTTCTCGCACAGGGCCAGCCCCACTCCCGCACCCTCGTAATCCTCCCGGCGGTGGAGGCGCTGGAAGATGCCGAATATCTTCTCGCGATACTTCGGGTCGATGCCGATTCCGTTGTCGCAGACCGCAAAGAGGGCATCGTCTCCATCTAACCGTCCCGAGATGCTCACCCTCGGCAGTCGGTCAGGGGAAGCGAATTTCAGGGCATTGGTGATGAGATTCTGAAAAAGCTGTCGCAGCTGGACCTCATCCGCCATCACGGTCGGGAAGGTCGCATCAACTTCAACCTGGGCCTCGCATTCGGCGATGTGTTCCCCGAGGTCGTCCAGCACGGTTTCGATGACCTCCTTCGGCTCCACGGGCTCGAACTCCGCGCCACGCGTCTTCACCCGGGAAAGCGCCAAAAGGTGCTGGATCAACTCTTTCATGCGCACAGCGGCGCCCTGCATTCGGTGCAGGTGGTCGAGCCCCTCCTCCGGAATCAGGTCGCCACAGTCCTCCTCCAGGAACTGACCGAACGTGTGGATCTTCCGCAGGGGGGCTTGCAGGTCATGGGAAACGGTGTAGGTAAACTCCTGCAGGTCCCGGTTGGAGCGCTCCAGCCTGGCGTTGAGATCCTCGAGCCGTTTCTCCGCCTGCCTTCGGTCCGTTATGTTCAGCGCTATCCCGACCATTCCGGTCACCCGGCCATCTTTCGCTGCCACGGGAGCCAGTCTGACAGTAACGTAGGCCTCACTGCCGTCTTTCAAACGAACGGACTCCTCCTTTGTAAGAAGCCGGCCCTCCTCCATCACCTGTTCGTCCTCCCGCCGGAACTGCTCCGCCAGACGAGGTGGGTATATATCATCATCCGTAAGCCCGGTCGCATCTGATATATCTCGCAGGAACATGCCTTGATACGAATGGTTGACCGCCGTATACCGCCTCTGGCGATCCTTCAGAAAGATGCAGGCCGGAACATTTTTCAGAAGCGCCTGCTGGTACCGCATAATCCGTTTTCGTTCCTGCTCCGCTTCCTTGCGCGGGGTGATGTCCCGCACAGTCGCCTGCAGCAGCTGCCTGCCCCGCAGCTCCATGCGGGTCAGCAGAACCGTGGCGGGAAATGTCTCGCCGTGCAGCCGTTTGTGCGTCCATTCAAAAAAGTGCGAGCCCTCACGCATAGCTGCCTGTATCATCTCCTGCGCCTTCTCCTCGGAGGGCCGGCCGTCGGGCTGGCGGTCCGGCGAAACGTCCCAGGCCCCCAGCGATGTAAACTCCTCTTCATCGCCGACGCCGAACATCTCGTGTGCCGCAGGGTTGCCCGAGGTAAACTTCCAGGTCGGCGGGCCCAGCGTCATGATGGCGTCCCGAGAACTCTCGAACAGCACGCGGTGCCGCTCCTCGCTGGCGCGGAGTTTCTCCTCCGCCCGTTTGCGGTCGGAGATGTCCACAAAGGTCTCGATCAGCACCGGCTCGCCGTCCAGTTCCGTTCGAACCACGGACTTCAGCACGGGTATCTCGGTGCCGTCGCAGCGGCGCAGAATACGTTCCGAGTTGACCAGGCTCTCGTCCCTATCCAGGATCGGGCATTCGTCCTGCCGGGCCGGGCACAGGTATTTGCCACACGGTTGGTCAAGCATAACCTGCATGCTGTCCACGCCGGCGAGTTCGACCGCAAAATCATTGGCCCACCGGATATTCCGGTCCAGTCCTACGACGACAACGCCGAACGGACTTCGAGCCAGGATTTTTCTGAAGTTCTCCTTGGCCTTGATCAGGTCCTGCTGCACCTGCCTGCGAACGGCGGCCAGTTCCTCACTCCGGGCGACACTTTCGCGCAGCGCCTTGTTCAACCGACTCACGTGCGCCAGAACCAGCAGCACGGCGCCAAAGAGAATGACCGCCCCCGCCACAAACAGCCAGTGCTTCGCCATAACTTGCCGGAAAGTCACTTTTCCGTAGCCGGCAAAAGGTCCGACACCGAGTTTCTGAAGGACCTTCCGCACAGATTGGTAATTCCGCAGCACCGTCCAGCCGGCACAATGCGCGTCCCGAGCCGCCGCAGTGTTTGCAGGCATCGCCAGGAGCATTCCGGCCACTTCCCGCACCACGGGTTCGGGCGCATGAGGCACGGCGGCCATCGGCCATTCCGGGTAGTGGTCCGTCGAGTGCAGAAAGGGCACAACGTCCCGGTCGGTGTGCTCGCCGATAACCCGGAATTCTTCCAGGTGGATTTCTCCCTTCGCGGCCATCCGTTCCAGCGTGCTCGAACGGACCGTCCCCGCGTCAACCAGCCCGTCGCGCACGGCATACACGACAGCATCCTGTGTGCCGCCGAAACGCAGTTCGGCAAGCTGCTCGTGGGGATCGAAGCCCCGTAGCGTCATCTCGTACCAGGCCATCTGCCAGCCGGCGAAAGAATCTTCGCCCACTGCCATAAACGCCTTTCCCGCAAGGTCCTGGACGGTGCGGAGGTCGGCCCTGTCGGCACGGCGGAAGATCACGCTGGCGAACTGGTCGTGGCCTCTATCCAGCCGCAGGTTCCGCAACGTGGCAATGCCCCGCACACCGTACAGCGCAGCCATCTGTACGTAGGAGGAGGGATCGGCGAGAATGAACTCGACTTCGCGTTCTTCAACCGCGGAGAAAACCTCCTCAAAACCGAGGGGGACGAGTTCGAACCCATTGCCCGGCAGGGCGCGGTTCAGGTAACCGACTGTTGCCCACCATTCCTCCCGGCACTTTTCCTTGTCGTTGCCGGCAAGGACTCCTACCTTAATTACATGACCTCTGACGTCCGCGACAAAACCTTTCATGCGGCCAACCCAGCTATCGTACCAGCCCATGCCGGCGATGATCCGTTTCCCTCGGCTGGTACTCTGCATGGTTACCAGGCGGTGGAGATGGCTTCCCATCTTGGGGTATCCGTCGGTGACCGTGTACAAATGACGCGCAAGTGGATACGTGCCGTCGTTGATGGTCTTGAACGTCGGGGCCGTGCCGTTGACCGACACGATGCTGACACCGTTCAGGTAACCGGACCCCACGTAACCGATAGCCGCCGGTTCGGCGGCCACTCGGGCCCTCATCTGCTCGTGGCCGGCGACGATCTCGGTCTCTCCCAACGGCCCTCCCTGTAGCACGAAATCGTCGAAAACAGCCCGCGTGCCGCTGCTTTCATTCCGGCTCAGAACCACGATCCGGGCCTCCGGCCCGCCGAGGCGCCGCCAGTCGGTGACCGATCCGTTGTAGATGCCGCGAAGCTGGTCCCTCGTCAGATTGCGGACCGGGTTGTCGGGATGGGCAATAACTCCTATCGCGTCCGTCGCCAGCGAGTGGAACGTGGGACGGACTCCCTTCTGCACGGCCGCCTCAAACTCGTCCTGCTTCATGAAGCGTGACATGAGGGCAATATCGCACCGGCCCTCGATCAGCGCTCCGGCACCGTCTGCGCTGCCCGTGGCAGAGACGTGGATTCGGACCCCGGGATACGTCGCGGCATACGTCTCAGCAAAGGCTCTGGCAATCGGCTCCGCGGTTGTGGAGCCCCTCACGTCTATCACCCGGTCACCGCCCGTCGTCCCATCGGCAGCGGCGAACGGTGCGGCCAGGCCAAGCCCGATCGCGACCAGTCCGAGTATCCATCCCCTTGCGGACCCCACTGCAACCTCCAGACAAAGCCGGGCTGTTCCATCGGAGCGCCCAACGAGCGGCATACGCGCGCGCTGCCCGGTGCAGGAGCGCAGAGCGCTGCCCTACCCCGGCCGGACATCGCGCCCCGTCAGTCGGTGTGTGCGTCGCGGATCTCGATTACCTGGGCGAAGTGCTCGATGAACAGGTCCACCAGTTCGGGATCGAAATGGCTCCCTTTGCCGTCCGCCAGTATCTCGCGCGCCTTCTCGACGGGGAGCGCGCCTCGATACGGGCGGTCGGTGGTCAGGGCGTCGAACACGTCCGCCACGGCGCAGATGCGGCCGTAGAGGGGGATGTCCTCGCCCGCCAGCCCGTCGGGGTAGCCTGTGCCGTCCCATTTCTCGTGGTGCGAGCGGGCAATGATGCACGCAGCGCGGAGCAGCTCCGTGTCGGAACCCGCCAGGATCTCGGTGCCGGCAACGGTGTGCTGCTTCATGATCTCCCATTCGTCATCGTCCAGCCCGCCGGGCTTCAGCAGAACTGCGTCGGGTATGGCGATCTTACCCACGTCGTGGATGGGCGCGGTGTGCTCCAGAATCTCGACCTCGGTAGGGGCAAGATGCATGAGGTGACCCAGCAGTGCGGCGTATTTCCCCACGCGGCGTACGTGGGCGCCCGTGTCCTGGTCTCTGTATTCGGCGGCCAGGGCCAGGCAGTAGAGGGTCTCCTTGTGAGCGGAGTGTGCCTCCCGCTCGGCGGAGGCGGCCTCGTGCAGTGATTCCCGCAGTTCGGCGGTGCGCTGCTCGACAATCTTCTCCAACTCGTCGCGTTGCTGCCTCAGCTTGTCCCGGGTGGCTTTCAGGCGCAGGGCGGTCCGCATGCGCACCTTGAGTTCGGTCGGGTCAACCGGCTTGCTGATGAACTCGTTGGCGCCGGCCTCCAGCGCGCGCAGCCGGTCGGTCTTGCTGTCCAGAGCGGTTATCATGATCACGGGTATGTGCCGGGTGTTCGGATTCTGGCGCATGCGCTGAACCACCTCGAAACCGTCTATGCCCGGCATCTTGCCGTCCAGCAGCACCAGGTCCGCGCCGAGCTTCAGTTCCGCCAGCGCCTCGTAGCCGTCCCCGGCGGTGCGCACGTCGTGGCCCGCCTTCCCGGCAATCTGCGCCAGCAGCTCGCACTGACCCTCGTCGTCGTCCACCACCACAACGCTGTGGTTCGTCTGGTCCGCATCGTGTTCCCGCTGTTGCATAGACTTTCCTTCACTCGTGACGTTTAAGCACTTCGCCCAAAGCGTTCCGCAGCTCTTCCATGGTAACCGGTTTCGAGAGCACCACGTCAACATCATCTACGGTTTCGCCGGCGGCGTCCATCATGCCGCCGAAACCGGTCAGCATGATGATGGGCTTGTCCGGCGCCCGCTTCCGGACCGTGCGGGCCACCTGGATGCCGCTCATGCCGAGCATGGCCCGGTCCGTGATCACCACGTTGTACCACCCGTCCAGGAACTTTCGCACGCCTTCCTCCCCGTCGGCGGCCGTGGTCACCCGGTGCCCGTCCGCCTCCAGGTATTTCGTGATGAGCAGGCGCTGGTCCTCCTCGTCTTCGACCACCAGTATCTCCAGCGGCCCGGTGGTTCCCCCCGCCTGCCCGGTGACCTCGCCGGCCTGTTCCCGGGTCTGGTGCGCAGGCAGCAGCATGTGAAACGTGGTGCCCTCGCCCGGCTCGCTCTCGACCTCTATCGTTCCGCCGTGTCTCTCCACGATCCCCCGCACGGTGGACAGGCCAAGCCCGCTGCCGGCCTCCCGCTTGGTGGTGTAGAACGGCTCCAGGCAGCGCTCCCGCACCTCCTCCGGCATGCCGGTGCCCGTGTCACTGACCTCCAGGAGCACCCGGTCGTCTTCCCGGTGCGTGCGCAACGACAGTGTGCCCCCCCCGGGCATGGCGTCCACGGCGTTGAAGATCAGGTTGGTCAGCATCTCGTGCAGCTCGGGCTCGTTGCCCGCCACGGGGCCGGTATCCTCGAAGCCCATCTCGACCTCGATGGTGGCGCCTTCGGCCCGCGCCTGTGCCCGCCAAAGAGGCTCGGTCATGGAGACGGCCTCCTCGGCGACGACGTTCAGGTCAACGGCCCTCAGGACGTAGTCTTCGCGAGGCCGGTAGAACTTGCGCATCCGGCGCACCGTCTCCGCCGCGTTGCTGGCCGCCTTGCGTATCAGCTCCAGGTAACTCCGCACGGTCTCCTCGTCGCTCAGTTGATCGGGCGACTCCAGCAGCAGGTCGGCGAACCCCAGGATGGTGGACAGGGCGTTGTTGAAATCGTGGGCGATGCCGCTGGCCATTGTGCTGAGCGCCCGCTGGCGCTCCTGTTCGATCACCTGCTGCTGGGTCCGGTGGAGTTCTTGCTGCGTTGCTATGCGCAGCAGAGCGTGGCCGATGTCGCCCGCCACCTCGGAAATGAGGTCCCTTTCTCTTGCGTCGGCCTCATGACCGGCTGCGAGCCGGAGGCCCAGGACGCTCTTCATCTTCGCTTTCTGACCGAAGCCGCACTTCAGGCTCCTGCTGCCTTCGTGCAGATGGCTGAGGGGGCAGTCCTCACAATCACGCGCCGGGTCAAGCACAAAAGGGACTTCCGGTTCGCACAGCGCCCGCCGGACGCACTCCGGCCTCCAGCCGGCTTCCATCCGGGAGGTCAGTTCCTGGAAAGGCTCCCCGATGCCTGCACCGGCGGCGTGCAACAGGTCACCCTCTGCGTCGAAGGTGGCGCCCCAGACGTGTTCATACTCCCTGGCATCAAGAAGCATCTGGCAGCTACGCTCCAGCAACGCCTCCGGGGCGTCCTCCTCCGCAATGACCTGGTTGACGTTCCGGATGGCCCTGAGGAGAGAATTGAGGCGGCGGACGCGCTGCTCCGTGCGCTTGCGCTCGGTTATGTCTCTGGCGACGGAAAGAACCAGCCGCTCCCCGCCCATCTCGAACAGGTGGGAGCCAATTTCCACAGGGACCACCGTGCCGTCCTTCGCCACCTGTTCCCTCTCAAAAGTCGCGTGCTTTTCGGCCACCAGTTCAGACACAATGTTCGGCACGTCATCTCCTCTTTCTTCGTTCTCTATATCCTGTGGGGTCATCTGCAGAAACTCGTCCCGGCTGTATCCCAGCATTTCACACGCCGTGCTGTTCACCTCCAGGAGGGACCCGGGCATATCGTCTTCCGTCAGTCCGTGCAGGTATATCGCATCGTTGGCGTTGTTGAAAATCTGGCGGAACTTTTCCCGGCTCTTCCGCAGTTCTTCCTCGTTGGCCTCCAGTTGCTGGTTGTATGCTTCGAG
>CAYVBE010000069.1:13208-17893 GCA_964448935.1 uncultured candidatus Brocadiaceae bacterium
ATCCCGCTTCTGAATGGACTCTGCCACGCCGTAGAGACATCGCAGTTCCTTCACACGCTCAGTCAGATCGTGCAGAAGCCGTTCACGTTCTTCCTCGGCCCGTTTTTGCCGGGTGATGTCGCGTGTGACTCCCTGCACGAGAACGGGCGCCGCATTCTCGTCGAATATGACCTTTGCATGAATCTCCACCGGAACCACGGAGCCATCCCGGTGGAGCAGTTTCGTCTCGAACACAATCCCCTGGTCTTCCGGCCCCCTGGCCACCTCCTGTTGCACCAGTCCCGCCATCTGCGCGAAGTGCTCCTCGTCGCAGTGGTCGGGCAGACGGGACCCGATGAACTCTTCCGGCGTGTGGCCGAAAATCTGCTCGACGGCCGGGTTGACATAGGTGAAGGTGAGGTCCGGGGTCATGGTCCAGATGACGTCCAGAGTGTTCTCAGCCAGCAAGCGGTATCTCTTCTCGCTCGCCCGCGCCTCTTCTTCCGCCCTTTTGCGCTCGGTCATGTCGGTGACTACGGAGGCGAGGTAGGACGGCTCCCCCTCCTCATCCCGCACCAGGCCGACGGACAGGCTTACCCACACGGTGTGGCCGTCCTTCCGCAGGTAGCGCTTCTCCATAGAATAGTGTGATATCTCGCCGTTCAGCACCCGGCGCACATATTCCAGGTCCTTCTCGACATCGTCCGGATGGGTGATCTCCTGGAAAGTCTTCTCCTCCAGCTCGTCCCGGGAGTAACCTACGATGTCGCAGAAAGCCTGGTTGACGCGGAGCAGCGTGCCGTCCGGGGCCACCTGGGCTATGCCCGCTATGGCCTGCTCGAAGATGCTCCGGAACCGTTTTTCCCTCTTGCGTAGTTCGCGCTCACCGGCTTTCAGTTGCTCGTGGGCGGCGCGCAGTTGCTGCTCGGCGGCCCGGAGTTGCTGGTTCTGGGCCTCGAGCTGCTGGTTGGCTGCCTTGAGCTCGTCCCCAGCCAGCTTGCGGCTCTCAATCTGCCCTTCGGCGTCCATGCGAAGCTCATCCATGCGCCCGAAGACCCGCCCGATCTTCCACACGCCCACCAGCATCAGGATCGAGATCAGCACGGCCACGCTCTCCGCCACGGGGTCCACTGTAAATGTTCCCGAAGACAGGCCGTGGACGAAAGTGACCGTCCGCCGGACCCCCATGAAGAAGAGGGCTGCGGACACAAAGGCCCAGGCCCGGCCGCGGCCGGTCTTGCGGACGTGGTTCAGTGCCAGGGCGGCGGCGCAGAACTGCAGGCCAATAGAACAGGTCAATATCACGTATCCCATAGTTGCCTCCTGTCGCCATGAACCCGGGGGGAAGGAGACTGCCCGTTACGGCGCGCCAACGTGCTGCCGGGCCAAGAGCTTTGCCATCCCGCGGGCGGGAAGCGCCCGCAGCCAGACCATTCCCGGCGGATTCGAACTGCCGTGATTTCACCCATGGTCTCCACCACCTCGCCGATGCCGGCTTCCCACAAAGTGCGGTCCGGCGAATCACCGACCGTATATGTCACCCGCTCGCGGCCCACGTCCAGGCAGCAACTGCGCCTGCTGGTGCCCCCTGTGTCGGCCGAAACTACTGTGACACCTCGTCTGTCAAGAATCCGGTTCAGGGACCGGACTACATCCGGGCCGGGACTCTCGTGGCCGTGGCCCAAGACGTTGGCGCCGCCGACGAGGCAGACGCGGACCCGGACCTGCTGCGCGCCAAGAGCCGTCATCGCGCCCAGCATCTCCTTCACAGCGTCTTCCGCGTACCTGTTCCTGCGGGCTGAAGTGCCGTTGCGGCAGGCGCCGGGAAGCATCACGTGCGCCATACCGCCGACCCCCGCTTCGGCATCGTAGGCCGCCGCGACGACACAGGAGCCGAGCGCGGCGGCACGGAGTATCCCACCGCTCCGGCAGGCTTTGACCTCACCCGTGCCGACGTTCAGCACCCGCTCGGCGCGCCCAAACGGACCGTTCGCCATTGCACCATTCCTTAGATGATTCCGCCATTTATCTTCACGATTCCCCGTTCCTCCCGTCCGGCAGCGATCCGGCCAGTGCCATGCGCACGGCCCGCAGCAGTTGCTCGCGCCGCAGCGGCTTGGCCAGCAGCGTGATCGGGCCGTGGCGCATGGCCTCTTTCATGACTTCGCTGTCCGGGTAGCCGGTTATGACAATTACCGGCACCTTCGGGTCTTCCTCATGAAATCGGCTCAGAAACTCCGCGCCGCTCATGCGTGGCATCTTAAGGTCGAGCAGAACCAGGTCCGGCGTTCCCTGAGCAACTTGCCGGAGTCCCTCCTCGCCATCCGCAGCGCTTAACACCCTGCACCCTTCGGGTTCCAGCAGCCGCCGGATGAACCTCCGGATCGTTTCTTCATCGTCCACGATCAGCACCGTTGGCTCCAGCCGGCGCATGTGATGGGTATCCGCCCACCGCAACAGGACTTCCCGGCGGAAACGCCAGTCCTTGCCCACCTTGAAGGCGGGAATGTCGCCGGCCCTGGCCAGCCGGCGTATTGTCTCCACGTGCACGCTGAGCAACTGCGCCGCCTCCTTCGCGGTCAGGACGTGCTTGTCGAGTGCCATACTGCCCCCGGCTTGCTTGAGAAAAACTACCTGCCCCCTACCTCCATGTTGTGTTTAGTTGCGATGAGTAGAGTTTAGCACCATTGCAAGCGCGCGTCAAGCCTTTTTTGCGCCATATACAGCGTGCAGGGGGTGGCTTCCGTGGGAACGGTAGTCCTACCGTGGGTCCGGCGGGCCCTGCTGCGCCGGCGCATGAAGATCCGGATGGCTCTTACGGTAACGCCCCATGTGTCCCATCCTGTTGGTCTCCTGCGGCGTTCTCTTCCCAATTCCCCGACAAGCCACCATCCCACCGGGAAGCGTCCGCGATTCAAATCGCAGGGGCCTGCGCTTGACCCCAAGTAAGAAGACGGATGGGTGCACCGGGGGGGGGCATGAATGCACGAAGCTATGGACTTGGTGGACGTGGTGGACTCTGTGGACCTGAACCGACGCCTGCCCGGCGGTCGCACATGCCCTTCTGCCCTCACTCTTCGACGAGATACAGCGGCACGGCATCCAGTTTGACCTGGTCCTGTTCGATCGGGTTGCCCATCAGGTCCAGCGCCCTGTAGCCCGGCGGGACGGTTAGCGGTCTTGGGCCTTCGCGGGTCCAGGCTATGGTGAAGCTGCGGTCGCCGGCGCGGAATTCGTAGGCGGTCAGCCACTCCGGCTCGGTCCATTTCTGGACGAACTCTGCGTCCGCGCGCATCAGCCGGGAGAGGGCGGCTATGGCGGCGTATTGCTTGCGCGGGGCGCCGCCGTATTCGAAGAAGACGTTCCCCGCGTTCGGCTCGCGGAAGGCGCGCGTGGTGCCGGCGTGGTAGAAGACCTTCGTCACCCCGTAGGCGCGCATGATGGCGGCGTAGCGCACCAGGTCCGCCGCGCCCTCCAGCTCGTGGGCGCGCATGGCGTTGTTCATGGTCGCGTCGCCGGCGGAGGGGGGCGTGACGGGCGGGTCGTCGTCGGCGTAGATGCCGAACTCGGTCATCCAGATGGGGCGCGTCTCGCCGCGGCGCACCAGTTGCTCCCAGCGGTCCCGCAGGCCGGGCTCGAAGTTCTCCGCCCAGCCCCTGGACGGGTAGCGGTGGTAGTTCAGGATGTCGCACCACTGCATGCCGCCCTTCCGGACGAACTCCTCCAGGTAGTTGCGCTCGGGTCCCGCGCCGAAGCCGCCCACGATCCGGCACTCCGGCGCAACCGCCTTCGCCTCCTCGTACGCTGCCCGCAGCAGCTCCATGTAGTCGTCCACGGTGTAGCCGGCCCGCGCGGGCAGGGAATAGTGGGTGTAGAGGGCCTCGTTGAGTATCTCGAAAGCGCGCACGCGCGGCCAGTAGTGGGCGACGCTCTCGCGCACGTACCGTCGCCAGTCGGCGATGTCGTCGGGCTTGAAGCTCATCGGCAGGCGGTCCATGATCCACGGTCGCGCGCCCGCCACCTCCTCCATGGCCTTCCGGTCGGGGGAACTGGCCCAGCGGGCCGAGGGGAAGGGCAGCAGCACCAGCACCTGTCCGCCGGCATCGAGGCACCGGTCAATCTGCGCGTCGGGGGCGCTGAAGTCGAATCCGTCCGGCTCCGGCTGGACGGTCTGCCACTTCACCGACCAGTCGCGCCACCAGCGCAGCCCGGCGGCGTGGGAAAGCTCCAGCAGGAACCGCCAGCCGAACGCGTGGTTCATGCCGAAGGAGGCGTCGGGTCCGGCAGAGGGCTCGATGACGGCGCAACGCAGGTTCTGCTCGAGGCCGCCCTCCGGCTGCCAGTGGACCCGGAAGAAGCCCCTCCGCCCGGCCGGGATGCCTTCCCGGGAGAGGCGGGCGTGCTGCCCGGCGCCCAACTTCAACTCCGCCTGTCCTTCCCAGACGGTGCGGTCGCGGTAGTCCGCCACGTACATGCGCCCACGCGCGATGGCGTTCTCATCGCCGGAGTTGAAGGCCTCGACGCTTACGGTCAGGCCGGCTTCCGGGTCGGTGAAGATATTGCCCGCGCGGCCCGTGACGATCCGGGTCTCGACGGCGCTGCGGGGCGCGTAGGGAGTGGCTCGGCCGCCCGGCTCGAACTGCACCGCGTCAATCCAGACCGTCGCCTCATCCAGGCCCGAATCCCGCAGGTCCACGCCTACCGAA
>CAYVBE010000070.1:0-17872 GCA_964448935.1 uncultured candidatus Brocadiaceae bacterium
TCAATGGCTATACGGTGCGTGGGACTTTTGAATGACCCTGCGCGCGACGGCGTTTCCTTTTGAAGAAAGGGCGCCTTTAGCCCACAATGTGCCGCATGAAGATCGCAGTGGCACATATCAACACCACGACCGGCGACGTGCGGGGGAATCTGCGCCTGGCGCTCCGCCAGGCGGAATGGGCCGCGGCGGAGGGCGCGGACCTGCTGGTGCTGCCCGCATGGGCGCTCAGCGGCTGGCAGCCGCAGGACCTTGCGTTCCTGATGCCCGCCCGGTTCTCCAGCGAGGAGAGCCGCATGGCCGCGGCTGCCGCTGGGGGCGAAACTCGTCCACATGCCGCCCGAAAGCGAGGAGACCCATGGGTGAAGCGCCGACCAAGATATACGTGACCACGGATGCCGTTACGTTCGGACTGTCCCCCGAAGGCGAGCTGCGGGTGGCGCTGATACGGCGCAGGAACGAGCCCTATCAGGGGCGCTGGTGCCTGCCCGGCGGGTTCGTAGACGAGCATGAGGACCTGCCGGACGCCTGCGCGCGGGAACTGTTCGAGGAGACCGGCCTGGCCGCGGCGGCCATGTTCCAGGTCGGCGCGTGGGGCAAGCCGGGGCGCGACCCGCGCGGGCGCAACGTGACCGTTGCCTACGGCTGCGCCGTGCATCCGGACGAGCAGGACGCCGTGGCGGGGGACGATGCGGTGGACGCCGCGTGGTATCCGGTGGACGACCTGCCGCCTCTGGGGTTCGACCACGCGGACATCCTGGCTGCCGGCCTGCGGGAGTTGCGCAGGCTCGCGCAGTGCACGCACCTGGCTTTCGCTTTTTTGGGGGACAGGTTCACGCTGCGCGAGGTCGGGGAAGTGATGGTGGCGCTGCTGGGGCGTGAGGACGGAGCGGCCGAGGTGGCGGGTCTGCTGGATGCCGGTTCCGTGGAGCCGGCGGGAGACGCGTATCGCTGCACCGCGGACGAATTCCTGGCGCCGCTCGGCTGACCGTCAGAGCACGCCCTTGGTGGAGGGCACCTCGCCCGCGTTGCGGGGGTCTATGGCCACCGCGCGGCGCAGGGCGCGGGCCGTGGCCTTGAAGACGGACTCGGCGATGTGGTGACTGTTGGTGCCCCGGACCAGGTCCACGTGCATACTGAGACCTGCGTTGAGGCAGAGCGCGTGCAGAAACTCCTCCACGAGCTCCACGTCGAACTCACCCACCTTCGCCGTGGGGAACGTTACGTTGAAGGCCAGGAAGCCGCGCCCCGAGATGTCCAGCCCCACCTCGCACAGGCTCTCCTCCATGGGCACGCGCGCATCGGCGAAGCGGGTGATCCCTTTCTTCTCCCCCAGCGCATCGGCCAGGGCGCGGCCCAGCACGATGGCCACGTCCTCGGTGGTGTGGTGGGCGTCCACCTCCAGGTCTCCCTCGGCGCGGATGGTCAGGTCGAAACCGGCGTGCCGACACAGCAGCTCCAGCATGTGATCCAGGAAACCGACCCCGGTGGCGATCTGGCACCGGCCCGATCCGTCCAGCGTCAGCTCGACGTAGATGAAAGTCTCGCGGGTCTTGCGCTCCGCCCGGGCTTGCCTCGTGTCTTGGCTCATCGGTCAGGGTCTCCAGTGGCTTGAGCGGCGGTGATGATCTCTTCCAGGGCCTCCAGCAGCGCGTCGGTGTCGGTGGGGGACCCGACGGTGATGCGCAGGCAGTCGTCCAGGCGCGGCTGGTCGAAATGGCGCACCAGCACTTTGCGTTCGAAAAGCTGGTCCTGCACCCACGCGGCATCGAACGGCGCCGGCACGCGGGCCAGCACGAAGTTCGTCTGAGAGGGCCGGCACCGGAGCCCTATGCGCTCGAGTTCGGCCGTCAGGTGCTCCCGTGTTTTCCTGATCTTCCCCACGGTGCGCTCCAGCCATGCCTGGTCGCGGATGGCCGCCGTGGCGCCGGCGATGGCCGGCCCGTCCACGTTATAGGAGTCCTTGACCTTCATCATGCCCTCGATCAGGTGCTCTTGGGCAACGGCATAGCCAAAGCGCAGGCCGGCCAGAGCGTAGGACTTCGACAGGCTGCGGGTCACCACCACGTTCTCGTGCGTGTCCACCAGACCCAGGCAGTCGGTGTCCGCGAAGTCCACGTACGCCTCGTCAACCAGCAGCACACCGTCCAGCGCGTCGGCCAGCCCGGAGACCTCCTCCGGCGGAATCAACGTGCCGCTGGGCGCGTTGGGGTTGCACAGCAGCGTCAGGGGAGCGCCGGTCGAGGCCAGGTCGGGCGGCAGGCTGTAGTCCTCCGGGAAGTGTATGCGCAGGGTCCGCGCGCCCTGGATGCGCGCCAGAACGGGGTAGAGGCTGTAGGTGGGCCAGGGGAAGGCGACGGCTTCTCCCTCGGCGCAGAAGCTGCGTATGGCGATGTTCAGCAGGTCGTCGGACCCGTTGCCGCACAGCACACGCTGCGGGGCGGTGCCCAGCACGTCGGCGGCCGCCTCGCGGAACGCGCCGCAGACGGGGTCCGGGTATTTGCGCAGGTTCGGCCCGGCGGCCTCGCGCAACGCCTCGATGACCCGTTCGGAGGGCGGGTAGGGGTTCTCGTTGGTGTTCAGCTTTACGTAGCCTTTGCCCTGCGGCTGGTAGCCGGGGGTATAGCCGTCCATGGCATCAATGTCGGCACGGAAATAGCTCATCGCGGGCAAATCCGAACAGAGGGCAAAGCAATGAGGCCCATTATAGAGCAGCAACCGCGCAAGCCGCAACTTGCCCGTGGGCCGCCTACTCGTCCAGCAGGTCACGCACTTTTTGGGCAAGTTCGTCGGCGGAGAAGGGTTTGCGCAGGAAAGGGGCGTCCTCGGAGATCTTGCCGCGCTGCACGACGACGCTGTCGGTGTAGCCGGACATGTAGAGGACCTTGAGCGTGCTGGCGGAGGTGCGCAGGCGGTCGTAGAGTTCCCCGCCGCTGCGGCCGGGCAGGACGACGTCGGTCAACAGCAGGGCGAAGTCCCCGCCGTGGCGGTGGAAGAGGTTCTCGGCTTCTTTGGGAGTTGCGGCGGAGACGATGCTGTATCCCTTACGCTCGAGCACGCGGGTTGCCAGTTTCCGGACTGACTCCTCGTCCTCGACCAGCAAGATGCTCTCCTCGCCTCCTGCGGCGGTGTCCCGGCCGGACTCTTCGCTGCGCCTGCGGACGCGGCTTTCGGTGCGGGGCAGGTAGAACTTAAAGGTGCTGCCCTCGCCAGGTTCACTGTAGACCCAGATGTTGCCCCCGTGCTGCTTGACGATCCCGTAGGCGGTGGGCAGTCCCAGCCCGCTGCCGCGGCCCGTGGGCTTGGTGGTGAAAAACGGGTCGAATATCCGCTCCTGCGTCGCCGTGTCCATGCCGCAGCCGTTGTCGCTGATGGCCGTCATAACGTATGGGCCGGGGGTCACGCCCCGGTGAGCGGCGGCGTAATTCCTGTCCAGCTCCACGTTTTCGGTCTCGATGGTCAGCACGCCGCCCTCAGGCATGGCGTCGCGGGCGTTGAGGGCCAGGTTCATCAGCACCTGCGTGATCTGCGCCGGGTCTGCGTGGACGTTGCCCAGATCGGGGGCGTAGTTGGTCAGCACCTCCACGTCCTCGCCCATGGCGCTGCTGAGCATCTGGGTGACCTCCTCGATCAGCTCGTTCAGGTCGAGCACGGTCGGCTGGAGGGCCTGGCGGCGGCTGAAGGCCAGGAGCTGCTGGGTAAGGGTGGCCGCCCGGTCAGCAAGCCGGCCGATCTTCTCCACGTCCTCGCAGGCGCGGGAGCCGGGTTCGAACTCGTCCAGCAGCAGGGAGACGTAGCCGCTGATGCCGGTGAGAATATTGTTGAAATCGTGCGCCACGCCGCCGGCGAGTTGTCCGATGGCCTCCATCTTCTGGGACTGCCGCAGTTGCTCCTCGAGCTGTTTGCGCTCCGTGATGTCCTGCATGACGGAGCACATGCCTACGATCCGGTCCTCGCCGTCGGTCAACAGTCGGTCTCGGATGAGCACGGGCAGTCGGCTGCCGTCTTTTCTGACGCAGGTGCGCTCGAAGCCCTGCCCGGACGGTATGGTGCCGTTGATCTTCGCCTCGAAGGCGTTGCGGAACTGGTCCTTCTCCAGCACGAAGTCCCAGGGATGGCGGCCGAGCATCTCCTGCGCCTCATAGCCCAGCATCTCCAACTCGGTGCGGTTCACCCGCGTGATGACGCCCTCGTTGTTCAGTTCGTGGTAGCCGACGGGCGCTTCGTCGAAGAGCTGGCGCATGTGCCGCTCGTCGGCCTGTGGGTTGCGCTGCTGGTCGTTAACTTCGCTCATGGCGCGCTCAAAGACCGGTAAGTGGAAAGGATGCAGAGAGAAAAAACAGCTCTTCGCAGGAACACCGGCCACCATCTCCACACCGCGTATTGTACGCAAACGCCGAGGGCAGACTCAAGAATCCTTCCGTGTCCGTGTGCGGCCGTCCCGCGGGCCGGGTTGACTTGTGTCTCCGCCTTACGTATTGTCTAGATAGTGTGAGCGACCGCGTGTGCGCTCTGCCCCCGGTTTTTGCGCGAGGCGTCAGTTTGGCGGGTGACCTGCCACATCTGTTTTCCCGGTCGGCTGTGCTTGTGGTGACGTTTCTGCTGTCCGGGTTTTTCAGCGGATCGGAGACGGCGCTTTTCTGCTTCCAGCCCCACGAGCTGAGCCGCATGCGCGAGGGCGGCCGGCTGGACCGCATCGTGGCGGCTCTGCGGGACCGGCCCAAGCGGCTGCTGACCACCGTGCTGTTCGGCAACATGGTGGTCAACGTCGTCTTTTTCAGCGTTTCCTACCTCATGGCGCTCGATCTGCGGCCGCGTGTCGGCGGCGCGGGCACCTTCCTGCTGAGCGCGGGCGCGCTGCTGGCCATCGTAGTGGGCGGCGAGGTGATGCCCAAGAGCTTTGCCGTCATCTTCTATCGTCCGATCGGCAGAATCGTGGCTCTGCCGCTGTACGTGCTCCAAAAGGCGTTGGTGGTGTTGATAGTGCCTCTGAGCAAGTTGGCCGACTTTGCTGCGTCCCTGGTGGGCGGAGGCGGTGGCCGCCAACTGGGCCCGGAGGAGTTGCAGATGCTGGTGAGCCTTGGTGCCAGAGAGGGCGTGCTGGAGGCGGGCGCCGGCCGGATGATCTCCGAAGTAATAAGCCTCTCGGACGTTCACATCCGGGAGCTGATGGTGCCGCGCGTGGACATGGTGAGTTTCAACCTGGAGGACGACGAAGAGGACCTGCAGCGGCTGTTCCGCGAGGAGAAGCTGACCATGATCCCGGTCTACGAGGGTGAGCTGGACAACATCCGGGGTGTGATCCACATCAAGGACGTTCTGTTCCGCGATCCGGACAAGAGCTTGCAGGAACTGGTGCGGCCCATCGCTTTCCTGCCCGAAACGGCCACCGTGGAGGAGGCGCTGCGGCAGTGCCGCAAGGAGGCGTCCAAGACGGCCTTCGTGGTGGACGAATACGGGTCCGTGGAGGGATTGATCACGGTGGAGGACCTGCTGGAAGAGATCGTGGGCGAGATTGCGGACGAGTACGACGTGCGGGGCCGCCCGGACGTGGCGATGACCTCCGACGGGCAGCTGCAGGTGCGTGGCGGGCTGCCGCTGCGGGACTGGGAGGAGTTGTTCGGCGTTTCTCTGCCGGAGGCGGACGTGGACACCGTGGGCGGCCTGGTGATGGCGCTGCTGGACAGGGTGCCCCGGCAGGGAGACACCGTCTGCTGCCGTGGGATGGAGTTCACCGTGGAGACCGTGTCGGGCCGCCGGGTGGAGGCGCTGCGGGCAAGGTTCTTGAGCGAGGAGTCCGGTGACGGCTACGACGATAGTTAACATAGGGCTGCTGGTGGCGGCCATGCTGATGTCCGCCTTCTACAGCGGCAGCGAGACCGGATTCTACTGCCTGAACCGTCTGCGCGTGTGGGTCGGCGCGGAGCGGGGCAGTGGGGTGGCGCGGGCCTTGATGAATTTCATCCGCAACCCGCGCGCCACCATCAGCACCATCCTGGTGGGCAACAACATCGCAAACTACGCCGCCACGATCCTGTTCACGGAGCAACTGCGGCACACGGTGCTGGGCCACAGGCCGGACTTCTACAGCAGTATCATCCTGCCGCCCATTCTGTTGGTCTTCTGCGAGATCATCCCCAAATCGGTCTTCCAGCACCATTCCGGGCGTCTGATGCGGGGGGCGGTCTGGCCCCTTCGGGTTTCCGCCTGGCTCTACAGCCCGTTGGCCTGGCTGCTGCGGGCGGTCAGCCGGATTCCCCATCTGCTGGCGGGAGAGCGGCAGGAGGCGCGGGGCTCCATGGTGTCCCAGGACAGCTTCAAGTTCTACCTCAGCCAGGGGGCTGCCCACGGGGCCCTGTCCTCCTATCAAAGGAGTATGGCGGAGAACATCCTGCGGCTCGGCACCACTACGCTGGCCGCGGCCCTGACCCCGCTGGAACGTGCGGTCATGGTGCGGTACGATGCGTCATTCGAGGACCTGCGGGAGGTCCTGGCCGGCCACCGGTATTCCCGAGTGCCCGTGTGGCGGTCGTCACGGGACGACATCGTGGGGGTGATCAACGTCATTGACGTGGCGTCGGCGGAGGGCAGTCCGTCTGCTTCGGAGTTGATGCGGGACGTGCTGGTGCTGGAGGAGCAGACTTCGGTGGCGCAGGCCCTGACGCGGATGCGGGGGGCCAAGCAGCAGTTCGCGGTGGTGCGGGACGGCGACGGCCGGGCGGTCGGCGTCGTCACCATCAAGGACCTGGTCGAGGAGATCGTTGGAGAACTGGAGGCGTGGTGATATGAGAAGGCTGTGGATGATCCGGCTGGTCGCCCTGGCGCTGCTCGTGGCAGGGGGCGGCGCTTCCGCGGCGGAGGACGAGGTTGTGTCGCTGAGCGCCCGGGTGGTTGCACCGGCGCCGCCCGGGGGACGCGCTTTGGTCCGTCTGGATTTTTCCGTGCGTGAACCCGCATACGTCCAGCGGCAGCAGTTTCGGGTGGGTCTGGCGGAGACCGCCGGTGCCGAGGGCATAGAGGCCGGCGAGCCAAAGCTCCCGCCGACGGAGACCAAATATGACGAATATCTCCAGCAGGAGGTGGCCTACTTCCCCGGCGACTTCACCATGGAACTGCCGCTGCGCGTCGGAGCAGGGGTGGCGCCGGGCACTTACGACCTGACGCTGGACATCCGCTACCTGGTCTGCGGCGAGGACTACTGCCGAATGGACACGCGCCAGCCGACGGTGGCCCTCACGGTGGCGGAGGGCGCGGCCTCTGCCGGCGAAATCGAAGCGCCGCCGCAGGAGGACCTGCCGGACGTCCAGGCCCTGGAGAAGACCACCTCGCGTTTCACCGAGCACGGAGCTCTGGTCGCCATATTGCTGGCCTATGTGGCCGGATTGGGGCTCTGCCTGACACCGTGCGTCTATCCCCTCATCCCGGTCACCATGAGCCTGGTGGGGGCCACTTCGGGGCGGAGCAAACTGGACGGGCTGGTACGCAGCCTTGTGTATGTCTTCGGTATATCGCTCACGTACTGCGCCGTCGGCGTGATGGCGGCCCTGACGGGCGGTTTGTTCGGCAGCGTTATGCAGCACCCGGCGGTTTACGTGGTTCTGGCGGTCATCTTCGTGCTGCTGGCGGGGGCGATGTTTGACTGGTACACCTTCGATGTGGCGTCGGCCAGGTTGCAGCAGTGGCAGGGCCGCCTGCGCGGGAAGGCCGGTCTGGTGGGGATCATGTTGATCGGCGTGCTGTCCGGCGCGGCAGCCACGGCCTGCGCGGCGCCCATTATCGCGGCCATCTTCGCCTACGTGGGCCAGAAGGGCAGTGTGCTGATGGGGCTGGCTATGTTCTTCGCGCTGGCCTGGGGTCTGGGGACGCCGCTGGTTTTCCTGGGCACGTTCACCGGGCTGGCGCAGTCGCTGCCGAAATCGGGCGAATGGCTGGTGACCGTCAAGCACATCTTCGGGCTGGCGCTGCTGGGTGCGGCGGTGTACTTCGTCGGGCGCAGCCGGCTGCTCTCACCGGTGCAGTTCGACCTCTTCGTGGGCGGCTTTCTGCTTTGTGCAGGTGTGTTCGTAGGGGCCTTCGACGTGCTGTCGCGCCGCTCCGGCTGGTGGCCCAGACTCAGGAAAGCGGCCGGGCTGCTGCTGGTGGTGGCGGCCGTGGGATTCTTCCTCTCCGCGGCGGGAGGCTTGATGCCGGTTCCCGGCGGGGAAGAGGCAACTGAGTCCCAGGTCCAGTGGATGAACTCCGAAGAAGCCGCGCTGGCCCGCGCAGAGGAGGAGGGCAGGCCCGTGCTGCTGGACTTCTGGGCGGAGTGGTGCCCCTCCTGCATCCACATGCTGGAGGAGACCTTCCGGGACCCGCGCGTGGTGGAGGAGTCCGGGCGGTTCGTCTGCGCCAAGCTGGACCTGACCGACACCGACACGCCGGAGGCCGTGCGGTTGCGGGAGAAGTACAACGTGCGGGCCTTGCCTCTGACGGTCTTCATAACGCCGGACGGCGAGCGGCAGTCCCATGCCGGCTACATCGGCCCCGACAGAATGCTGCGCCTGATGCGATCCGTGGGAGGGGATTAAGAGCACACCGGCGGGCCGCTCCGCCGCCATGGCGAGCCCGCGCCGTTCGCGCCCCCCGTCATTGCGAGGAGCGAAGCGACGCGGCAATCTCCTCGTTCTCGCCCGGAAGCCAACTGTGCGCGCACGGCAACGACGAGATTGCTTCGCCCCGAAGGGCATCGCTCGCAATGACGGGGTGGGGTGCTTGCAATGACAACGGCGGGGCCGTCCAGAACTCTACGCAAAACAAATCAAGAAATTTGCTTTTCCGGGCCGTTTCGGTTATACTTCGTATTCCTACCTGTTGCCCGTCCTACGAGCGGGGGCTGTTGTTTCAACCGGTTTTTTTTAACCTCAGCGTGTCTGCGCGCGGGCGCAGAGAACCCGATGTGCCGGGTTGACGGTTTGTCTATGCCTTTGAACGGTTCAAGAGAACGATGAGCGTTGCAGAAGTCCAAAGCGGGGCAGTTGATCTGGATCGGCTGCGCAATATCGGCATTATGGCCCACATTGACGCCGGCAAGACCACGGTGGCCGAGCGCATTCTGTACTACACCGGCCGCACGCATCGCATGGGGAGCGTGGACGAAGGCGATGCCACCATGGACTGGATGGACCAGGAGCGCGAGCGGGGCATCACCATCGTCAGCGCCGCCACCACCACGCATTGGCGCGACCACCGCATCAACCTGATTGACACGCCGGGCCACGTGGACTTCACCGTGGAGGTGGAGCGGTCCCTGCGCGTTCTGGACGGCGTTATCGCGCTGTTCTGCGGTGTGGGAGGCGTCGAGCCGCAGTCTGAGGTGGTCTGGCGGCAGGCCGAAAAATACGACATCCCCGCCATCGCGTTCGTCAACAAGATGGACCGGATAGGCGCCGACTTCGAGCGCGTGGTCGCCGAGATGGAGGAGCGCCTGGACGCCGAGCCCGTGCCGGCCGTGCTGCCGCTGTATGAGGACGAGCAGTTTGTGGGCATTCTGGACCTGGTGGACGAGAAGGCCGTCTATTACAGCGACGAGACGCTGGGCGCCACCTACCACGAGGAGCCCGTGCCCGAGCACCTGTCCGAGTGGTTCGGGCGCTGGAGGCGCGTGCTGCTGGGCAGGGCCGGCGAGTCGGACGAGGAGGTCTTCGAGCAGTTCTGCATGGACGAGCACGTCGAAGCCGCCGACCTGCGCCGCGCCATCCGCAAGGCCACCCTGGCCGGCGACATCGTGCCGGTGTTCTGTGGCTCTGCGCTGAAGAACAAGGGTGTGCAGCGGCTGATGGACGCCGTGGTGGATTACCTGCCCTCGCCGATGGACCTGCCGCCCGTGATCGGCTTCCGCGAGGAAGACGAGATGGTCGAGCACCATCCCTCCCCGGACGGCAGCCTGGCGGCGCTGGCCTTCAAGGTGGTCACCGACCGCCACATGGGCAAGATGACCTACGTGCGCGTCTACTCCGGCGAGCTCGAGAAGGGCTCTTACGTGTATAACGCCACGCAGGACAGCAAGCAGCGCGTCTCCCGGCTGATGCTGATGCACGCCGACCACGCGGAGAACCGCGAGCGGCTGACCTGCGGCGAGATCGGCGTGGCGGTCGGCCTGTCCGACACCACGACCGGCGACACGCTGTGCGACCCGGAGAACCCCGTGGTGCTGGAGGCCATCGAGTTCCCCGCGCCCGTGCTGTCGGTGAGCGTCAGCATGGACTCTCGGGCGGAGAAAGACAAGCTGGGCAACGCCCTGCGGCGGCTTTCGGACGAGGACCCGACCTTCACCGTCAACCACGACCCGGAGACGGATGAAACCGTCATCAGCGGCATGGGCGAGCTGCACCTGGAGGTGCTGATCGAGCGTCTGAGGCGCGAGTTCGGCGTGGCCCCGACCGTCGGTTCGCCGTCGGTCGCCTACCGGGAGACGATCACGCGCAAGGCCGAGATCGAATACAAGCACGTCAAGCAGACCGGCGGACGTGGCCAGTACGCCCACGTGGAGCTGGTGCTGGAGCCGCTGGAGCCCGGCGAGGGTTTCGAGTTCATCAACGACGTGCGCGGCGGCGCCGTGCCCAGAGACTATATCCCCGCCGTCGAGCGCGGAGTGGTGGACGCCATGGCGGAGGGCTGCTACGCCGACTCGCCGGTGGTGGACGTCGCCGTGCACCTGGTGGACGGCTCGTCGCACGACGTGGACTCCTCGGAGATGGCCTTCCGCACCTGCGCGAAAGCCGCGTTCCGGATGGGTTTCAACCGGGCCGCGCCGCAGTTGCTGGAGCCGGTCTGCTCGATGAATATCATGACGCCGGCAGAATACAGCGGTCCCGTGGCCAGCAGCGTCTGCAGCCGCCGCGGCCGCATAGAGGGGTCCGAGTCGCGGGGCAGCGGGCAGGTGCTCCGCTGCATGATCCCGCTGGCCGAGACCTTCGGCTACGCCACGGAGCTGCGCGGCATCACAAGCGGACGGGCGAGCTTCGACCTGAGGTTCGAGCATTACGAGCCCGTGCCCGCCTCGCTGGCCGAGGAGATCGTCCGCCGCAGGCGCGAAGCCGGCGAGTGACGCGGCCCGATGTCGAGGAGCCGGGGCGCACGATCGGAGTCCGTTTCGCTGCCCGGCCGCAGGCGTTATAATGAGTAAGTAGAGTGTAGACCAGTCCAGGGGGAATCTGGAGGTATCGTCATGGAGCACAAGGACACCTGGAAGCAGATGCGCAGACAACTGGCGGAGGTGGGGGATGCGATTGACGGCGCGCTGGGCAAGATGCCCGGCATAGGAAACATCGTGCGCGGCGGCTACCCGCCGGTCAACGTTTACGACGGGCCGGACGAGGTGGTCGTGCGGGCGGAAGTGGCCGGCGTTGCGCGCGAGGACCTGGACGTGAGCCTGCTTCAGAACGTGCTGATCATCTCCGGGAAATTGGACCTGGATAAGTACGAGGACTACGACTGCCGCCTGTGCGAGCGTTGCGGGGGCGAGTTCTGCCGCGAGGTGAAACTGCCCGCCGGCGTGGACGACGAGGCGGATGTGGTCGCCACGCTCAGGGAAGGGGTGCTGACCGTCCGGCTGAAGAAGGCTCTGCCGGAGCAGGGCAGGACCATCGAAGTGGAAAGCGAATAACTTCTCCAACTGCACAACGGAGATGGACCGTGGTTGACGAAACAGAGGTGGGACGCGTCATTGACGACCTCCGGGGCTCACTGCAGGCCCACGGAGGCGACATCAAGCTGATCGAGGTCGAAGAGGACGGCACCGTGAAGGTCGAGCTGCAGGGCGCCTGCAAGGGCTGCCCCATGGCCACCATCACCATCCGCCAGGGCGTCGAAGCCCGGCTGAAAAAGGAAATCCCGGAGGTCAAGGAGGTCGTGGCGGTCTGACCCCAGGGACCATACGGGATGCGAACATTCAAGGAGGGACGGCGGGGTTTCCCGTCGTCCCTTTCTGCTTTCGTGGAGGGAGGGAACGGTGAGGGAGCCGGTTTCGATCTACTGCGATTGGGCGCTGCACGACGAGTTGGGCGATGACGTGCGCCTGAGTGAAGAGTTGACGATGGGCGTGCTGGACGTGCTGGAGCGCTGGAAGCGGGACCATGGGGTCACCTTTGACTATTACCTGCTCGATTGTTTCTGGTTCAAACAGCCCGGGGATTACACCGCTTTCGACCCCGAGATGTGGCCGAACGGCTTCGGCCCGGCCTGCCGCCGCATGCAGGAGATGGGGCTGAAACCCGGCCTGTGGCTGGACACCACGGGCGCGGCCGTCGCCGGGTGGCGTCCCTGGGAGGACGGGGAGGCCGAACACGGCTGGCAGCCCTGGACGGCGAGCCTGAACGCGCGCAACGGGTGGAGCCACTGCCTGTTCGACGGTCCCTACGCGGACGGGTTGCGGGACGCGATGCTCCACGCCTGCCGCGAGTGGGGCGTGCGGCTCTTCAAGTTCGACTTCGCCGATTTCCTGGCCGTCACGGAGCGCTACCGCCACCTGTGCGCCGGCGAGGTCTATCGCCGAAACGTGGATGCCTTCCGCCGCATCTGCGCAAGGGTGCGCGAGGAGTTCCCCGACCTCCTCATCCTGGCTTACAACGGTTTTGCCTATGCGAAGGGCTACCTGAGCACCACCACGGACCGGCTGGTGCCGGGCATCGAACCGCACTGGCTGGACGTGATTGACTGGCTCTACAGCGGCGATCCCCGCCCTGCGGACATCCCCTGCGGGTCGCTGCGGCGGGCCGTCAACGCCTACCAGGACCACATGGTGCATAAGTTCCACCACAGCGGCATCCCGCTGGATCACATAGACGACCATGGCTGCATGGTGGGCGGGACGAACACCATCTTCTACTTCGGCAAGCGTGGTTGGCGGGGTGCGTGGATCCGTTCGCTGGCCCGCGGCGGATGCAAGGCGCACTTTTATGGCGACGTGGGGCTGCTGGATGACGGGGACATTGAGTTTCTGAAAAGGGCCAGGGGACTGTTCTTCGACCTCTTTCGTCGAGCTGCGGCAACCGAACTGCTGGGCGGTGTGCCGTGTCAGGCGCCGTGGCATGGCTTCCTCACCCGGGACGGCGAGGACGGCCTTCTGACCCTGTTGAACATGTCCGCCGAACCCGCGCGAGTGCGGCTGTCGGAGCTAACGGCGGACCGGGCGGCGGTGCTGTTCCACGACGAAGGCTATGAGCCGGAACTGAAAGTGGAACCGGACTGCCTGTCGGTTCTGCTGGCTCCGGAGCAGATGGCGCTGATCGGTCTCGGACGCAAGGCAGCGGACGAATGCCGGCTGGGCACGGACGTGAGCGCCGATCCGGTTCCACAGGACGCGGAGCGCCTGGCCCTGGAGTTTCAGCCGCATGAGCGTGGCCTGACCTGTCGAATCTCCGGCGAAAACTTGCTGGCTGAGGCGGAAGATCGGTTCGACACCCTCCGGCTCTCCTTCCGCCTGAGCCAGGATGGGGGCGCCCACCGGCAGCGAACGGCGCGCGGAGTGCCCCTGCCGGAGGCGCTGCAGATCGAAGTCGAGGCCGAGGGGCAGTCGGTCGCGCCGCGCAGGCTGGTGCCGGACGTGCCCGTCTGGGCGGGCTGCTCCTGGGTGACGGGCCTCTATCCGCTGGGTCGCCTGGCGAGTGCGGGCCAGGTGGACATCCGCTTCACCTGCCCTGAGGCCGAGGTGGACATCTTCGGCGAGGCGTGGCTGCAGAGCGGGTGACGGTTGTCAGCTCGACTTTCCACGTCTTTGGCAAGGGACAGTTGCTTACGGAGACCCTCCGAAGGATTCTCAGACGAAAACGCCGACTTAAGTGGACCTCCGCGGTGCCGCTTTCAACCCACTTGCGGGCTTCAGCCCGCCGCAGGGCGGGCGAGCCAGGCGTTGCGCGGGCTTTCTTGCGGGCCGCCGTTGAGTCGCCCCTGCCGGGGCTCTGTCGTGTTTGTTGGCCTCTTTCCCCAGGGCTGCGGCGTCTCCGACGCCTCCACCCTGGGCTAACTTTGAGACGGCCCTGCGGGCCTGACAACTTAACGACCTGAACACCGGCGCGCTGCCGTGCCGTTAGCCCGCCGTGCGGCGGGCGCCTCAAGGTTAGCCCAGGGCGACCGCAGGGAGTCCTGGGAAAAGTCCAAAAATACCCGGAGCCCGCCGTACGGCGGGCGATTCAACCGTAACGTGGACCGTCGATCTCCCGCCATTGAATTGCCCGTCGCGGGGCTCTGCCCTCTCTTTCGGACGTGACCCCAGGATTTGCGCGCCAGGTTTTGTCGAAAGCCGAGGTTAGCGTCAGGTGATTCTGTATCGGATGAGTGCCGCCCGTCCGGGCAGCGTGACCTCCGTCTCGCCCCCGCTCCGGTGCGTCAATTCGGCCGATCCGAGGCGGACGCTGAACCGTACTCCGGCGTCTTCGGGCAGGCCGTGCAGCCGGATGGTCTCGGTCGCTCGCTCCGAATCGGGCAGCCGGAAGAGCATCAGGACTCCGCGGTCGGTCTCCGGCTCGTGGAACTGCCAGCCGTCCCACGCGTCCTTGCTTGCGGGCAGCGGAAACAGCTCGTAGTAGTCACCTCGCAGGTAATGCCGTATCTCCTTGAACCGTCCCACGCAGCGGGCGGCCTCCGCGATGTCGGCCGGCTTCCAGTGGCAGAGGCCCTGGCCGAGGGTCATGGTGCCGGCGAAGTGGCTCAGGTAATTGTGCTCGCCAAAGGTCTCGTCGCTCTCTCGCACGCTCTTCGGGATGTAGAGCGAACTCTGCACGAGGGCGGTCGGCAGGAAGTGGTTGGCGCCGCTCCGGTAGTTGCGCGTGATGTCCATATCGGTCGCCTGGCCGATGCCATCGAAGGCCACGTAATCGTTGATCCAGATGGAGTGCGACCGCCGGATCATGCCCAGATCAATGACCATGCCGCCGTTGGCGCAGGACTCGATGCGCACGCCGGGGTGCGCCGACCGGAACCGGTCCAGCGCGGCGTAGAGGCCCCGGTAGTAGCGCAGCTCCATCAGCCCGCGGCGGTCCTCGGGCTCCAGCGCGTTCCAATAGAGGTCGCGTGGATATGCGTTCATGTCGAGCCATATCCACTCGGCGCCGTACCCGCCGGCGAACCGGTCCATCAGCTCGAACAGGTAATTCTGACCCTCCTGCCGCCCGAGGTCCACCAGGTGGGAGCCCCAGAAGTCCCGCGCCGAGAAGGGCTTGCCAGGCTGCATCATGGAATCGTCCGGCGGCAGCAGGATGTCCCGGTGCTCCTCGAAGGCGTCTGCGCGGGGGTTGATGCGCGGGTCGAACCAGAGGCCGAGTTTCATCCCTTTGTCGCGGACGTGCTCGCCGAACTCTCCGACGCCTTCGGGCAGCCGTTCGGGGTGGGACGTGTAGTCGCCCAGGGTCTCGAACCAGGTCTGGTTGCGCTCCGAATGCTCGGCGACGCCCTCCGGCGCCTCTCCGTCGGGGTAGGGTCGTGTGGGACTCTGGTACCAGCCGCCGTTCAGCACGAACACCTCCACGCCGATCTCCGCCGCCGCATCGGCCTCGGCGCGCAGGCCCTCCCCGTCCTGGTATGCCTCCATGCCACCGAGGCCCTGGAAGACCACGGTGGGGCAAGGTTCCTCGCCGTCCACGGGCGGCACGAATGTCTCGCGCAGGACCCGCCGCAACGTGTTATGCCCATCCTCCGCCGTTCCGCGGTAAGTCCCGATAGTCACCGCAGGCAGCTCAATCTCCTCGCCCTGAAGCATCCGGAAGTCGAGGAAGGGCAGCCCGACCTCGATGTGTACGCTCTCGCCCCGGCGCGCCACGGACAGGTCCCAGCACCCGGACCACTCCGGGCCGAACCAGATGCCGCCTCCGTCTCCGTGCAGGATCCAGATGGGCACCTGCGAGCTGGAAGACTTGCCGCAGCCGTCGGAGTCCAGGGCGAAGGTTTTGTCCGGTTCCAGTCGCTGGACCCAGGGCTTCAGGCCGTTTGGGGGGAAGGGCATGCCTTCGGCGTAGTCCACGAACCCGCCGGTCATACCCCGCAGATCCGGTGTCGCAGCGTCCGTCTGGACCTCCAGGTCAAGCACCTTGACGTCGCTGATCTTCTGATTCAGCCGATCCGCGGCGAACAGGCGCGGCTGGAGCGTAAGCATTCCGCGTTCGGGATCCGACCGACAGGTGAGCCACGCGGTCAGAGGCAAGTCGGCCTGCTCGTAGGCGATGAGCGTTTCATCACGGGTGGCGATTACGGACAGCTTAGCGGGCCGGCCGCCGATGGTGAACGAGAAGGGCACCCGGCGGCCGGCCGCTATTCCCTCATGCAGAGCCTGCACTTTGACCATGGGGCGTCGTCCCCGAGTGCGTCACTCCTTGACGTAGGGGTTGTCCTTGATGGCGTCGGGGACCGGGACGGCGCGGAATTTCATCTTCGAGTGCTGCGGCAGCGCCACGGGACCGCCGATGGTGGCGATGAACTCGTCAATGAACTCCTGGGTCGGTCCCTGGATGCCGTTGATGTATTCCATCGGCACCTTGCGCTCCTTGGCGGCGATGTTGGACAGGTCGGTCAACTCCGTGCCCATGGTGGCGCCGTTGGGCTGCAGCACGACCGACTTCTTCGTCTCGCCGTCGGTCATGGCCTGCACGCTGGCGTAGCCCACGCGGTATGCCTCCGAGGCGTCAATCTCGCTCATCATGCAGCTACGCTGGATGTGCTGCGGGTTGAGCGTGCAGTCCTTCACCTTGCCCGGCACGGCCTCGACCTTGAGTTCGGACTCGACGAGCTGGGTCAGGAAGGTGGCCGGCGAGAAGGAAGCGGCGCGCCCGTGCTGGATGTTGCCGTGGGCGTCCCGGATGACCTCGGTGCCGTAGACCTCTGCGATGCTCTTGCCGGTGTCCTTGTCGGTCAGGTCCTCCTGCACCACGATCACGGCTTCGCCGACGCGACCCAGCGAGTCGGACACCTTGTCCAGAAACTCCTGCTTATCGAACTTCACCTCTTTGCACATGACGATCTGCGGCGGCGCGTCGGGCGTCATGTCGCCCTTGGGATCTACGCGCGCGAACGCCGTCGCGTGCGCCAGCCAGCCGGCCTTGCGGCCCATCACCTGGTAGACCACCACCGGGGCGATGTCGAAGCCCTGGAAGATGCTGCCGTCCTCCCTGCGGAAGTTGGCCTTCACGCGGTAGGAGGAGAAGTCGCTGTGCACGTTGCGCAGCGCCGTGGCGTTGTAGAGCGATGCTGACCCCCAGCCGGGGCAGTGGTGCGTGGCCGGCAGGTCGTTGTCCACGGTCTTGATGGCGTGGATGGCCGCCACGTCGGCCACCTGGGTCAGGCCGAGGAGCTGATCGGCGCTGTCGTTGCCGCCGATGTAGATGACCCCGTCGCAGCCGAGCGCCTGGAGGTTTTCGGCGATCTTCTTGTACTGTTTCTCCTTCGGCTTGATGCGTGTCGTCTGCAGCCCGGCGCCGGGGCCGTTGAAGACGAATGACATCGGGTCCATGTTCGTCAGGTCCACGATGTTGCCGTCAATATTTGCGTTGAGCAGCCCCTCCAGGCCGTTGATCATGCCGTATATCTCGATGCCCGCGTTCTGAGCGGCATCAATGATGCCCGCGACTTCCCAGTCAATGACCGGGGTGGGCCCCCCGGATTCGCCGACGATTATCCTGCTGACCATCACAAAACCTCCACGTAGAAATGATGTCCCGAGGATGCAGAAGGCGACCGCCTTCCCCCAGGGTGGCCACTATAATGAAAAGCGCCCGGCGGCGCAAACGCTGAGCCGGCACATGCGAGGGGAGGGCGCTCGCTGAAAGAGATGTCGGGAACCTGGGTGACCCGCACCTCCGATTTGACGTTAGCCGCAGATAACGGCGGATTAACGCAGATACGAAAACCA